>JACCUI010000288.1 GCA_013811945.1 Pyrinomonadaceae bacterium | reverse complement strand
GACGGGGTTGGACTCAAACCATGGAAGGTTTTCGTTACCTAAACTGATCGCCCTCTCTAACCACTTGAATGCCTCGTCTCGTTCGCCTTCGACCGCGTAAGCAGAAGCGAGCCAATAGGGGATATCGAGATCAGCCAGCGCAACTTGTTTTACGCGCTCGGTCAACTGTGCGCGCGCCGCTCCATGTTCTCCCAGTGCGCTCAAGCATTGGGCGAGGAGCGGACGGACCCCATCCATTTCCGGGTGGTTGACTAGCACTTCCTGCATCAGCTCGGAAGCAGCCGCCGAATCGCCGCGAACTGCTAATACTTTAGCCCGAAATATTCTAAGGAATGGATGGTCGGGCTCGATCGCCGCCCCCTGATCGAGTTCGAGAAGCGCATCGTCGTAGCGACCTCGATACATAAGCATCCGTGCTCGGTTCCAACTTACCGTCAGACGCTCGGCCGGATTGAGGCGCAGCATGCGATCAAAGCTCTGTAGTGCTTTATCGTATTCTCCATCGAGACGGTACAAGACCCCACTGACAAAATGGACGCCAGCATTGTTGGGCGCTTCGAGCCGTAGCTTTGCAATCTGGATTCGCGCCTTCTGCTTCTCCCCCCGGAACAGGTTGACAAAAACCATATAGACGCGCGCTTCAACGATCCTAGGATCAAGTGCCAAGCCTTTATCGAAAGCCTCTCGAGCTCGCGCGAGATCATCGAACTTGCCCGACCCCTTTAAAACGCGCTGCGTATGACAGCCGCCTAAGGCGCAATAAGCGAGAGCAAACCTTGGATCGAGTGCGATGGCACGTTGGAAGTGTTTGATGGCGGCCTCGATGTCTTCGTTGGCGACCGTGTGGTAGATATACCTTCCCACTCGGTCGCGCCCCCGGAGATATTCCTCGTAGGCGGCGGCGTTGGAGGTGGCGTGACCCGCCAAATCAATTCGCTCATCGGAGCCAAGCTTTAGTTGCAGTTCTTCAACAATGCGTTGGGCGATTATGTCTTGCACCGTGATGATGTCGCTTGCGTCTGAGTCAATGCGATCTCCCCAAAGAACATCCCCAGTCGTTACATCGAGCAGTTGTGCCGTAACGCGAACCCGCGAGGCCGCATGCAAAAAACTCGCAGCAAGGACCGCATTAACCTTTAATTCCCGACCGGCCTCGAGAGGATCCTTTGCGTGTCCTAAGTATTTTGCGATGGCAGACGACGGACGCACGACAAGCGAGCGCAGTCGCACGAGTTCGGTGATCACGGCGTCGGCGAGCGAAAACTCGTAGAAGCTAACGGTTGGATCATTAGTCAGGTTTCTAAACGGCAAGATACCAACGCTACTCGCTTCTTGTTGAATGAAGCGCTCGGTTTGCTCTTCGCTCTCGATCTCGCGCCGCAAGTTTTTCAGATCGAGCACCAGATCCTTCACCGTTTGATAACGCTCTCCTTTATCTTTACGGATAGTTTTCTTGACGATCCGCTCGAGTTCTGCCGGCACACTTGGCGAAAAACGCGCAAGGGGCGAGGGTTCTGTCTTTAGAATCGAGGCAATGACGTCATTCTGTGTTAAGCCATCGAACGGCGCTTTTCCCGCCACTATCTCATAAATCACAACGCCCAGGCCCCAAATGTCTGTGCGTTCATCCACCTCAAGCCCTCGCGCCTGTTCTGGCGACATATAACTAACGGTCCCTACTACCAAGCCCGGCTCAGTTTTGACCACCCGGACTGTTTCTGCCTCAGGATCAGAAATGAGACGTTGAAATTCAGTCAGCTTTGCCAGGCCAAAGTCCAGAACTTTTACATAACCGTCATGCCGGACCATTATGTTTTCTGGTTTTATGTCGCGATGCACGATTCCGGCTTGATGAGCTGCCGCCAGAGCGGAGGCCACCTGTACAGCCGTGTCGAGCGCCTCTGTCAATTCCATTTGCTTACTGGTTATACGTTGGCGAAGAGTCACACCGTCGATAAACTCGGTGGCAATGAAGCGTAGATCATCTGCTTGTCCGATCTCATAAATCGTTAGGATGTTTGGGTGATTCAGTGCGGACGCGGCGTAAGCCTCTTGCTCGAACCGAAGCAATTGATCCTTATGCGGAATGAGGTCGGATGGAAGAAGTTTGAGCGCAACAGGGCGTCGCAGCTGAGTGTCCTGAGCGAGATAAACCTC
>JACCUI010000279.1 GCA_013811945.1 Pyrinomonadaceae bacterium | reverse complement strand
CGAGATCGCGCAAGGGCGTCTGGGGCCGGGGCGGATACATCACTGTATGCGCTCAATCGGGATGGCCGAACGCGCGCTCGAAGCGATGTGCCGCCGCGTGACGGAGCGCGTGGCTTTCGGGAAACCTCTGGCCGAACAAGGAACGATTCGCGCCGACATCGCCAATTCCAGGATTGAGATCGAACAGGCGCGGCTCTTAACTCTGAAAGCCGCCTACATGATGGACACCGTCGGTAACAAGGCGGCCCGCGCCGAGATTGCAATGATTAAAGTCTTGGCCCCGAATGTGGCGTTGCGGGTGCTGGACCGGGCGATTCAAGCTCACGGCGGGGCCGGCGTCTCAGACGATTTTATTCTTGCAGCGGACTGGGCCCATGTCCGCATTCTAAGACTCGCGGATGGCCCCGACGAAGTTCACATCGAATCAATCGCCCGCATGGAGTTGAGCGAGTATCAGGACTAAGCCCGGGAAGAGATTGGAATGAGGAGAATCTGATGCCTGGGCGGGAGATCGAGAGCGGCGCCGGACTCGGCCACCACGTCGGGCCGGTGGTCGGCGTCAGCGACTGGCTTGAAGTGTCGCAGCCTTTATAGGGTGAATTCGCTGCCGGAAGCGCGTCAAGCCGCCGCGGGCAAAAGCGGTGACAGGTCACCGCACTCCAAAAAAGAGGCACGCCTTGAATAAACCATGAGTGACGAACCCAATCCCGCCAAAGCATATTCTACGCTGCGTGGCGCGGCGCTCGATTCGTCGGACACCAGGCCCGTGCGCGCGAGCGAGCAGCTCGATTGGGACTCGCTCGCCGCTTACGCGCGCGAGAAACTGGCCGCCGTGGTGGGCGGGCAGTTCGACGCCGCCGCGCCCATGACGGTCGAGCAGTTTCCCGGCGGCCACTCGAACCTGACCTACCTCCTGCGCTTCGACACGCAGGAGTTCGTGTTGCGCCGCCCGCCGCTGGGGCCTGTGCCGCCGAAGGCGCACGACATGGCGCGCGAGTATCGCATCCTCGAAGCCGTGTACCCGGTCTTCCCGCTCGCGCCGCGCCCCTACGTGCTCTGCGAAGACGCGAGCGTAATCGGCGCAATTTTCTACATCATGGAGCGGAGGCACGGCCTCGTCGTGCGCTCCGATGAGCCGCCGGAACTGGCTGATCACCCGGCAGCGCGTCCCCGTGTCAGCCAGGCTCTGGTGGACACACTCGCGAGACTGCACACGGTTGACATCAATGCGCACGGACTGATCGCCCTCGGCAAACCCGCCGGGTTCGTCGAGCGGCAGGTGCGGGGGTGGAGCGAACGTTGGAAAGGGTCGCAGACGAGCGAGCTGCCGGAGATGGATACGCTCGCCGCATGGCTGACCGAGTGCCTGCCGCTCGACGCCCCGAGGCCGACGCTTGTGCACGGCGACTTCAAACTCGACAACGTAATGCTCGACGCGCTCGACGTGGGGCGCGTTGTCGCCGTCTTCGATTGGGAGATGAGCGCCGTCGGCGACCCGCTCATGGACCTGGGGATATTGCTGGCCTACTGGGTGCACACCTCGACGGTGTCGCAGCGCAACGCCCTGACCTCCGTCACCTACCGCGAAGGCTGGTTTACGCGCGCGGAGATCCTCGAACGCTACGGCGAGCGGACGGGTCTCGATTTGGCCAACGTCACCTTCTATGAAGTGTTCGCCGTCTTTAAACTGGCCGTCGTCCTGCAACAGATTTTTTTCCGATACCACCGCCGGCAGACCGACGATCCGCGCTTCGCCGAACTTGATAAGCGCGTCGCCTGGCTTGCTCGGATCGCCGCTTCTCTCGGCGGAAAGGCTTAACCTCGCTCGATGATGAAAATTAACGCCGCTATCTTGTGGGAGAGGGCGCGCCGCTTTCAGTTGAGGAGGCCGAACTCGGAGCGCCGCGCGGGTACTGGTCGAGTTGAAGGCCGCAATCGACCCCTTGAAAAGATAGCCGGTTTGTGCCGCAGCTGCCGGAGAATAGATGTCGTTGGCAGAGCTGCCCGCGTCAGTTTGGTTTTTGGCATAATCCCGGAGGGATTTAAGTTAATAGCCGTGGGCGAGCGTTCAGCGACGCCCACGGGTTAGGCGAAGGAAAAATGCCTGACCCTGAAGGGGTCACACCCGCGGGCGGTGTATGACCCTTTCAGGGTCAGGAACCTTTCTCCGGTCCTCCATGGGCATCGCGCAAACGTTCGCCCACGGCTATTGAATTAAATCCCTTCAGGATTCGAAAACACATTGAATCTCACCTCTCCAGCTCCGTTAACTTGCAGATAAGGAAGGGAGGTTTACCCCCGCTTGGCTTTCGTTAGCGTCAACGCTTTAAGTTTTTCTAACCCTGCCAGTTTCCGTATCCATCTTCATTCATTCTGTACTCGACAGCAAAACACTGAGAAGTCCATAATGCCGCGCAATCTAACCGGCGGCGGGCTAAAGGATTTCGTACGCTCTCGTGAAAGGAGGCGTGTCTTCCAGAGCGTTGGACGATCGGGTGGGCCAATCGCCGGTTTATGCCGCCCGCTGACGAACCAACCAGCGAGGGCTGCACATCATTCGCGAAGATCTAGACCCGAACATCTGTACATCTGGCGTGAACATTCAAGACGCGTATACCGACTGGTCCATCACTTACGATTCTGATCGCAATCTGACACGCGATCTCGATCAGCTTGTAACCAAAGAGACTCTAAACCGCCGGCGCTATCACACCGTTCTCGAGGTTGGCTGCGGGACAGGCAAGAACACTCTCCTACTAGCCCAGCTTGGTCAGCGAGTTTGTGCACTCGATTTGTCGGTGGGTATGCTCGAGCAGGCTAAAGGGAAGATAAAATCCGAGCGCGTCCTATTTGCCGTTGCTGATCTCACCAAAGACTGGCCGTGTAAAACCGAATCCGTCGACCTGATAGTCTGTAACCTGGTACTGGAACACGTTCGCGACCTGTCCCTAATTTTTTCCGAGGCCCATCGCTCGCTTGCGGCCGGGGGCCAGTTTTTTATTTGCGAACTTCATCCGTTCCGACAATATCAAGGGACCAAAGCCAATTTTCAACGCGGGCAGGACACGATTGAGATTCAAGCGTTCGTGCATCATCTCTCTGACTTCACAGAAGGCGCCGCTCAGAATGGTCTCTCGGTCCAAAGTTTCAGGGAGTGGTGGCATGAGGCCGACCAAAACAAGCTTCCCAGGCTGGTGTCATTCATGTTTAAGAAACAAATCTAACACTTTGCATTGAACAAATATCCCGAGTGAAGGTAACGATTAGTAGTTTCAGGCAAAGTCGATCCGCTGTTACTCTGGCAGTCTGTTAATCAACGCTTGATGTCATCCCTAATGAGCCCGCTGCGGAAAATTGATTGAGAGTCGGAAAACCGCTGCTAACTCATTGAAAGTGCCTTACGTCCCGCGTCTTTCAAAGTCTCCATCACGAGACGATATGGACCCGCTCCATAGCTGATGCGCGCCACCCCCAAGGCAGCGAGTTGTTTTGACGAAGGCACATCCGGCATTACCAGTATGTTGACCGGCAACGGAGAAGCTTCACATAGTCTTTCAATGTATTTGGCATTTATCAGCCCTGGGGCAAAAAATCCACTTGCCCCGGCTTCTGCATAAGCCGTGGCCCGGCGTATTGCCTCTTCAAGGTGTTCCTCACTGTGGCTAGCAGGATCAGCCTTGAGAAAAACGTCAGTGCGCGCATTGATAAAAAGGGAAATCGATGTCTGTTCCGTCGCCTCACGGATCGCTTCAATACGAGCGCGCTGACCTTCCAGTGAATAGAGTCCGGTTCCGCCCACAATCTGATCCTCAAAATTTATTCCTACTGCACCGGCTTTGATAACCCTGGTGACAGACTCTTGTAGTTCGCTGGCACTATCCCCGTAGCCGCCCTCCAAATCGATCGTCACTGGAAGATCAACACTCGCAACGATCCGTTTAAGATTTACCACCGCCATTTCAAATGGGAGCTCTTGACCGTCGGCATAACCCTGAGCAGCAGCCACCGACCAGCTGCCCGTGGCAATTGCTTTAGCCCCAATTTCTTGTACGGCTCGGGCGCTGCCGGCATCCCAGACATTGAAGAGAATCAAAGGTTCACCCTTGGTGTGGAGACGCGTGAGTAGATTCGCACGCTCTGTTTGATTTGTTGTCATCTTAATAATTCCCCGTAAATCGTCATCCCAACTTTCCTGCCGCGCTCCCGAGCACGTCGCGGTTCGATACTCCAATTGAGAAGTGGTGCTGCACGATTCGCCACTCGCCCTCTTCCCGCACGAAAACCGAAGTATGCCGGCACAACGCAGTAACGGATCCTAGCTTAAGCGTTGGCTGATCCGCCACCCAACCCACTCCTCCTTCGCGGTAGGCCCGCACGTCACCTGCGACTAGCTCAACCGCGTCGCCCACCGAAGCCATTTGTTTCCGGATGGGCTCGAGCGCTGCAGCGCAATCTTTCCACCACTCATCCGGCGCCGTGCCGATAACTACACAGCTCTCGCCTCGCGAAAGGTACTGCTCGAAAACCGCAGCATCAGCGCTGGAGACTGCGTCGTACAGTTTACGTGTCAGATCTTCAAGTTCCGGGGATCGCTCCATAGTTTCACCAGAAGTTTGCTCGCAACTGATCCTTCGCCTTCGATTTCTTGGTACTGGTAATCTTCGATCATCGTTACGGCTTCGCCGCCTGATGTGAGGAAGCGGCTGTGCCCTTCCGTCAATGTCTCCCTTAATGACGGGGGCTCCGCCCCGGGGCATAGCCCCACAAAATAAAGAGTCAGCTAACGGCGGGGCGTAGCCTCCGCCTCACATCAGGCGGCATAGCCGCAACGACAGCCGGAGGTCTGTTTCGGAATCGCTTGCGGCGAGATTGAACTAGTACCAATTCCTTCAATCCTTCCTCAAGCGGGCCTTGTTTGCTAAGTTTAGCCTCTCAATGACTGCAAGGCTATCCAGAGGAGCCAAATGTTCTACCTATGTGGGTGACGCAAGCGATCTATTCCGCTTCTACGGCCCTAAAATTTCCTCTGGTACTTCCAGCCTCTAAATATTTGGTTCCTAGGGGACAGTGAATCAGAAACTTGCTATTTTAAAGAACTTTTAGGCAGCTCCCTAGATGGAGGAAGCAATGTCCCGTTATTCCCCGATTGATAAACGCACCTATCAATACCTTCTCACTACCTCTATTCGCGAATCGGAGGTAGCTCGGCGCTTGCGCGAGGAGACGCAGCAACTGGAAAACGCGGAAATGCAGATTGGCCCCGATCAGGGTCAGTTTATGCAGCTACTGGTGCAGGTGCTGCGTGCGACGAAAACGCTCGAGGTTGGAGTCTTCACGGGGTACAGTGCCCTTTGGGTCGCTTTGGGTTTGCCGGACGACGGTCGCATCATCGCCTGCGACATCAGCGAGGGATACACAGCCGTCGCCAGGCGCTACTGGAAGGAAGCGAGCGTGGATCAAAAGATCGACCTGCGGATTGGTCCAGCGCTGGAGACGTTGGACGCACTGCTGGGGGCAAACCAAGGCGGGAGTTTTGACTTCGCGTTCATCGATGCCGACAAGACCAACTACGAGAATTATTATGAACGCGCCTTGCAGTTGCTCCGCCCTGGGGGTTTGATCGCCATCGACAACACGATCTGGTCAGGCAAAGTTGCCAATCCCAATGTGAATGATCCAGACACGGTCGCGATTCGTCAGTTAAATGAGAAACTGCATCGCGACGAGCGGGTGACACTTAGTATGCTCACCGTCGGCGACGGATTGACCCTAGCGATGAAACGCTAGGCCAAGCTAGGGACGCTACTCAACAACTAACAGTTCAAGCTTTGCAAATATCGCAGGTTGGGAAGGTGGGCAAAGCGCAGCGCGCCCCCGCTCCAGCGTCATCAATTCTGATTCTCCTCAAGACTCACTGGACCGAGTCGCAGGTCGATCTTTTGATCCACGCCGGCTTCCTTCCAGTAGCGCC
>JACCUI010000243.1 GCA_013811945.1 Pyrinomonadaceae bacterium | reverse complement strand
AGGTGAAACTAGCAATACTCGAAACCGGACTGGGTGGGCGGCTCGATGCTACCAGCGTGGCGGGAGCTGAGTTAGTCGCTATAACTCCAATCGAAAGAGACCACGAAGAATATCTCGGCGAAACGCTTGAGAGTATAGCAACGGAGAAAGCGGCAATCATTCGCCCTGGCAGCACTGCGATAATCGCACCCCAGCCTGCCCAGGCGTTAGATATGATTTTGCGGCGATGTAAGCTTGTTGACGTTCAACCGAGCGTCGATCAATGCAGTGCAACAGTGGAAAGCGTGACGCGAGATGGTCGCGTGCGCGTGACCATCGAAACGGAACAGGACCGTTATGAGAATATGCTACCCGGTTTGCGAGGGCGCCATCAGGTCATAAACGTATCAGTGGCGATCCGGTTAGCGGAATCACTGCGTCCTCGCGGGTTCGCCATCTCGCGTTCGGCGATTATCGAAGGGATAGAAACGGCCAGCCACGCGGGAAGACTGGAACTATGGGAAGGACGTCCGGCTTTTTTGTTCGACGGTGCACACAACCCTTCTGGAACTAGAGCCCTCCGTGAGTACCTTGATGAGTTCGTAGGCGCGCCGGTGACACTCGTTTTCGGCGCGATGCGTGACAAGAATCTTGAGCAGATGGCAGAGAATCTCTTCCCTGTCGCGAACAGGTTAGTTTTGACCAAGCCGAATAACCCGCGGGCTGCAAGCCTGGACGGACTGCAAAAATTAGCATCGCGTATTATCGGGCCTCAGAAAATCTTCACGGCGACTTCGGTGGGTCGCGCTATACGGGAAGCCATCGAGTGCACCCCCGCGGATGGGCTGGTCTGTTTTAGCGGTTCTCTCTATCTGATTGGCGAGGCCCAGGCGCTGATCAAGGAAATGTCTGGGGCATTTGTCAGGAATGAGAAGCGGCAGTGCTTAGATCGGGAAGCGTAGGGCCAGCGTCCGCCACAGAACCGGGAGCGGTAGCGACCGCATTCAAGCCAGGCAGTATTCAACGAGCCGCGCATAGGTGGTGCGGAAAACTGGCCGGTGGCGGAGTAAGCGCAGGCGGATTGCTGCCAGGGAATCAACTTCCTGGCGTGGTGAGTGCGGTCGCTACCGCTCCCGGTTCTGTAAATAGGTGCTGATCCCAATCGCGAATTGAAAGCGATTACACCAGTCGTCCGAGCAATGTCTTTGGGTTGAACAACCGTGAACTAACATGTCACTCTAACGTTGGGACAGCAGCGAAAAGCATCATGTCATCATCGCAGAAACAGGTTCCTCAACTTCTGAAAAGCATCGAGATTTTTCGCGGGCGTATTTTTGATGTCACTATCGACACTGTGCGTGAAGGTGACAAGACCTATCCCCGCGAAGTGGTCCACCATCCCGGCAGCGCGGTGATTATCCCGGTTTTTGAAGACGGTAGTGTCGCGCTGGTGCGCCAGTATCGTCATCCAGCCGTGCGTTATCTTCTGGAAGCGCCGGCAGGATCGTTGGATAGGGGTGAGCTCCCGGAAGAGGGGGCGGCCAGGGAGTTGGAGGAAGAACTTGGCTTCGTGGCCGGCAGACTAGATAAGTTGTCTGAATTTTTCGTGTCACCCGGGTTCTGTGAAGAGAAAATGTGGGTGTATCTAGCCACCGAGATGACGGAGACGAAACAACAACTGGAGGACGATGAGATTGTTGATGTCCTACGACTTCCGTTCGGGCAAGCATTGGAAATGATCACGGCGGGCGAGATAGAAGACGCCAAGACCATAATCGGATTAATGCTGGCCGCTCCTCGTATTGGTCCCTCGATGCTGGAGATTGGATACCCCGCGGTTTAACGTCCCTGAAGAAAGCCTCGAAGCTCCCCATTGCTTTCATGTTTGACCACTTGGGGACAGGTCCAATACACTCCTCAATACGTGCCTACAGATAGCCAGTCAACGTTTCCGATAGCGAGTGAGCTTACACCTGCTGGTCCGGCGAGGACAGTCACTCCTGGTGTTCACGAACCAATCGATCCTAACAATCCGCGCTGGGGACTTGGGGGCGCGTTTCTGGTTTGGGTTGCGAGCATTATCCTACTCGCCATCATTCCCTTATTTTTCCTAGTTCCCTACTCGTTGCAGCGTGGTCTGGATCCCGGCTCTCCCGAATACGTCAACAACCTGGCTGCACTCGCACTAACTGACAAGACTGCTATTTTTCTGCAGGTTTTGGCCCTGTTGCCAACTCACCTGCTCACCTTCGCTTTGGTTTGGGTATTGGTGACGCGCTTTGGGCAACGCCCTTTCCTGGCTTCTTTAGGTTGGGGTTGGTCGGGTCGGATCCGTTTTTGGAGGAGTGTGGGACTGGGAGTTGCACTCTTTCTTGCGGGCACCGGAATCGCAAACTTGATAGGCGCCGACCAGCCCACGCAATTGGAGCAGATAATTAAGAGTTCACCCGCGGCACGCTACCTGATCGCCGCGCTCGCGGTATTAACCGCACCCTTCGTTGAAGAGTTTATTTACCGCGGTGTGCTCTACGCAGCATTACAAAGGCTTGTGGGCGTGTCCGGAGCTGTACTCTTAGTTCTCGGATTATTTACCCTTATTCATGTACCGCAGTACTGGCCCAATTTCGGAGTCATCGCTGCGGTAGGAATGCTAAGCATTTCTTTGACCATTATTCGGGCCTACACCGGGCGGTTATTACCCTGCATCGTAATTCACTTCGTCTTTAACGGGATCACCTCCATTCTCCTACTCATCGAACCTTATCTACCGAAATTTGGGCCGGCAAGCGGGCCAGCGACCAGCGCTGTTTTGCTACTTGCCGAGCTTTGGTTGTCAGTGTCTGGCTTATGACGCATGAGGTGGTCGTAGTCGGCGGCGGCATTGGGGGACTCACCGTGTCAGCCTTGCTAGCAGCTCGGGGTGTCGACGTTTGTTTGCTCGAGAGACAGTCTCGGCCCGGCGGCTGTGTGGCAGGTGTCGAAAAGTTTGGTTACAGCTTTGACCCGGGCGTCGGACTTTATCCCCTGTGGCAAGCGGGCGAGATTCACGCTCAAGTTTTTTCCGAGCTTCCCGTTGCAGCTCCCGAAGTCTTCGCTGCCAACCCCGCCTACCTTGTGCGCCTCCCGGATCAATCTGAAGTTTCAATAACAGTAAACACGGAACAGTTTGAAGCGGCGCTGGTGGCAACTTTTCCTGAGTGTGCTGAGAGGGCGGTAGGCTTTTATCAAGAAAGCGCAGTCGTTTGTGAGGCTCTACGGAGTGCTCTGAGACGAGTGCCGAACCTGCACGCCGCCGGCAGCACGAACCAGATTTTTGCTTTGCTGCCGGACATTATTAACGCCGGGCGAATTATCAAGGCAAGAAACCACACAACTCTGGATCATCTGAGCGGCACCTCATTGCGTTTTCGCAGGTTCATCGACGCCCAGTTGCAGCTACTGGCCCAGGCAACCAGCCAGGAGTGTGAGTATCTGTATTCGACCCTCGCCCTAAACATTGCGCGGCGAGGGAATTTCTCGATTCGGGGTGGCGCCCCAGCTCTGGCCGAGACGCTAGCGGACTCGATCAAAGCGAGCGGCGGTAGGATCCGCTTCGACACGCCGGTGCTTCGGCTGGCCTATGATGCGAGTGGTCAGGCCGTAGGCGTTGATCTATTGAGCGGGGAGAGAGTGAATGCGTCGAGGGCTATTGTCAGCAATCTCACTCTGTGGGATACCTACGGGAAGTTGATTGGGCTCAACCACACTCCTTCGGAGATTAGAAAAAGCTTGAATAACTTGCGAACCTCGGGAGTTTACCTGCTCTATCTGGGCATGAGCGAAGCTGCCGCGTCTCGGATTCCCAATAATCACATCCTGGTAGTCACCGATTGGCAGCAGGCTGATGAATACTATCCCGAAGTATCTCAGTTCATGTTTGCTGCGGCACCTGCAGAGGACAGAAGAGCTCCGGCAGGAAGGCGGGCCGTGACCATGCTTACCTTCTCAGACGTCGATCAGTGGTTTACCTTCCAGGAAAACGAAGAACAAAGTGAAGAAAAGGACCAGTCAGTATTGGATGCGTGGTGGCAACGTCTTCACCAAGCGATGCCTGAGCTTGGCGGCGATATTGAGGTCATCGATACGGCCACCCCGCGCACCATTTATGACCTAACCCGCCGCAAATTAGGTATGGTCGGCGGTCTTGCGGGGACCTCTGCGCCGTTCGATTCCAATATCATTAACTATCAGACCTCCCTCCCCAATGTCTTCAGGGTCGGGGACACTGCTGCTCTTGGTGGCAGCATTGCAGCCGTAACGCACGCCGCTCGACTCCTCGCCAATCACTTAACTGAATCGATTTTGTGAGGCGATGCCCGCCTTGCAAACTCAAATAGCTCGACAGCGGGAGGTTGTCTAATGTATAGGTGCACTAGACACTTTAGGAGGGTTTTATGTATATAACGATTGACGAGAGGGATCGGCGGCCGATTTACCGGCAAGTAGTCGACGAAATCAAAGGGCTTATTGCTCGGCGGGAGCTTGAGGAAGGGTCCTCACTGCCACCGTTACGCCAAGTGGCCGCGGATCTGGGCGTTAATCTGAATACAATCGCCTTCGCTTATAGACAGCTTCAAAAGGAGGGTCTCATCAAGGTCAGGCACGGCTCCGGGGCCATCGTGACTTCCAGGGTTGTTAGCGGTAGGACTGAAGAGCAGCTACGCGTCCAATTGCGCACCGCCCTGACGCAGCTCGCCCTGGCCGGATTAAAGCATTTCGAGATTAAGAGGATGGTAAACGAGGAGCTCGGTATTCTACCGAGCTCAAGGATAGTTTGAATGTCTAATGCGGGAGGGGTTGCCGTTGCCGTTGTTCGCGAGTACCCATACCCGACTGCACCGGGGCCGAAGGGAAACTGGAACGCGGTGAAGTATATACAGGGGAATTGCCTCCATTTGACGGAGAGGGTGTTGATGCGCCAGCTGAGGGTACAGTTGACCCTACATTCGAGGTCCCCGTCCATACACCCGGGCTCGAGCGACCGCCGCAACAGCCACTACCGTACCCGTAGAAGGCGTTAGAGTAGGAACCGCCGTACGGTGATCCCCATGACCCCCAGCCAAAGTAATAGGGCAGGAACGTGTAGCATTGAAATCTTGGATTGAATACCCAGACGCCGGAAGAACCGTTTGAAAAACCACGAGACCAACGATCGCTAAAGCTGGCAAGCGCCATATTCAGGTCGCGGAATGATATTCGGCGATTCGCCTTGGCCACTGTTTCCGCGCGCTCTTTGCTCCAGCTTTCTATGGCGTCTTTCTCTTTATCGGCTTTTTCCAGCTTTGCCATTGAGAACGTGTGCCCGCTGAAAATCAGTTTTCGTCCACCCTTAACCTTGATCTGGGAATCAGAGAGCAACACCCGACCCTTCCTGACGATTAGTTCGGTGGCGTCGCCGGGAACAACGTTGACGCGGTAAAGGCCTCGTCGGACGATCGCCATTTTTGTATGGGGCGTCGTGATATTAATCATTAATTCGGTGTTTTCAGTGCCAGTGGCCTCCACAATGGCCGTCCCACTAATCAAGCGCACTTCCAAATTCTCTAAAGAGTTATTGGTCAGCTCGAACTCCGAATTTTCGCCCACACGCAGGTACGCACCAGGATTTAGCAGCATCTCGACTCTGCCATCAACCCCGGTCTTAACCATATCGCCGGCTTCAAGATTGTCCTTGATAGTAAGCTGTTCCCATCCACTGCTACCCTGCGGTTGAACCGCAGTTCGACCACTTACGGCATTGATACCTCCTGCCTTCGCGGAAATGACAAAGCGCTCCCTATTCTGCGCCTCAGCCGTGACGACACCCGCGCACACCAGCAGCGTTGCAACCAGTTGGTGGAATGAATTGGAGACTTTGCTCATTGAAGGTTCTCCTTCTTACCGCAGCTCGACTGTCTATCGTGGGGAGGGTCCGTGTTCGCATTATAGTCCTCTGGGCCCCATTTACAAGTTCTCTCTCTGTTAAGGTTCGGCCTTGGCGAAGTTAAGGTTCGGCCTTGGCGAAATACCCACGTTTCGTGGTTGCGGCAAGGTCCTGCCGACCGATTAGCTGGACACCAACTGAGCGCCATTTCCCATCGCGCTGCGGATTGCTGGGCTTATATGCGAGGCTGTAAACCGTCGACAGATCTTTAATGACCTGATCATAAACGAGATCAAGATCCTTCAGCTTGTTCGCACGGTACATCTTTGTACCCGAGGTTACGGCTAGTTGAGCAAGCTGACTGCGCGCCAGGTTATAAGCATCCCTGGGCACACGACTCCGTTTTACCGCTTGGGCTTCCGTGTCCAGATAGATAGGGAAAACAATCGTATCTGAGCCGCCTATCCTGTCCAGGATCTCGGCGAAGGTCACGCGCGACCCTTCACCATAAACATCCGGCAATGCATTATCCACGCCATCGGTCATTGCCACGATCGCGCTTCGGCGCGGGGACTTCTGCGAAGAAATAACCGATGTCATGGCGTACAGCAACGAATCCCAAAAGTTCGTGCCACCCAACGGTTTCTGAATTTCCTCAATTGCATCCTTGAGTAATCCCCGATCCCAGGTTAAGGGAGAAACGATTTCAGGAATGTCGGTGAAGGTGACGATCGCAACGCGGTCCTTGGGACGCGTAGATTCGATAAACCGCCTGGCCGAGCTGCGAATCAACTTAATCTTATCTGAGCTGGAACCTGACAGGTCCAGCAGTAAGACGAGATCAAAGGGCGCATCTTCACCGGCAAAAAAAACGATCTCCTGCGGCTTTCCGTCTTCGAGCACCAGAAAATCCTTCTGCTGCAATGCGGAAACGGGATTGTTGGGGTTCAGTCTGACCACACTAACTCTAAGGTCGACAAGATCCGAATCGACCCGGATCGTTTCTGAGGGCTCCCCGGTTTGCGCGATGCAGGTTTTCGGAGATGAGACAAAAACGGCGACCAGCACGCTGGCGAGCAGCACACTTAGCGGTTTTGCGCCCGTGATGAGACTCTCAGTTTGCATAGTAGCCATGTTTTCCGCGCGCGACCGCGGACGCTCGGTTTAGGGTTACTCGGACTGCGCGCCACTTGCCGTCTCGAGTCTTCTTGGTGGGCCGATATGCCAGACTGTAAACCGTACCCAGGTCAGCTACCACGCGCTCATAAGCCCCGGCGAGATCCTCCAGGCGTTCCACCTTGTAGAACACTCCACCGCCGGCTTCAGCCATTTCTTTCATCCGCTCATATCCCATGTCGAACGCTTCGGGCTGAGTATCCAGAGGATTCAGCGCTTCATATTCTGTGTTGAGCCACAAGGTGTATAGCACGCCATCAAACTCCCGGACCTGACTTAGCATCTCGGCGTAGGGAAGCTTTGAACCATCGCCCTGCACTCCCGGGATACTCCCGTCCAGTCCATCACTCATCATGACAATCGCTGTTCGGCGCGTGTTTTTCGTGCTCTTCAGAAGATGGGTAAGTGAAAAGTCAATTGCATCGTAGGCCTTTGTATCTCCTGTTGTTGTGTCAATGGCGTTTACCCTTTGACGCAAGACTTCCCGGTCTAGCGTGATTGGTGAAATAACCGTCGGGTGACCGGCAAACGAAATGATTCCGATGCGATCTGACGGTCGCGCTGCTTCCACGAAACGGAGCGCCGCCAAGCGAATCAATTTCACAACATCACGGGTCGAACCCGAAACATCAATTAGCAGAATCAGGTCAAAAGGAGCGGCCGCCGATTCAAACTGGAGTAAGAGCTGTTCAATTCCGTCCTCAAATAGTCGAAAGTCTGACTGCGTCAGGCCCAGGACTCCGCGGTTGGTATTTCTATCTATCACACTGAGGTTTACCGAGGCCAGTTGCGAATCAACGCGAATGACATCCCCCTCGCCTATTTCTTCAGAATCCGTCGAATTCGCAGGTGTTCCAGCACCTTTGGAAGTGTTCTCAGAACCCAACAGCCTCGGTGGTCCCGAGACCTCTGGCTTACCATCATTCACGGTGCTGTTTAAAGCTAGTGTGATCTCTCCCTTTTCCGTGACCATCCTGAGAACATAATCGCCCGTACCTGAGCGTGTTTGTAAAACGTGACCACCATCACTTAAGGGTGCCTCCAGTTCTGACCTTATAGTTCCATTCGTTGTCCTGGCGCTTATATCCACGTTGAGAGGATCCGAAAGCTCTGCGCGTATGTCGCCCGAAACCGACTTTAAAGAAGCCGACGCAAGTATCCCTCGCATTGAGATTGAACCGACCCCGGTAAGAATCTCAGCATGGGAACCCACCGGAAGTTTTACGGTGAGCGCAATGCCCGCCCCAGGATCAACCGGCGTGCGAATGACAGAGATTATGAGCAGCTTTGCTCTGTTCTCTATGACGATGGGTGACCGTGTAAATCGGGCCCCCGTCCCTTCAATGGAGGCCGATACAGAAACGTACTTTTCCTTCCAGACCTCAGCAACTACCTGCCCAAACTGATTCTCAATGCGAACTCGGGCAGCTGCGGGCACGTCAATGCGCACTCCGTCATCTAGCACCCCACGCGGGCTGCCCGCATGGGGACCCCACTCTGCGGCCCTACTTGACCTGGCCCCCAAAAACGGCAGGCACAAAACGAGGCCCAGCGAGAAAACTCTGACTAAGAGGGGTGGTTGAGCTAAAAACATAGACCCAGGCTTTACGGAATGAAAGAGGTAACCCAGGAAGATTGCGAGAATAATACTTTCGGCTTGCGTATCAGGCAACAGGCGAGGGGCCGCTCACCTTTCCAGCATGTCGAGCATCGAATCTTCTTTCCCTTTTGCTGAGATGGATGCCTCCGGTTGACGAACAGGTTCGCCACCAATGTCGGCCAGTCGCAAGAGCAGGTTGTTTGCGTTTGTGGCGTAAGGCATCGCTCCCTCTTTCGTCAAGACTCCGTTGCGAACCATCTGTTCTATCACGCTATCAAACGTCTGCATGCCTTCCTGATCGCCCTGCTCCATTGCGTCGATCAAGGACTTTCCTTCCGACTCGCCTTTCTCGATGTACTCTCTGGTGCGCATTGTGGATTTCAGAATTTCGATCGCGCCTACGCGACCCGAGCCATCGACCTTTGGAATCAGACGCTGCGAAATTATGAAGCGAAACGAGTGCGCGATGCGCGTGCGTATAACTCGCTCCTCATTCTTGGGAAACACTCCGATAATTCGATCAACGGTCTTGGCCGCGTCGATTGTATGCAGCGTAGAAAGTACGAGGTGTCCCGTCTCGGCTGCCTCCAGGGCCACTTCGATGGTCTCGCGGTCGCGCATTTCTCCGACCAGAATGACTTTGGGCGCCTGGCGCAAAGCAGCTCGCAAGGCGATAGCGAAGTTAGGCGTGTCGGAATGGAGTTCTCGCTGGTGAATGGTAGAGTTCTTGTGGGGATGCAGAAATTCAATCGGGTCTTCAATGGTGACAATGTGGTAGTACTTCAGCTGGTTTATCAAGTCGATAATCGCCGCCAGCGTGGAACTCTTGCCGCTACCGGTTGGACCGGTAACCAGCACCATTCCGTTTTTGATCTCAGCAATCTCCCTCAATTGCTCTGGAAGGTCGAAGTCGCTGAAATTAGGTGGGCGCGCTGGGATGACCCGCATCACGATAGCGTGAGTTCCCCGCTGCTTGAATATGTTGACGCGAAAACGCCCTTCCCCAGGAGCGCTAAACGAGAGGTCAGCCGAACCGCTCTTTTCCAAACTGTCGATGGCCGCCTGTTGATTGGCAATCATTAGTTTGGCAATGTTGGCGGTGTGCGCCGGAGTAAGTTTTTCCAATCCGGGAATTCGCACCGGCTGAAGTTTCCCGGTCAATTCAATCTGGGGTGGGCGGCCTGGCGAAAAGATCAGATCGCTTACTGTGTCTGAAACGCGCAGCATGAGGCGAAGCACGTCGATGAAGTTGGGTAATGGGGGACCACTGGGCGCAGGATTTGTAATGTTTGGCGGAGTGCTCATTCTCTAACGAACTTCACCTTATTTGCGACGTCAAAAGTCTTAAGCGTCCGTGACCGAAAAGAAACGTCTGACGCGAACAAACGCCAAGGTGGTCGCGTACATCAAAGTGGATGTTGGGGGACTGGTGCTTCGCGGAGGGCCAGCCCAAAAACTAAGAAAAGGGGCGCTGAAACATGGCAACTTACAGAGATCCTGTTCGATGCTTCGCACCACTTGAGGTGATCGAGCGCCTGCTGGAAATTCGTGCTGAAGCGGGCTACGCTCCCGCCATTTATCTCCTTTCGCCCGATGATTTGGCGGCCTATCTCGATGCTTTCGGCTTTGATGTATATGCCCTTTCAGAGGCCGAATCTGAATTTCGTTTTGGAGACTACCGAGCTTCCCTGGCACCAGGTGGCGATCACGCCCATTGCTCGCTAAAGACGCACTAGATTTACAAAAAAGCGGTTCGAATCCTTGACAGGAGACAAGATGCGCTTTCTTAGTCTCCCGTTTTCGAGTTAGGTTAAGGCCTTGACCACGAAGAAAGTAATGTCATCGGTCGCGCCCCGGCCGTTTGTCCAGTCGAGAACGTCCTTCTGAACGGCCACTATTAAGTCTTTCGCGCGTAAGCGCCGGGATGCTCTGACCGCGTCAGCCAGTCGGTCGCGCCCAAATTCTTCTCCGCTCGGACTCATGGCTTCAGTCACTCCATCGGTGTACAGGACCAGCAATTCATCCGGCTCAATCGTTAAGTAGTACTCGTGATAACGGGTGTCCCTGAAGATTCCCAGCGGCACTCCGCCCCGCTCCATGAACTGTGCATTACCTTTCGCGTCGAGCAATAGCGGCGGATTATGGCCTGCGTTCGTGTAGGACAGCGTCCGATTCGAAGCGTCAAGAATTCCATAAAAGGCCGTCACGTACTGGTTGCGCTCAATTGATTCCCACAGCAGGTAGTTCACTTTGGCCATGGAGATATGAGGAGCGTACCCGATATGTGTGGCTGCACGCATGCTTGCGCGCAGAAAGGCCATCAGCAGGGCCGCCGGAACTCCTTTTCCGGAGACGTCAGCGACAACCAGAGAAATCTGGTCGTCGTATATCGGCACCCAGTCGTAATAGTCCCCGGAAACCTCCTCGGTGGGAAAGTTGTAAGCGCTGATGTCAAATCCTTCCAACTGCGGATCATTGGGCGGCAACAACTCCAACTGAACTTGCCTGGCAACTTCAAGCTGCCCTTCGAGTCGCTTCTTTTCAATCAACTGCTCATGCAGCATGACCTTTTCGATGATGATCGCCACCTGTGATGCCAGCATCATGAGCACTTCAAGATCGTCATCTGAATAGGCGTTTAGTTCATCGCTCTCCAGGTCAAAAACACCGATCACTTCATCATTTGAGATGATCGGGGCTACCATTTCCGAGCGAGTTTCTTCTCGGGCGTTTATATAGAGAGGATCGTTGCGAACGTCGGGAGAGATGATTGGCTCAGTCGTCAGCGCCACATGCCCGATAATCCCCTCGCCAAGCTTCAGGTGTAGTTCCGAGAGTTCGTCTATGTCATATCCCCTAACGGCTTCGGCGTCGAACACGCAGGGTTCCTCACCGCGGGCCACAGCCGCCTGATCCACGCACCTCAGGACAAAAATGCCTGCTGCATCGTAGGGGATCAGAGAATCAAGCGTCCCCATAACAAGATTGAGAACTTCCTGCAGATCGAGCGAGCGGCTGATCTTTTTGGTGATGTCGAGCAGCAAGCGCAGTTTATCGGTCGTGGTCAGACCCTGTGCAGGTATCTCTTTTAGCTGTTCATGCATACTCGAATGGGTTTTGCGGTTGATAAACTACACTAATACTAGAAGTGATTATAAGGGGTTGAGGCTCCGGCTAGAAGCCGGGAACTTGCTACTTTACGCACGCGGGCCAATTTGTTCAAGTTGTGACGATTTCTGGTACCGGCATTTTGAGTCCGGAAGGTCAAAGTTTAACCTTTAGAGCCTCTTGCAAAACTCCCGAAAGGAGTAGCTAATCGAGAGAAAGAAAAGACACAGCGATGGATCTTTTGTCTGTAGAGTGACGTTGCTAACAATCAACTCAGACGAAGGAGCATCACTAT
>JACCUI010000207.1 GCA_013811945.1 Pyrinomonadaceae bacterium | reverse complement strand
GCCAGGAAATCAACGATGCCCGGCGAACATTTGGCCTGGCGTGAAGCGTTAATCGAAGGCCCGACGCCGGCCGATGTTTCAGGAGCAGAGTGGCGCAGGCTGCGCGCACGGCACCTGGCTGAGTCTTATGGAGTTGATCAGAGCGAAGCCGAGGGTCAACTTCTCGCTCAAGAAGAAAAGCTAGCAAGTTACGTTGAGCACAACGAGGTAGTCTTGTGGTTTGAATACGATCTCTTCTGTCAGACCAACCTGATCTATCTGCTCAACTGGTTTGTGGAACGCAATCCCGGGAGTACAAAACTCAGTTTGATCTGCATCGGAGAATATCCCGGGCTGGCCAACTTTCGTGGTTTAGGTGAACTCCGCCCCGAGCAGCTGGCCTCGCTATTCGATGGTCGGCGTGAAGTGTCAACCGCAGTACTGAAGCTCGCTGGCGCAGCCTGGCAGGCGTATTGTTCCCCTGACCCCATTGCTATCCAAACACTGTTGGAAACGGATACTTCCGCGATGCCTTTCCTGAGTCCGGCTCTCCAACTTCATCTT
The DNA here is from genome assembly GCA_013811945.1 of Pyrinomonadaceae bacterium. GTDB lineage: Bacteria > Acidobacteriota > Blastocatellia > Pyrinomonadales > Pyrinomonadaceae > PSRF01. Next base: position 28,899 of record JACCUI010000207.1, on the reverse strand, counting down.
GAGCGGTTCCCTTTCGTCAGCAACGGTCTTGGGCGCATCCAAAACCGTGGCTTGGAATTCATTCATGACGGAGTACTTAGCTTCGTTGACTTGTTCCCTCGCTTCATCGCCGCCGAGCCCACTTACGGTTTGGGCGATGCCCAGTTTTGGAACAACCTCAGACGGATGAGCGAAGCACCAGAACCCCTCTTGAATATCGGGAATGGCAACGCGTCTGATCCGAAACTCACCTCAGAAAGCGTCCATCAGATGAATTTTGAAATCACCGAAGCGGGCGACGCCGTACTTAATGCCAGGGCTGACTTCGTCGAAATGAATGGAATCGACACCTGGTTGGGCGGAGTGCATCTCTTGGGAAGAACTGATCTTTGGCGTTGGGACGATCAGAAGCGGAAGCTTACCTACCTCTAGAGTGATCTTAGGCCTTGGGCAGCTGCGCATTCAGCCGAAGAGACGATCCACGAAACTACACGAATCATCACGAATTGTTGTTAGTGTCATTTTGATGTGATTTCGTGGATCGTGTTTGGAGGTACGTGAGCTTGGGAGAGCTGCGAATGTCCGACCCTCTTGAAATAACCGTACAATCCCTGGACAGGCAAATCTTGGACGATTCGACGATTGGGCCAGAGTTGTTTGCCTGGTTGCTTGCAGCGCAACGGGAGTTGGGTCTGCTGCATGGCGATCGGCCTACGTGCCCTTTCCTGCGGCCTCAGATACTTGCCCGAACTCAATATGCAGTAATCGAGGCGGCGGCCGAAATAATCGCCGGCGCTTTCGAGAAGCTGGTTGCCAGAGCACTTGAGCACCCGCCGCTATTGAATGAACTCGGATTAACTTCCGCCGAAGAGCAAATGGCCCGCATCGATCCCGGCTACTCCACCTTGTGCGTTACCAGCAGACTCGACGCTTACCTGACGGATTCAGATTTTCAATTTCTCGAGTACAACGCCGAAAGTCCCGCGGGAGTCTCCGATCAGATGCAACTCGAGAAGCTTCTTCTGCAGTTGCCCCACATGAGAACTTTCCTGGACCAGCACGAGCACTGGACTCCGAAGCCTCACGTACGGTTGCTGGATTCTCTGCTGGCAACGTATCGCGAATGGGGAGGACAAGAGCCGAGTCCGCAGATTGCCATTGTCGATTGGGAAGGTGTTTCGACCGCAAGTGAGTTTGAAGTGTTGAAGCAGTACTTTGAATCGGCGGGCTACCGGACCACCATTGTCGATCCGCGCGCCCTTGATTATGACGGCGAGCGCTTGAAGGCCGGAACGTTTCGCATCGACATCGTTTACAAACGGGTCATCATTCATGAGTTTCTGGAGAAGTTTGACGATACGCACCCGCTGTCGCGCGCTTATAGCGATCGTAGTGTTTGCATGGCAAATTCCTTTCGCTCGAAGATGGCACACAAGAAAGCGGGCTTCGCAATTCTCAGCGATCCGCAGTACGCCGACCTGTTTACGGACGTTGAGCTCAATACTTTGCGACACCACATTCCCTGGACGCGAATTGTTCGTGAAGGCACCACCTCATTCGATCATAGCGAGCGCGACTTGAATGAGATTCTGAGAACGGAACGAGAACGACTGGTGCTAAAGCCGAACGATGACTACGGCGGGCATGGTGTGGTAATGGGTTGGGAATGTAGTTCGGATGAGTGGGAGCAGACAACCGCCCAGTCGTTCGATCAGGACTACGTGGTGCAGGAACGCGTGCCCGTAAAGAAGGTTGCCATACCCAGGTTCACCGACTACGGCGTTCGAAGCGATGAGATGTTTGTGGACTTCAATCCTTTTTTGTTCGAGAACCGGATGGAAGGCGGCTTGGTTCGCTTGTCGGCTTCATCGCTTTGTAACGTGTCGTCGGGCGGTGGGCAGACTGCGCTCCTGGTGCTGGAAGATGACTGATACTCGCAACCTCATAAGGATGGCGCAAGCCCCGCTAATTTGCAGTCAGGAAGGCGGACCCTGTCCCCGCTCTTACGACGAAAAGACATCGTTCAGACTGAAACTCAATTTGATTCCAACCCTCCAAAAGAGCTACTCACATCGCTCACGTCGAGCCTCGATCACCATAGCTGAGGGCTTTGAAGCTTGAGGCGGGACAGGGTCCGCCTTCCTCACCTGTGAATTACCGTACGTTCATACACACTTCGCCCATATTGCCTTTCATCACATTCACAGACTAAAGTCTGTGCCAATTATGGATATTGAATCTGTTCGCAAATTCTGCCTCTCGCTACCCCACGGTACCGAAGGGGTCCAGTGGGAAAATGATCTGCTGATGCGCATCGGCAACAAGATGTTCTGCGTGCTTTCGCTGGAGCCGTCCTCCGACCACTGTATGTCGTTCAAGTGTACACCGGAGAAGTTTGCCGAACTGGTCGAACAAGAAGGCATCATGCCTGCACCTTACGTCGCTCGTTACCATTGGGTAGCGCTTTCAAGGTTCGATGTGTTGCCGGAACGGGAACTGAAGAGTCTGCTTACGACTGCTTATGAATTGGTGCGAGATAAACTACCGAAGAAAGTCAGGGATGGGCTCACTTCCGGAGCGCCAGCAAAGAAGAGCGCGACCGCAAGACCATTGCGACCCAAGAAGCGTGGCTGACGTCCCACGCCATTTTTGAGTTTGATTAGCTACGAGCGGAAAACCACCTCTCGCGACAGCGGTGGGTTGCAGCGTACCAATCATTGAAGCACCGATCTGATGGAGTCAGTACCTCCACGCGGTAGAGGCTGTGTCAAAACTCATTTGGAGATCCCCGGCTTGTTCGGGGGGGCTAGCTGCACACGCGCAGAGAACCTCCGGTTTCACCCTGTAGGGGTGAGATGTCTATAGCACTGGACGCGCAACCGCACCTTTGGCGCCGTTCGGAGGGGCGGAACTCAACTTGGCAGGACTCATCTAGTATCATTCCGCCCTCCGAACGGCAGGGATATTCATTGTGTCCCGGTCTATAAACGTCTCACTCCCACGGAGTAACCCGAACACTACGAATGAAAAATGAGCCCTTCCTTGTCCCAGACTGAATTCCTAGCTATCCCCCTGGACAACCCCGCCTGCCTTTCCAGACTCCAAAAGTCGGCCACTCCCCATTCCCTGGCTCATATCCTTCAGCCTGGAGGCTCCCATGAAATCCAACTTCTCCTTATTGCTCCCTGCGCTCCTTCTCTTCACTACCGTTCAACCGGCCGGGGCAAAAACTGCTCCTGAGGTGCTGGTCCGCAAAGCCTTGTCTACAGATGCAGGAGAGTCAGCACGGGCCATCGCCGAGTTACGCTCGATGGGTCCAGCCGGTCTGACTTTATTGTCGGAAAGTTACGCAGGTGAAATCGAGCGCCAGATCAAGGATCCATCGGCGGTTGTAACCCCCGAATGGCGCCGCCTCTCGACCGCTCTCGATGCTGTCAGCCAGCAGAAGGACAGTTACATTTCGGGTCTCTTCTGGTACACCGATGCGGATCAGGCCAAAGCAGCAGCTCGCGCCACCGGCAAGCCGATTCTCTCGCTGCGTTTGCTTGGCAAACTTAACGAAGAGTTTAGCTGCGCGAACAGCCGTTTTTTCCGTACGGTCCTTTATCCGAATGCCGAAGTGTCTCGGATGCTTCGTGAGAAGTTCATCCTTCACTGGCAATCAGTGCGTCCGGCCCCGCGCGTGACGATTGATTTTGGTGACGGTCGCAAGCTGGAGCGAACCCTAACCGGCAATAGCATCCACTGCGTTCTCGATACGAATGGATTTCCGATCGACGCGCTGCCGGGTTTGTATGGCCCAGCAGCTTTTTTGCGATCGCTGGACCGCATCGAAAATGTTTTCCAGGAGTTGGCAAACTCCGGCAGCAGAAAGCTCGCCCATCATCGCGAGCGTCTCAACGCAATCAACCTGGACTGGGTTGCGGACATACAGAAGACCGGCGGAAAGGTCCCACAGGGGCTCGTGGTAGTACGCGGCACGGACGGGAAGCCGATGGCAATTGAAGTCGCTTCGCTGGCGATAACAAAAATGGTGAGTGAAGCTACTCTGTTGAGATCCATGACTGCCGGGGCCACAGAACTGGGAAAATTCACTGATGAAGCTACCTTGAAAAAGATTGCCCTGCTCCACCTGTCCGATGCGAAGTTGGACGCTCGAAGTATCAGCCTGATCAAACGGAAAACGCAAAACGCTTTTTTGGCCGATGGTTCCAAGACGACGGCGGAAACCGCACTAGCGAATCTTCTGCAAAAGCTGGAAGTGAACATTGCCCTCGATACAATGCGCAACGAGTACCTACTGCATCCCAAACTCCATGCCTGGCTCGTTGCTGACAGCAGACGAGACAATGTCGACGCATTGAATGAAAAGGTCTATGCCGAGTTGTTCCTGACGCCCGCCTCTGATCCCTGGCTGGGATTGTTTTCAGCAGAGACTTATACCGCACTGGAGAATGGTGGGGTCAGTGTCAGTCGGTGAGATTATTACCTGATTCGTGAGCCATGACCGCCTAATTTTGTGCGCGGAGGTTCTGCCTACGCGCGTGAGGAAGAAAAGGCTTTCGGGCATTGCGTCGCGAGCAGCGACCAATGCCGCCGTTGCGGTCTCGCCGAGAAAATAGCGGCCGCTGGACGGCTCAATCGCGACAAACGCTCCAGAGTGCTCGGACTCGAGCGTTGCTCGTAACTTCTCGTAGACCGCCAGACCGTCCTCAACCAACGTCGAGGGAGGGGTCGTCGAATTGGAGTTGCTTAAGATGCTCATAAAGGTTTCTCGCTAGCGATCAACCCGGCTCTTCCAGTAGCCGGGACGCCGCCCGTAATGGGCCACGGCAATGACAAGAATCGCGTCCACCTCTACGGAATAGATTATGCTAAATGGAAAGCGGCGAAGAAGCATCCTCCTCAAGCCACTACCGACGACGTGACCGACGTTGGGATTTGCGCGCAGGCCATCGATCACGCGCTTCACATCATCGAGAAAATCATTGCCGAGGCCGGCGGAAGCGGCTTCCTAGAATAGAGAGGCCTCGGTCATCTCTTCTTCCGAGAGGTGGAGAAATCGATAAGCAATCATTTGAGGCGGTTGCGCGCCCTTGCCATTACGGCGTCCCCCGGTAAGGCCTCAAGCTCGCCTCTAAGAAAAGCGTCGTACCGCCGCTGCGCTTCAGCAATCCACAGTTGCTCAGCTCCAGCGTCACGTGACGGGTCGAGTTCCTCGATGAGGATACGCGCCAAACTAGCCTTCTCTGGCCGCGTGAGTGTGCGAGCCTGTTTCTCTAACTCATCAAAAAGTGCACTCATGATTCAATTATAGCCACGAACCAAGCTGAGCACTAGCGGCTTACTTAGGCTGTATTATCACTCGTGACCTCAGGAGCCCCTTTCAATTATCCAGTTAACCAGTCCATATTGGACTGCCAACTCAGCGATACGTTTAGGTAGCAACAATTTAACATCGTGGGCTGCACTAAGTTCATCCTGTATTAGGTCAGGGGAAGGCGTATGAACGACAAAATAAATGCGAGTGTATGACTGCATATCCGCGAACCTGCGTTGATAATTCTCAAAATCCGCTAAGCGTGCTTTTGACTTAATCTGCACCGCTTACCGCTTTAACGTGATTGGAGAGAGTAGATCGAGGTCTATGGTCTTCTGTGTCCCCCCTAGGACGCTCACAATCTGCCAGCCTGCTTGGCGAAAGATCAAGTCGATAAGAATCTCAAAATCCTTCTGGTGCACTCCGCGAATGAGAGTTTCTATTTTCTCCTCCAAAGTCAAGAGCGCTTTTTCGGCTTCGGCTTTTTGTTTGAGAGGCTTACCGTTGATCCGCTGAACTAGATAATCAAACTCCTTGACCGAGCAAATTGTTCCACGAAAGCCTTCTGTGCTTAATAATCTGCCACTCAATTGATTCTTCTGTAACGGCTTATCATTAATATCTGTAGGGCGCCATTGACCAATGACCGGACGTGTCTTTGATTTGTCCTCCAAAAGAGTGATTTCGGGTTTCGAGAAACACCAATACATGCGGTCGCCGAAGAATGTGATCCATAAAACTCTTTCGTCCGATTCGTAGAAGAGTCCGATCTGTTTCGAATCACGAGTTGCCGTTCCTATATCTTTGCGAAGGGGCTTGTAAATTTCTCTAACTTCATCCCATTCCCCCTGAAGACAAACGTCATGTGGAGCCCGCGGTAGTCCAATCGAAGAGTCTGATCCCGAGTAAGGCAGTCTCTTTCCCACATTCCGGCTTGGCCAAGCTTGATGTATAACGCTTTGCTGGGTCTTATAGGCTTAGAAGTCAATGTAATACTCCTTTTGCGTTATTGCTTTTCCATTCGAACCAGGCAGACAACCTGTTATGAACGCGGAGAGGTAATCAGAATGTTCGATGAGATCAGACATCGTCCCTACTTCATCTTTGAAATGATCGCATCCGCAAACTCGGACGTCCTGGCAGTACCGCCAATGTCGCGCGTTCGCACTTTGCCTTCCGCGAAGACGTTCAACATTGCCTTCTCAGTTCTCTCAGCGGCTTCGCGCTCGTCAAGATAGCGCAGCATGAGGATGCCCGATTGAAGCAATGCGGTGGGATTCGCGATCCCCTGTCCGGCAATATCGGGAGCTGAGCCATGAACAGCTTCAAACACTGCTCCGAGCTCGCCGATGTTTGCGCCCGGCACCAGGCCCAGACCGCCAATTAGCCCCGCACACAAATCCGAAACGATGTCACCGTAAAGATTCTCCAGCAGCATCACGTCAAACTGTTCGGGTCGCATTACGAGTTGCATGCAGGCGTTGTCGATGATTTTGTCGTCGGCCTCGATTTCGGGATACTCCGTTGCTACTTTCCTGAAGCAATCCAGAAACAAGCCGTCAGACAATTTCATGATGTTAGCTTTGTGACCGCAGGTGATTTTCTTGCGACCTTCACGCCGCGAATATTCGAAAGCATAACGCGCAATACGAGTGGACGCTTTTTCCGTAATGATCTTCAGGCTCTCGACCACTCCGGGAACCACGACGTGCTCCAGGCCCGCATACAGGCTTTCCGTATTCTCTCGAACAATCACGAGGTTAAGCTCAGGATAGCGACAGGGAACGTTTGGCAGCGCTCGAATAGGGCGCAGGTTGGCATAAAGATCCAGCGCCTTACGCAGACCTACATTGACCGAGGTAAAGCCTTTGCCAATGGGCGTGGTGATCGGGCCCTTGAGCGCGACCTTGTTACGCTTGATTGACTCGAGCAACTCCGGCGGTAACGTAGTGCCAAACTTTTCCAGTGCCTGAGCGCCCGCATAGTGAGTCTCCCAGGCGACTTCTACGCCCGCTGCCTCGATGATACGGACCACAGTTGATGCGACTTCGGGGCCAATGCCATCGCCCGGAATCAGTGTGATAGTATGTTTCATAATCGTTTTGTCAGGAGTCCGTCGTCGGTGCTCAGTTGTAAGCCCCTGCAACTAATTCTGCTTTTTCCCACCCTCAGCGTGTGTGAAAATCAAAACACAGGATAAAGCCACAACTGACAACTGACAACTGACTTTGGTTGGTGAGTCAGTTAAGCTTGAGGTTAGATTCAATGTGTTTTCGAATGTGCCGAAATCCAAACTGCCCACAACGCTGACTTTGGACCGACAGATGCCTCAGTTCTGTGAAACCGCAGAGGTGCTCGTAATAGGGGGCGGCGTGATTGGACTAACCATCGCGCGAGCACTGGCTCTGCGAGGGGTCAGGAACGTTGTGTTAGTCGAGCGCGCCAGACTCGGAGCAGAAGCTTCCTCCGCGGCTGCGGGAATGCTGGCGCCGCAGGCTGAGGCCGACGATGCGGACAGCTTTTTTAATCTTTGCTGCCAGAGCCGCGATATGTACCCTACTTTTGCCGCGGCTTTGCGCGAAGAGACCGGAATAGACGCCGAACTCGATCGGACCGGAACGCTTTACCTGGCTTTCACCGAGCACGACTTGAGAGAAATCGACCACCGCTATGACTGGCAGGGCCGCCTAGGACTGGCCGTTCAAAAGCTCAACCCAACCGACGCGCGAACTCTGGAGCCGGGCATTTCTGAAAGCGTCCGCGGGGCTTTGAAGTTTCCCAACGATATTCAGGTCGAGAACCGGCGCCTGCTGAGCGCGTTAATTGCCGCCAACGAAAAGCAGAGTGTGCGGCTCATGACGGGCACCTCGGTGGAATCAATCCGATGCAATCGTGGAAGAATCGAAGGTGCGGTGACTTCGCGCGGTCTCGTCAGTACCGACACAATCGTAGTTGCAGGGGGTGCGTGGAGTTCTTTTATTAAGGTCACGGACACAGCCTCGCCGATTCCCCGCATCGAGCCGGTGAAGGGGCAAATGGTTTGCTTTAACTCCAGACCGAGCATTGCACGTCACGTCATCTATACCCCGCGGGGGTATCTTGTGCCACGGCGCGATGGTCGCGTCCTTGCTGGAACAACTACGGAACAGGCTGGCTTCGATAAAGAGGTCACTGCTTCCGGAGTTCATTCCATCTTGTCTAACGCCCTGGAAATCTCGCCGCGGATTTCTGATTTGCCGCTCGTAGGTGTCTGGTCGGGATTGCGTCCGCGTGCCCAGGACAGTTTGCCGGTGCTCGGTCCCGGCGCGGAAGTCCGAGGGTTAGTGTTTGCCACTGGACACTATCGCAACGGCATTCTGCTCGCACCGATCACCGGAGAGTTGATTGCCGGCGCGATAGTGGATAATGTCGTTTCGACGGAGCTCAATGCTTTTGGTCCCGATCGTTTCGCCGCTGTGGGCGTGAACCCCTGATCCCGTATGAAAGATGCAGGTAGTCAAGAGTTCAAGCTTTAGGTTGCGCGTTGCCCATTACGCAAGCTAAAGCTTGAACTCTAAACTACTTGTTCAACCCGTGAACCAATGAGCCGCTTTATGAATACTCAATGCGTGAGATCTCTGGTTGTAGTCTTTGCTTGCACCCTGTTCGCGCCTTCGTCTGCTTTTGCCCAGGACGTCCCACTCCCGAGATTGCCGGAGATCCTGCCGGACCCGCAAACTGCTCAGGCCTTGTACGAAGAGGCGAATAGCTACCTCGATAAGAAGTTTGCTGAATTCAACAAACAGAAGCTCGCCTACGATCCAAAACTGGATGCCACGATCAAACAAGAGCAGAAAGATCTTGCCGCGCGCAATGCCGCGGTGCTTGAAGCGCGGGAAAGTGTCAGAACCGCGAGCGGTAGCGACCGGGCTTCTGGTACGAGCAACGCCGCTGTGCTTGAAACACGAAGCGACGTTATGGAGACCGATCGTTACTACCTCGGCATGCTTCATCACCTATCCGGCAATTCGGATGCGGCCCTCAAGGCAATGCGCGGCTTCATTACCGCCAGTCCCTCCGGAAAGAAGCCACAGGTAGCGCGCGCCGTGGTGGTGCTGCATGCGATCAGAAAGAATCTACTTACCGAAGCCGAAGGTGTGGTTGAGGCTTATGTAAAGACCCAACCGCAGGACCTCGACGAGCTCTACGGGATGGAAACGCTGCTCACCGATGCTTTTCACCAGTCGAAAGATTATGAGCGCATGGCTAAGCATGCTAAGGGAATGGGAAAGGCGGTGACGCTCGCGATAGAGTCGAAGAAACTTACCGGCTACAAACGAGACGAAAGACTATTCAAGTCAGCATCGTTTCTGGCTGACGCCTTAGAGAAGTTGAACAAACGAGCGGCTGCGCTCGTGGTCCTGCAAGACCTGTTTAGGCTTTCAGTCGCGATGCCGTCCGGCAATCTAAATAAGATGGCGCGGGTACGGCTGGCCGGCCTAAATCCGTCGACGGATCTCCCTAAGCTGCTGGAGATAACAGGTCGCAGCAGCGAAGCTGCCCACCCACCAGAGATTGTCGCCACCGAATGGATAGACCAGAAACCAACCAGGCTTTCGGAGCTGCGAGGGCAGGTAGTGTTGTTGGATTTTTGGGCGCCCTGGTGCGGACCCTGTCGCTATACCTTTCCCAAACTGCAGAGATGGCACGAGACTTATAAAGATAAAGGGTTGGTGATACTTGGTCTTACAAACTACTACGGTCATGCCGATGGTCGAAAACTCACTCGCGCGGAGGAGCTATCGTATCTTCGCGAGTTTAAGAAGAAGAACCGGTTGCCTTATGGGTTTGTGGTGGCAGACTCGCCGATAAACGATTTAAATTACGGAGCCTTCTCCCTTCCAATGTCATTCTTGATCGACCGTCAGGGCCGGGTGCGTTTTGTCGCGCTGGGTGCGCATGACTTAGAGACAAATGAGCTTGGCAAAATGATCAAGCAACTGCTCGCCGAGCCTGTGCCTGCGCAGGTGATTACGCCGAAAGCTAATGACTCTAATAAAGAGTGATATGCGAAGTGTTGTTTACCGAATTCACACCTGGCTGGGGATGATCGTAGCTATACCCGTGCTCGCCTGGGCCTCAAGTGGACTGCTTTATGCCTGGCCAAATACGATTGAGGGCGGCCCAGTCGCAAACATCGAAGCCGCAAAAGTGGTTATTACGCCCGGTGAAGCCATGGCCCGCGCCAATCGGTTTGCCGGCAGACAACTACCAACCACCGCGCTTACCCTCCTGATGCGGGAAGGCAAGCCGGTGTACCAGGCGATTGGCGGTATGGGTGCCGACTCGCTTTTAATTGATGCCGGCACCGGTGTGATTAGCACGACCCCACCTTCCGGACCCCTAACTCGCTACTTTCGCCAGGCCCATTTCTATTTTTTCGCAGGCAGCTGGCAAGTGCCATTGCTTATTCTTTTTGCGGCTCTGGCGTGCGCCTCGGCGGTTTCCGGCATCTATTTGAATCTAAAGCTCTGGCTCAGGAAAAGGGTGTAAGCCATTGGAGACCTGCTCGGAAAAAGGCATTTCACGCAAAGACGCAAAGGGGACAAAGACGCAAAGAAAAGCTCTTGCAAACGCGTTTATCGCTTCGGCATTTCTTATCTTTGCGTCTTTGCTCCCTTTGAGTCTTAGCGTGAAGATGTTTCCCGACAGACTCTCCCAGGGGCGCGGAGGAGTAACGCCTTGGCTTCGCCTGGCCGTATAATCGATTAAACAAACTAACGGGAACGCGCAGCCCGCGAACCCGGGAAGCACATAAGATTTAATGGAAGGTTCAAACATCACTATCGGCATCGCCTTTCTCGCGGGAATTCTTTCATTTCTCTCGCCCTGTGTTTTGCCTCTCGTTCCTGGCTACGTGTCGCTGATGTCGGGCGTCAGCATCGATCGGCTCAAAGAGGGTGGCAAGCAGACAGGTGCTCGGCGGGCTGTCATTCTCAATTCATTGGCTTTTAATGTAGGGCTTTCGGTGATCTTCGTGGCCCTCGGAACTACGGCCGGATTAGTTGGCGCCGCAATCACCAGCAACCCCTGGGTTAGGATCATCGGCGGAATCATCATCATTGCCTTTGGTCTGCAGCTAATCGGCTTGCTGAAAATCTCCACGCTCTACAAAGACACTCGTTTCTTTTCTGACGAGAAGCCGCGCGGAATGCTGGGCTCGTTCGCCCTCGGGATCGCTTTTGCTGCCGGATGGACTCCCTGCATCGGTCCGATCCTGGGCGGCATTATTGGGTTGGCGGCCACCAGCGGAGGTTGGCGCAGCGGTCTGCTACTTTCGGCGTTCTACTCTGCCGGACTTGCAGTTCCATTTCTTTTAACCGGGCTGGGCATTAATCAGTTTCTAGCTTTCTACGGAAGATTCCGCAAACATCTGCACAAGGTGGAAGTTGTTTCCGGTGTGATCCTGATTGCCGTGGGACTGCTGGTGGCCAGCGGATATTCAACCTTACTTGCCAGCTCTACCCTCGCAGGAATTCTGCCGAATGCCGAAAGCTGGATTAAAGTAGACACGCGCGCACCGTCAACCGCCGCGGCGCCGGAAAACAGAAGCAGTTTTCCTCCAGCTCCCGAAGTTGCGCTGCAGACCCTGGATGGTAGGAGCTTTAATCTGGCAGAGCTACGCGGTCGCGTAGTGCTGCTGAATTTTTGGGCCACCTGGTGTATCCCCTGCCGTTCAGAAATACCGGAACTCAATACGATGCATCGCGATCTGGAGTCGCGCGGATTATCGGTTGTGGGAGTATCGACTTATGACCGCGCTGACGGCGTGAGAGATTTTTGGAAAGACATCAAACAGGATTACACCGTGCTGCTGGGAGATCGGGGAGTGGAATCGAGTTTCGCTGTCGCGGGACTGCCTACTACGTTTATTCTCGATCGCGAGGGTCGCATTCGCGCCAGGATTGTGGGCGAACGAAGCCGCGATGCTTTTGAAGCTGCCGTTAATCCGCTGTTGGAGGAAACCGCAACCGCTCAGCAAAGGTAGGTTAGATACGATCACGAACTCATACTAAATGACACATAACAGGATTTCGTGTCGGTTCGTGTGATTTCGTGGATCGCTGAAAAGTCTTCATATTCTGAAACGTTTTCCGCTGCATAGAGGTCTCAGGAGTTAATAGTCATGATAAAATTATTTACCTTTGTCTTGCTGCTAATCGCACTCGCGCCCGCGGCGGCCCAGGCCCAGGCCGGACACGAATATTCGCCGCTCGAGGAGAAGACCGTCGGTTACAAGAACTGGACCCTAAAAGACCTCAAGAACGACCAGCCCGTGGATCTGCGCTCGTTGGTCCAGGGTAAGAAGCTCGTCATGGTCGTCTACTTTGCTCCCTGGTGTGGCAATTGGAAGCACGAAGCCCCGGTGGCCGCGAAGTTATATGAGAAGTACAAGGCCCATGGGTTCGAAGTAATTGGCGTCAGCGAGTATGCCTCACGCGATGATGTCCGCGCTTTCTTTGGCCCCACTGGTCCGCCTTATACCGTGGTGACTGAATCGGAGATGCGCGAGGATCGTGAAAAGACCGCCCACCATGGCTACCGGCAACTCACCGGCGATACGCGGCGTTGGGGCTCGCCCTGGAACATTTTTCTCGACCCGGCCACGCTTACGAAGGAAGGCCACCTGCTTACCGAAAAGGCCTGGGTGGTCAATGGTGAATTGATCGAAGCGGAGGTAGATAAGTTCATTGCCGAACGTTTGGTTCCGAAGACTGCTGCCGCGATAGAGCCTTGTAAGAACTAGATAATAGGCAGCGACCGGTAACAGAAGAGGCGCGGAGCGCGGGCTCGGCGCTTTTTCTTTGCTGGGGTTAGAGAACGATCCACGAACTTACACGAAATGACACCGGCAGATTTCGTGTCGCTTCAAGTGATTTCGTGGATCGTTCGTTTTTCGAATTGACTTTTCTTAGTCCGCAGCGGAAGAGTTATCTGATCTCCCGACTTTGCCTTCCGCAGTTTCGTTGTTAAAATTGCGAGTTTTTCAAAACTGAACTTCCAAATAGCTTAATAAGTAAACAACTAATGAAACTTCGCTTGCTTTACCATGGCCATTGTTTCGACGGAGTGGCCTCCGCCGCTACCTTCACTCGCTTTTACAAAGAGAGAATTCGTCCTGACGCCCAAGTCGAGTACAGAGGTCTCCTTCACCGCCCGGGCACGCTTTTCGACCTCGAGATGTTTGACGGCGACGAGAATGCTATTGTTGATTTTAAATATGCTGCTTCCGAGCGTCTGACCTGGTGGTTTGATCATCATGAGTCGGCATTCCTCACGCCCGCAGATGAGGCGCATTTTCGCGCCGACAAATCGGGACAGAAATTTCTCGACGCCACCCGCAAGTCGTGCACTGAATTCATTGCCGATGTCGCGAGTTCTCGGTTTGGTTTCAACGCCGAACCGATCAAATCTTTGGTCGAGTGGGCCCACATCATCGATGGGGCACTCTATGAATCCGCTGCCCAGTGCGTGGAGTTGAAAGAGCCCGCCTTGCAATTGATGCAGGTGATTGAAGCCGATCCGGACGATAATTTCATCGAACAGTTGATACGCGAGCTGACTACCAGGTCTCTGGAAGAGGTTGCGACCAGCGCAGAGGTGCAGCGTCGCTTTCTCCCCATCAAAGAACAGCATCTCGAGACGCTCGAAGTCATCCGGCTCAAGGCCTCGTTCGCCAATCGTGTGGTGCAGTTTGACCTGGTCGATGAAGGCTACGAAGGCTTCAACAAGTTCATTCCTTACTACCTCTATCCGCAAACCACTTACTCGGTTGCTTTAACCAGGGGTGCCCTGCGTACAAAGATCTCCGTCGGCTCCAGCCCCTGGGCTCCCGTGCCGCGCACTCACAACATCGCGAAGATCTGCGAACGCTACGGTGGCGGCGGCCATGCGGTGGTGGGGGCAATTTCTCTTGGGCCGGATGAAGTTGAACGAGGACGTGCGGCGATGCGCGAGATTGTTGAGGAGCTCTCAAATCCGCAAAAGCCAATTGCGCATGAATTACGTGAAAGCGTTGGCTAATTCCAGCCCAGGGTTGCAGCAACCCTGGTATTCAGGTTCCAACCCATGCGCTTCGTTAACTCTGAAAGAGTTCGCGACGTCGGCTTCTCACCATTCGCCAACGCTTTCAGCGTTATGATTCTCTGATACATAGATCCCAGGGTTGCAGCAACCCTGGGCTGCAACTCGCCAACGCCTTCAGCGTATTTCGTCAGTTATCTGTCTAATGAGCACCTCAATCGAAGTCCAGTGGCAATCACACACTGACCTTGTGTTATCTCAATAGGCGGTACGACCGTTTCATGCCGACTGCCTCCTGCACCTGCCTCCTGCTTACTACCGCGCCATCAGTTTCTCAATCTCCTCCGCCTTTTTCGGCACCTTGCTGGTCAACACACGCGGGCCGTCGGCCTTGCATAAGACATCGTCTTCAATGCGTATGCCGATGCCCAGGTACTGCTCGGGAATGTCCTTTGTGTTCGGGTTGATATAGATGCCGGGTTCGACTGTCATCACCACGCCCGGCTCCAGCGCGCGCGACTTCTTGTCGTAGTAGTAGCGGCCCACATCGTGCACATCAATGCCTAACATGTGTCCGAGCCCGTGCATATAAAACTGTTCGTACTTCTTTTCCTTGATCAGCTCTGCCGGATCGCCCTTGAGTAAACCCAGACGCACCATACCTTTTGTCAGCACCTCGATTGAATGACTCTTAAGCTCGTCATGCGTGGTGCCGGGCCGGACCATCTCGACACAGGACATCTGCGCTTCCAACACCAGGTCATAAATCTCGCGCTGAGCTTTCGTGTAACGACCACTAATGGGGAAGGTGCGGGTGATGTCGGAGGCGTAGCCTTTGTATTCAGCGCCGGCGTCGATCAGAAGCAGATCGCCACCTTTCAGTTCGCCATCGTTGTTAATGTAGTGAAGAATAGTGGCGTTTACGCCCGCGCCGATGATTGAGTTGTAGGCCGGTGCGGCAGCACCGAGGCGGCGGAAAATCTGTTCGATAAGCGCTTCGATCTCGTATTCCTTCATCCCGGGCCGCGCAGCTTTCATAGCTTCAACATGGGCCTCGGCGGCAATGTCGGCGGCGCGCTGCATCAGTTCGATTTCTTCCGGACTCTTGAGAACGCGCATCTCATGTACGATGGTGGCCGGGTCGATGATTGTCTGTGGCGGGTGGATCGGTTTTCGATTGAGCGCGCGCATCCGCGCAATCTCCCGGATGATCGTATGGTCGAGATCAGGATTGACGCCGAGGCGATAGTAGAGCTTCTCTGCGCCGTCAAGAATTTCCTGCAGCTTTTCGTGAAACTCGACTATCGGCAACGACTCGTCGGCGCCGTATTCGCTCCGAGCCCCTTCCACTCCGGCGCGCCGCCCATCCCAGATTTCCCGCTCCGGATCGCGGGGGCGAACAAACAAGGTAAACTTCTGCTCGCGAGCCGGCGCCACAACCGCAATCGCTTCCGGCTCTTCGAACCCGGTCAGATACAAAAAATCCGAGTCCTGGCGAAAGCGATATTGCGTGTCATTGGAACGCGTGGCCTCGCGGGCGCTGGGAATGATGGCTACGGAATTCTGGTCCATGCGACGCATGAATTCCGCAAGTTGCGGTCGGATCATTAAGAGTCTCCTGATTAAAGATACGAGAAAGGAGCCGCCATTGTAACCGAGAGGAATGAACTCAGGAAACGTACGACCGAAAAGACATCCAAGCACGGCTTCAGGAAGCGTCGCCCGCTCTGGCTACTGGTCCAGTCTGGCCACAAGCCGTCTAAGGCAGCAATGCGATCGTCGCTACGGCTTCGCCGCCTGATGTGAGGAAGCGGCTACGCCCTTCCGTCCGAGCTGTTTTTGATGAATGGAGCTCCGCCCAGCTCCGTCCGGGCTCCGCCCCGTGGGGCATAGCCCCGAGGCTCAACATAGTCAGCTTACGGCGGGCATGGCCACCGCCTCACATCGGGCGGCATAGCCGTAGCGACGAGCCGAGACTTTTTTCGACTCCGACCTACTGCGAAACTGAACCGCCCCGACCGCTCCCGCGGGCTCCACGACTCGCGCTCCCATGCTGTCCTAGCCTATGCCGGAGAGCCGGTTTGTTGGATAATCAACCCGAGCGCAATGAGCACACAAGTTCTCCAATCAGAACAAACCCGCGAGATCGTTTCCTACGATCCCGGCACCGGCGCAGAGTTGGGTCGCGTGCCGCTAACTTCTCCCGAAGAAGTGGCTCAGGCCGTAAGTCGGGCCCGAGCAGCGCAGCCGGCCTGGGCTGGTCTTTCGTTCAAAGAGCGGGGCCGCGTGATACTCAAAGCCCGCGAGATCATGCTGGGACAGATAGATGAACTGTGTACGCTGATTTCGCGCGAAACCGGCAAGCCGGTATCGGAAGCGACGTCGATGGAGGTAGTGCCCACGCTTGAGGCAATGCACTACTTCTCACATCACACTGCCGGCCTCCTGCGACCACAAAAGATCGACATTGGTCAGTATGGTTTGATGGGCCGCTCGTCTCGGATTATTTATAAGCCGATGGGGGTTGTAGGAATCATCTCGCCATGGAATTTTCCCCTTGGCACACCTGCTGAAGAAGTCGTGATGGCTTTAATGAGCGGCAACGCCGTCGTGCTCAAACCCAGCGAGCTTACTCCGCTCACGGCTCTCAAGATTGGCGAGATCTTTACTCGGGCCGGTTTGCCTGAAGGTTTGTTGGAGATTGTGACCGGCGATGGCTCGACCGGCGCCGCCCTGATTCAGGCCCGCGTCGACAAGATCATGTTCACCGGCAGCGTGGCCACCGGCAAGCGCGTTGCCGAGGCCGCGGCGAAGCATCTCACGCCCGTGGTGCTTGAGCTGGGCGGTAAAGATCCGATGGTGGTGTTGGCAGACGCCGACATTGAAAACGCCGCGCGGGGCGCTGTCTGGGGTGCTTTCGCGAATTCCGGTCAGGCCTGTGCTTCAGTCGAGCGCTGTTACGTGCACGAATCAATCGCGCCGCACTTTCTCGCGCGCGTGCTGGCGCAGACGCAAGCGCTGCGGCAGGAAGTGGGCACGAAAGAAGGCACCGACGTCGGCGCTATGACCAATGAGAGACAACTGCGACTTGTCGAAGAGCACGTGTTAGACGCGGTCGAGCGCGGTGCGAAGGTAGTCATTGGAGGAGAACGCTCTAGCCTGAGCGGCTATTTCTATCCGCCCACGGTGCTGACGAATGTAGATCACCGGATGACGATCATGCGCGAAGAGACTTTTGGTCCAGTGCTCCCGGTAATGACTTTCAAGACTGAAGACGAAGCCATACAGCTGGCGAACGACAGTGTCTTCGGTTTGACTGCCAGCGTTTGGACCAGGGATATTGCTCGCGGCCGTCGCCTGGCGGAACGGATAGAGGCCGGAACTGTGATGGTCAATGAAGTGCTCTATACACACGGTATTGCCCAAACCCCCTGGGGCGGAATCAAAGAAAGCGGATATGGCCGCACCCATGGACGCATGGGCCTACTCGAGCTCGTGTCGCCGCGTCATATTCACGTCAACCGCATTTCGTTTCTCCCGGACCTCTGGTGGTTCCGCTATGATCCTGGTGCTCAAAAACTCTTTCAAGGTTTAGCAACTCACTTCACCACCGGCTCCCTCATCAAGACCAGCCGGCTATTGCCGTTAATGGTTCGACGTCTATTCCCGCGCCGTAAATAAGTCTTTTCCCACTCCGAAATAAGACTAAGATTATCAGTGTCGTCGGGGGGCGCAACGGAACAAGAAGAATCTCTCTCCCCGTGCAAAAAGGGCGAGACAACTGCCTCGCCCTTTGCTCAAAAATAATGTGACGGTGAACGCGCGAAATTCAGTGATTCCCTCTTCCCCGTTCCTCCCCAAACGCCCAGAGAACGTGCGTAAACACTTTGTGACCATTACCGAAATCAAGCTCGTAAAGCTGCACACGCCCCTGCGGCGAAGATCGGATCAGCCGGCCCCACTGCCGCGGCCCTTCAAGATCGATGTCGTTCATCGCTGGGGGCGTCTCGCCTGCAGCATCTTTGTGGCCGAACACGGTTTGCCCGACGGTGCCTGTGCTATCGCCGTGCCCATAGATTGAAATAAGCTGATCGAAGTCGTGTTTGTTCGGGTGCTCGTTGCTGGGCCCGTACGCACCCCCACCGTCGGGGTCATTGGTGTAGTCCATGCAGGATCCGAGGTTCGGATTGCTGAAGTTCTCGTCTTGGTGATCGAGTCCGAAGTCGTGGGCGATCTCCTGGCACATCACAAGCCGTCTCCAGGCAGGTGTATTGTACTGCGCGGTATCGAAGTAAGTGTCATTAACTTTAGTGAGCGCTTGCGTGATATGACTGCCGCTGGCCCAGATTTGAGCGATGCCGAGCCAGCCAGTGCTACCGTAACTAGCATTGCACGCCTCTATGCGCCCGCTGGTAGGCCGGCATTGTCTTGGTCTGGTGCCGCCTGTCACCTTAGTTAGGTTTAACACTGAAGATGCGCTCCAGTCCGATATCGCCTCGTCCAGGTACGTATCCCAAACGGAATTCACGTTGTCGCCCACCTGTAAGGTAAACGGGTTGCTAGTTCGGGCCCAATGGTAGCCATTCCACGAATGATTTGCGGATGTGACAGTTGTCAGCGCGGCGAAAATAAGTAGAACCAACATCGCCGCCAGCGTAGTTTGACGCGAGGGTTTGCGCATGAAGATTTTCCTTTCTAAATGGTAAGGTTTATCCCGATGTTCGATTGGCGAACAGAATTCTGGTCCGTCTCCCACGTGGCACGGAGGATAGGACAGGCAATGGTGACGAGCCGAGAATATGACTGGACGCAGCGATATGTCAACCCGGAGGCGAGGACCACGGAGCAGCAGCCCACAGAGAAGAGGCTACGGAGGGGAGGACAGGATAAACTTCAATCGCGCTCGAATAATAAAGTGTGCACCTAGACTTGGTCGACACTTCCAAAGCATCGATCGGAAAACCCTAGATACTACCCACGATATAGGCCTCCGGCTTCACCTCGCAAAGAGCAGGCGGTATGATGACTGCAATACCATATCGATAAGGAGACAATATGAACCTGACAGAGTTTTTACTGGCAGAGCTGGACCGCGAGGTGGAGCGTTCGCGCAGCGCTCTGGAGCAGGTGCCCGAGGGCAAGTACGACTGGAAGCCGCACGAGAAGTCGATGATCTTTGGCTATCTGGCAAACATGGTGGCCACGATTCCTACGTGGATTGCCATGGAGATCACGCAGGACGAACTGGACGTGGCTCCAGCGGACGGCTCGAAATGGGAACAGAAACGGATGGACACGAGTGAGGCGTTCCTTGAGGCCCTCGACAAGGCCGCAACTGACGCACGTTCGGCTCTCGAGCAGACCACTGAAGAGCACCTGCTGACCTCTTGGCGGTTGCTGGCCCGGGGACAGGTCGTCATGGAGTCGCCACGCCACGTGATGATCCAGGACACCATTAATCATTGGGCGCATCACCGCGGGCAGATGACAGTCTATCTGCGTTTGATGGGCGCGAAAGTCCCAGCCCTCTATGGACCATCAGCAGACGACAATCAGTTTCGCTAGTCCATCAATCCAACGCATTCGAATCCTCAGATTACGCAGATTGCACAGACGACGGAAGCAACCCAAACTCAGTTGCTCCATTCGTTCTCGTAATCTGCGTAAACGCGAGCGGCGAGCGGATGTAGTAACAAGAAAGACGACCACCAGCGGCGGCGCACAGATCGTAACGGTAATGCCCGCCGCGCCAGCCTCGCGGAAGGCAGCAGGCAAGAAGCAGGAGGCGGTAATCGGAGGCAGTAGAGAGTTGACAGTGGGGAGTGGGCAATAGCAGGGAGCAGAAAAAGGGCACGGCGAAGATCATTGGCGCCGTGCCCTTTCTGCTACTGCTTACTAACCGACTGCCTACTGTACCGACACGTCATCCACGCGGAATGACGTAGGCAGCGTGATGTCATTCGTGCCGCGGAACTGAATCCGCACCGTCTGCCCGGCGAAGCTGTTGAGATTGTACGGTCCCGTCAACACGTAGACCCCCGCCGTGCCTTCGTTTTGGTTACTGAACGTCGCGAGGGTAGCCAGCAGAGTCCCCGCCGTGCTCCGCACTTCGATGAAGAGCCTGTCATAGACTGCTGCGCCGGTCGCCTCGCTCGAGGTGATATTCAACCAGAAGCTGAGATTGGCACATCCACTCGGGATAGTGACCGTTTGATAAAGCGTGCCGCTCGAGCTATTTACGCCATTAATGATAGCGTAAGCTACGCCGCTGTGCGGGTAGGCTCCGGTGCTGCGGCTCACTTGCCCACTAGTGACCCAAGGGGGAAGGCCGGTTTCGAAGCCCGGGTTCGAAATCAGGTTGGTGCAGCCGCCACCGCCTGTGCCCGCCTGCGTTACGGTAAAGGAAAGGCCGGCAATCGTCATCGTGCCGTTGCGCGACGACGTTCCCGTGTTGTTGGAGACGGAATAGCTAACCGTTCCGTTGCCACTGCCGCTGCTGCCCGAAGTGATCGAGATGAACGAGCTATTGCTCACCGCGGTCCAATCGCAACCGGCCCCTGCAGTCACTGTAACGCTGCCCGTGCCGCCGGCTGCCGCATAGCTGGCGCTGGTCGGATTGATGGAGAAGGTACAAGTGCCTCCGCAATCGGTCGGCAGATCCGTCGCGGCAGTGTGTGTTGTGCCGTCGTTACCAACCGCTGACACACCCATTCCGTGGCGCGCGAAGACTGTCCAGATGGCGCAGCGGTTGGCCCCGGCGTTCAGGTTCTGGTCGGCCGAGAGGATGCCGTCGCGCGCGTTGAGAAACGACGGGCGATTCGGCGTGAACTTCATGCCATTGAGCACCAAAAGATTTGTAGTTGCCGCGCCCAGTGTTGCGCGCAACTCCCAAAGCGTCGCCGCCCAAACTTCGCCGTCCCGGTGAACCTGGAACCCGCCGGCGCCAACGTCCGCGTATGAGTCGTGCACGGCGTTGGCTGGAACGCTATAAGCAAATCCAACGGGTTGGCAAATCGAGACGTCTCGCTTTCGGACGTTTCCGTGTAAGTCTCGGCAAACGCCGGCGTGACGGTTCTTCCGGCGTACTCAAAAGCTTTGGCGATCGCCTTTGCCTCGGTCAGTGTGGATCTGAGTTTGACCTGCGGACTGTCGACCAGGAACCCCTCGCGGACGGAAAGCACTTCGCCGTTTTTGTTTACTACTACCTGAACTTGTCCCTCAAACACTTTAATCCCGCCGATAGTCTGGAAGTAATCCTGGAAGACGGTCCCGCGGTCGTTGTCTTCCTTCGCCAGTTTCAGGTTGGCGACGTCGGCCGTTGATAGTGCAAAGAGCGCGTTATGGCGGTTCAGGAAATTACGAGCGATATTGTCCGCGGTGTCCGATTGCGGCTCAGAAAGCGTCGCCCCGTCGATGAAGAAGCTTTTCATCGCACCAGCTTCATTGACCACGGCGCGGAGGTTCTGTCCGACTTCGGATGTAGAACTGGAACGGAATTGATCAAAAAGGGAAACTCGGGCACGAGTCGCAGCGTTCTGCGTCGCACTCTGCTTGCCTGCCGCAGAAGTGAGATCGTAATCAAGAAACTCGCCTCGGTCTGCGAGGCGAATGTCAAAGTTTGGTAGAGCGCGGCCCACTGACTGTATCGGTTCGCCCGGTCGCTGAAGCATGCGTGCGGCATCGGACTTTCGTAACGGAAACATCGAGGCGGCTGCGAGCGCAACGCCCAGGAGTGTCAAGACCAAAATTTTACGAATCATTTGCGCCTCCATTAGTATTGGTTGAGGTAAGGCAGCAGCTCGCCCAATTGCTGTACAAGGTGGAGACCTCGCTCGATAGAATCTGAAACCACCTTATGGTTTGTTCAGGTGAGAAATGCCCTAGTACTATCTGTTGCCGAGGACCGTTGCGGCGACCCCGCCATTGTTGGAAGACAGCAGGAGGGCAATGGTCCACATCAATCGAAACCACACCACATGACGTGGTTTCCGTTCCGGCTGCGCCGCCTGATGTGAGGCAGTGGCTTGGCCCCGCCGTACTCGTCTTTTTTAAAGACTTTGGGCTAAGCCCCATCGGAGCGCAGCCCCAATAATCAGACACCGGCTTTGACGGAAGGGCGTAGCCGCTTCCTCACATCAGCCGAAGCCGTTAAGACGCACACCAAAAATCCGATTGGTTTTGATAATATATTTCTTGGCGAACTGGTTCAGAAGCTCAATCGGTTGGGAACGATGAAGAGCAGGTCACGTATAGGCACTTCTGGATTTGGCATCGCGAGAGCGAAATATGCCCAATTGTTTTCTTGCGTCGAGGTTCAACATACATTTTACCAACCGCCCAGAATATCTACGCTTGCGCGCTGGCGTGAAAACACGGCTCCTAACTTTGAGTTTGTTTTGAAAGCCTGGCAGTTAATTACACACGACGGCAAAAGTCCTACCTATCGCCGCTTGAAGAAGAAGCTATCCGAACGCGAAAAGCAGGAAGCCGGATACTTCCGTGCTACCTCCATAGTTAAGGAGGCGTGGGAAGTCACGCTTGCCTGCGCCCACGCTTTGAAAGCCAGCACGATTTTGTTTCAGTGCCCAGCCAGCTTTAGACAGACCAAAGAAAACATTTCAAATCTGGAGGAGTTCTTTGGGAACCTCAACCGTCAGAAGATTCCCAACGAACAATTTAATTTCTGTTGGGAACCACGTGGCGATTGGGATAGTAAAGTTGTGAAAAGGATATGCGACGATCTGAAATTGTGGCACGCGGTCGATCCCTTTTCGTCTCAGAGCGTAACTCAGGACAAGCTCTATTTCAGGTTACACGGTAGAAACGGATGGCGATACGAGTATGAGGAAGGCGAGTTGCGGGAGTTAGCGGCAATGTTGCCAAAGCGTCCGGCGAAAACGAACACACCTTACGTCTTCTTTAACAACGCTCGTATGACACAAGACGCCCTAAGATTCCAGGCGATTCTGGCAGAGACTTAACAAAGCGACTTAACGAAACCTGAAGCTTACGCAACCCGCAGAGCGAGCGGCACCCGAAACCACCGTAAAAGGGGTTGTTCTCATGCCTGAAAGACATTCAGTTTGATTCTCAGCTCACTGCGATAGCTCAAGAAGGGCGGCCATGAATTGAAAGCGGGCTACTGGCAGTCGTCCACAGCGGATTTGTCAGAGGACGATTAAGCATCTCCGTTTTTTGTCGCTTCCTCCAGCCGCCGGCGAACGTACTTTTGTTCGACCTGGTTCGCCGTTAACCGTAGCGCCCGCGAATACGCCGCGCGGGCTTCTTGAGTGCGGTCGAGTCGTCTCAGCAAGTCAGCGCGCGCAGCGTGAAAGAAGTAATAGTGGTCCAACTTTCCCCCGACTCCCGCTGCTTCGATCAGTCGCAAGCCTTGCTCGCATCCTTCGCTCATTGCGACCGCGACGGCATGATTCAACGCAACTATGGGTGATGGATTAATCCTCTTCAGCTCGGCGTAGAGCGCCACAATTTGCTGCCAATCAGTTTCCAGCGCCGCTTTCGCTTCGGCATGAACCGCCGCGATCGCGGCTTGCAATTGATAAGCGCCAACCCGGCGCAAGCGCAGCGCCGTCTCGATCAGTCGCAAGCCGTCTTCAATTTCTATTCGATCCCAAAACGAACGATCCTGTTCTTCCAGAGTCACAAGTTCACCCCGGCCGTTGATACGCGCGTCGCGCCGCGAGTCTTGAAGGAGCATCAACGCCAGCAGGCCAAGATTCTCCGGCTCGTCCGGCATCAGCCGGCAAAGAAGCCGGCCCAGCCGAATCGCTTCGGCGCATAAATCTCTGCGAATGAGACTATCGCCAGACGTCGCTGCGTACCCTTCATTGAAGATCAAATAGACGACTGCCTGAACGGACGCCAAACGTTGTGGCAGGACTTCTAGGGCCGGAACCTGATAAGGAATGCGAGCAATGCGAATTCTGTTCGTAGCCCGCACCAGTCTCTGGGCCAAAGTAGGTTCGGGCAGAAGGAAAGCTCGGGCAATCTCAGACGTGGCGAGGCCGCCCAAAGTACGAAGGGTGAGAGCAACCTGAGCTTCCTCACTTAGAGATGGATGACAACATGTGAAAATCAATCGCAACCTGTCGTCCTGGTATTCCAATCTCGATTCCAAATCTTCCTCAGACGACGGGGGCGACCCACCTTCATTGCCATCCTGCAAGCGTTCCTGCAAACGTTGCGTCTCGAATTCCAGTTCTGGTTGCTTGTCGCTCTTGGTCTTTTCACGCCGCAGCATATCGACCAGCTTTCGCTGGGCCACCCTCGTTAGCCATGCGGCCGGATTTGTCGGCGTCCCATCCTGTTCCCAATTCGTGAGAGCAGCCGAGAACGCCTCCTGCAACGATTCTTCGGCCAGATCGAAAGAACCGGAGCGTCGGATCAGGGATGCGATAATGAGACCGTACTCTTCTCGAAAGACTCGCTCGAGTTCCTCGCGTGCTGGCGGCATACGCCGTGAGGGTTACACGCGCCAAAGCGATGATGCAAGTGTGATTCCAGTTTTGCGCGCTCGACGGCAACAGAAAGCCTATCAGCCGCGGATTCGCGCGGATCAGGATCTTAGACCCCGGGATTTAGAGTCAGTCTGGTTCTGGTTTGTCCAGATCTAATTCTGTTTGTTTCGATCAGCGTTTATCCGCGTGAATCTGCGGCTAAAAATTCCGCTTAAACACTCGCCGGTACTGCGGCCTCAGCCACCGGGCGCACTTCGATAGTCCCCATTCGTGCCGATGGAATCCGCGCCGCTATTGCGATAGCCTCGTCAAGATTACCAGCCTCGATCAGGTAGTAGCCCCCCAGCTGTTCCTTGGTCTCAGCGAACGGGCCGTCGGTCGCGAGTTGTTTACCATCGCGTACTCGGACACTGGTGGCCGTCGAGCAGGGGTGCAACTCGGAGCCCCCGAGATGGTGACCACTGGCGATGATCTCTTGCGAAAACTGCCCGTACTCCGCATACATCTTCTGCCGCTCCTGTTCGGTAAACCCGCCCCACGCCTGCTCTTCATGGTAAATCAGCAACATGTATTTCATTTCCGTTCGCTCCTTTTTCTCAATTGTTCCCACGAATTCTAAGTTGGCCCACGAAAGCCGCGAGGCGTTCACGTCGAAAGGTCTGAAACTCTCCCTTCAACTCTACGACGGATGAGAACTCTCAGATCGACATCCGGAGAAAAGAAATTGCACGAACCTTTATTTACTACTATTAATGATTTACTATCTGGCCGCTCACTCCCTCGCGCTTGCCTTCTTGTCTTTACTACTAGTTGGAGGTCACATGACGCGCTCAGCAAAAACATCTATGGCTCACACCGCCTTGCTCGCTACAGGTTTCATCAGCATCGTACTATTAACTGCTCTCTTTATGTTCATCTACTGGAGTGAACATCAAGCCCTTTCCGTCGATCGCCTGGAGTATTACAAGCTATACCTTGCTGCCTTCCAGGTGCTCGTAATAGGTTTCGGCGTCGCTCTTCTGGGCATCCTGATTCCTGCGATTTTTGCTGAAGCCCGCTACAATTTCGAAGTCTAAGAGAATCTCGCCAGGCGTATAGCCAAGCGAAGACTGGCGTGGACTATTTGACGCTTCGCCTCTGTAGTTTGCCTCTCAACGAAGCAACCGCTTTCGTACAATCGGTGCACGTTCGGAAGCATGAGGCCGAACTATATGACGAACTCAGAACCTGGCGGGATCGGAGATCAGAGAAGGCGATCTCAGACGAGACCCAAGACAATGGGGCGACCAAATGTACGATCGACTCTTCGCAGTCCGTATGCTGTTAGAGCAGCACGTCGGGTCGTGGGAGGAGCTAAAGCCAGGCGAGCGTCTTACCTGCTACTTAAGGTTCAGCCTTCTGAGAAAGAGACTTAAGTGGCTCTCTACTCTTACTGGCTGGTCATCGGATTCTGGGAAGCGTGGTTATGATCGTGCTCGGTTTTTTATGGCCGCGTTCAAGGGTGGTGAATCGCCGGATCTCGACCACCTCGCTTTCTTAGTCCGCGACCCTGTCACTCTGAGGCTAACCCGCAACTTCGCGACGAACTGATCGTTTCGCAAGCCGGGAAATAGTTATACTGGAAGAGAGGAAAGCCTCATTAGGGTAATACCCTCATTAGGATATTACCTGTCGACTAATTCTCTATGAACGCCGAACAGACCTTCGTGAAGCCCAGCCTCCGCAATCTCCAGGAACTTGATCCTGACCTATTTCGCATAACTACGCCTCGTCGTATTTTCACGCTGTTACTTCCGTTTCTCTACGTTGCTCTTTACTTCGTTTTCGCGGGGCTGCGATGGTGGCCGTTGGCCGTCCTCTCGGTAGTGGCTTTGAGCTTTGTCACCTATGGCTCAATATCTCACGATTTGGTTCATCGGAATCTCGGGTTGCGAAGATCGGTGAACGATCTGTTTCTATCTGTGATCGAGTTGCTTGCTTTGCGAAGCGGTCATGCCTATCGGATGGCGCATCTGCACCATCACGCTCGTTTTCCTCACAGCGACGACATTGAAGGCGCAGCCGCTAAAATGTCTCTGCCGCGCACTTTGTTTGAGGGTGTGATCTTCCAATTCAAAATTTGGTTCTGGGCTGTGAAACGACCAAAGCAAGATAGAGCCTGATACTGCTGGAGGGTTGTGGCTGTCTGATCCTAATTGTCATGTCTTTGGTGTTGTATTCGGTCACGCCGATACTTTTCGTCTATGTAGTTCTGATGATTATGGGGAGTTGGATCATACCGTTAATTACGTCATACATTCCTCACAACCCTCGAGGCGAGAACGAGTTATTTCAGACACGTTTGTTTCGCGGCAAGGTTTTATCCATTGTTGCTCTGGAGCACACGTATCATCTGGAACACCACCTCTATCCATCAGTCCCGCACCATAACTGGCCGCAGCTTGCGAGAAGGTTGGATTCGTTCTTTCAAGAAGCGGGATTGAAACCAATCAGACTTTGGTTTTGATCGCCTGTCGAAGCACTTAAGTCCGCAGCGGACGACCGATAGTAGCCCAGCTTAAGTGCTGGGTTCAGGTATCCCAAATTCTACTGGTCCGTGAAACGGGCGGCTGAAGAAACAGCTTAGGATGAATTTATCCTCATCAACCATGGGATCCTGGCTACTCATCACTGAACCTGCGGTCCCATGAGGTCAGTACCACCTTGCGGTAAGCCAATGGATCCCAACACTCAGCACGCTGGAGCGACTCAACACCCCGACCTTTGCGGTATCCAAAAGATGCCGGCATTTAGTAGGAGCAGGAGCCACTCAAGCCAACCCCTTCGTTGCCGCAAATGGTAATGGGATTGGAGGACTCGTACTGGTGAGTGCTGGGATCCATTGGCTACCGCAAATGGTTCTGTGTGTTGAGTTGCTCCTAGGGCTGAGTGCTGGGATAAGCGGTTAGTCTTCCAGGGGTCGGGGCCCGGCATCCATGCCTCTCACGCTGGCCTGGTTGATTACCCGAACTTTCAGATCGTCTTTGAGGTGTATCTGACAGGAGAGACGCACGTTGTCGGCGAGTTCTGATTCCATGGCCAGGCGATCGCGCTCTAGCTCTCCTATTTCGCCGGGGTCTCCCGCGAGAACCTCGACCCGACAAGTGGTGCAACGCGCATTACCCCCACACCGATGAAGGATGTCGATGCCCTCATCCTCCAGGGCCAACACTAGTTTTTTGCCTTCTGTCCCTTCGAAGGCCACGGTTCCGTTTGCAGTCTCTGCTTCAATCTTCGGCATCAGTCTATTGACTCCAGTTTTGCAGTTTGATAGTTCGTAGAATTTGGCACAAGTGTGTGAGTTGAACAAGCAAGTAGGAAGAACCGTAGATCTTTATGTGAGTCTCCCCGCTTTTACCCCAACAAGAGGGAGCGGCAGACACGATCCCCAATCTCACACGAAACGCACTAAGAATTCGTGACGGTTTGTATCCTTTCGTGGATCGCTTAAGTCTTCAATGCCATCAGAGGTACGACAACCAAACCTAAAACCAGTAACAATCCTCACCTTCCTCAAGAGAGCGACAATTCCATGAATGTCGCCCCCGCAACCGGATTATGATAGTAGGCGTCGATCTCTCGAAACCCCAGCGACCGGTACATGGCGATTGCCCTGTCCATCTTGCCTGGCAGTGTATCCAGGAGCATCCGCTCGTAACCAAGCTCCGCCGCCGCATCAATTACCGCTTCGGTCAGCTCACGTCCTAAGCCCTTACCGCGAAAGTCTGGCCGCACGTAAAGTCGTTTGATCTCGCACGCACCATTGCCAAGCCCTCGCAGGGCTACGCAACCGGAAGTCTGATCACCTTCAAAAGCGAGGAACAGACGGCCAGTCGGCGGGACATATTCCCCCGGAAGTTTCGCAAGTTCCTTTTCGAAGTTCTGAAAGCAGAGATTTATTCCCAACCACGCCGCATATTCTTCGAACAACTCGCGCGCGCGATCGATGTGTTCGGCAGACTGGGCTTGAACTATGTTCACCGCGAAAACAGATGGATCAGTAAGAGTAGAAAAGAGCGC
>JACCUI010000203.1 GCA_013811945.1 Pyrinomonadaceae bacterium | reverse complement strand
TTTTCTCACTTACGCGGGCCGGCTGGGATTTGACAGTCTGGCGGCAATGCTCAACTTTCGCGCCGTGCAGAAGATGACCTTCCGCTCAAGGTTGAGTCTGCTGCGCCACTTGCAGCGTCTGTCCGCGGAATATCACGACAACCGTCCTCTCGGCGATACCTTGCACTGTCTCCAGGTTGATGTTGATCAGGTGGGCAGTCTCAGCGGCGAGGTGATCCCCAGCGCATTACGCATGGCCACGGTTTTTACACTTGTCATGACTACGATGCTGGTCCTGAACTACCGGCTCACCGCGATTGTGATCCCGCTGATCCCGGTTTTTATCCTCGTGCGCCGCAGGTTTCACAACCGGCTGCGTGCGGCTTCCGATTCGGTTCAGGAGCAATCGGGAAAGATGATTGGCTTTCTCGAAGAGCACCTTTCCTCCATCGTTCAGGTGCAACTGCTTTCCTGCGAGCAGAGAGAAGCGCGCCGCTTCGCCCGGCTCTCGGGGGACGCTGTCCGGGCGCAGGTCAAAAGGCGCGGGACCGAACTGTTTTTCAGCTCGTTTCTTTACCTGCGAAGCAGGAGCACACGCCGTTTTCGGGCAAACACGGCGGCATCCGGAATTCGCCCGTCAAAATGTTGAAGCAGAATTTGAATGAATGGCTCCTCGTTTCCAAAGCCGGCAAGGAGGGTCATATCGGCGTCGGTGGTCGCGCGCGGTTCGCCCCAACGCTGGACTGCGAGTCCGCCTATGAAGCAAAACTGCCAACCCTGCGACTGGCAGACAGCTTGTAGCTCAGCGGCCGCCTGGATGACCTCATTCACGGCCCGCAGCCTTTTTGAACCAGCGCTGTTGTTCGACCAGACCAGACCACGGTTTTGGCGCGTAGGGAGGATGTGTGTAATCAGCCGAACCACAGAGGAGACGGATCGTTCTGTAAGTGTCGAGTTCTCGAATCTCTTTACGCCTCATGCGCTCCAGGTCCGCTGCGGCGAGGTGCCAGGTCTCAACCCACCGTTTACCGAGAGAAATCTGCTCCGGTGTCCAATCGGCGAGGGCCGAAGGTTGGTCATTCATGGCAGGATTTTACCATGCGGACGTCCATGAATCTTCTCCCTAATAGGGAATCATCGGCCTGTGGCAGGAACGACGATCCGTCTGATCATCATTGTTCAGAAGGAATCCGTAGTGGCTCCAGTGCTGCTGCTTGATACGAGCTTTGCATACTTCGCCAGCACACCACGTGTGTAACGAGGGACTGGAGGCTTCCAACTACCGCGACGGCGCCTCAGTTCATGATCAGACACATTAAGTTGCAGCAGGCGAGCGTCAGCATCGATCGTGATCGAATCGCCTTCTTCGACAAGCGCGATCGTACCGCCCACGGCTGCTTCCGGCGCCACATGGCCGACCATCATTCCATGCGAGCCACCGGAGAATCTGCCATCCGTAATCAAGCCAACACTGTCGCCCAATCCCATGCCGATTAAGGCTGAAGTGGGTGCGAGCATTTCGCGCATGCCTGGACCACCTTTCGGTCCTTCGTAGCGAATTACGATTACGTTACCGGATTTGATCTGTTCGGCGAGAATAGCGGTTAAACAGGTTTCTTCTGAATCAAAAACTCGCGCCGGCCCGGTGATCTTCCCCTTCTTCACACCGCTTATCTTCGCGACGGCGCCGTCAGCCGCAAGGTTCCCACGCAGGATCACCAGCTGCCCGCTCGGGTTAACAGGATCTTGCCATTGATGAATCACGTCACCATTCGCATCTGGCGTGTCGGCCACATCTCCCAATACTTCGGCAATAGTTCTTCCCGTAATCGTCAAGGCATCGCCATGTAGCAGGTCATGTGCGAGCAACATCTTCATAACTTGCGGAATCCCTCCTGACCGGTGCAGGTCAGTCGCGACATACTTACCCGAGGGTTTGAGGTCGCAAAGTACCGGAACGCGTGAGCGGATTGCCTCAAAGTCTTCGAGCGACAAAGGAATTGAAGCAGCGTGCGCAATCGCTAGCAGATGCAACACTGCATTGGTCGAGCCACCAATGGCCATCACTACGGCAATCGCGTTTTCGAAGGCTTTGCGCGTAAGAATCTGCCGTGCATTGAGTCTTTGTTGGACCGCAGCCGCTAAGACCTCGCCGGATCGGGCCGCGCTCTCAGTCTTCTCGATATCTTCAGCCGCCATGGTCGAAGAGTGAGGCAAGCTTAGCCCCATCGCTTCAATGGCCGCGGACATAGTATTGGCCGTGTACATGCCGCCGCAAGAGCCCGCGCCCGGACAGGCGCGACGCTCAACTTCGAGCAGCTCGGTCCCGGTGATTTGATGAGCGCAGTACTTACCGACTGCCTCGAAAGCACTCACAACCGTGAGGTCCTGGCCGTTGGAATGTCCCGCTTTAATCGTTCCTCCATAGATAAAGATCGCAGGGATGTCGAGTCGGGCGATTGCTATCATCGCGCCCGGCATATTTTTATCGCAGCCACCGACCGCGAGTAGTCCATCGACGCTCTGTGCCTGACAAACAGTCTCGATGGAGTCGGCGATGACTTCGCGCGAGACGAGTGAATACTTCATTCCTTCGGTACCCATCGAAATACCGTCGCTCACGGTGATGGTGCCGAAAACTTGCGGCATCGTCCCTGCATCGCGAAGGGCATCAATGGCACGCTCCGCCAAGATGTTTAATCCCAAATTGCAGGGCGTGATTGTGCTATAAGCGTTCGCGACCCCGACAATCGGTTTTACAAAATCTTCGTCGCGAAAACCGACAGCTCGAAGCATGGCGCGATTAGGGGTGCGCTCGACTCCTGCTGTGATTGCTCGACTTCTCGTGTTGTTATTGCTCATCGTAGTCCACAGTTTGAATCCTTCACTTCGGCTTCGCCGCCCGATGTGAGGTGGCGGCTCTGCCCCACCGTAGCCGACTCCTTCCTTTTGATTGGGCTGCGCCCAGCGCTGCGCGCCGATCCGGGGGCCCAGCCCAAGTAGTACCGGCAGGCAACCGGCGGGGCAAAGCCACCGCCTCACATCGGGCGGCAAAGCCGAGACGTCGTTGAGCCATGCTTCTAAGGAGGGGGAAGCACTAGCGAAGGCTGCATTTGATCTTGGCGGTTTAGTCTCATTAGCTTTGTTGGTTCTCACATTTGATCACGCACCAGATCGAAAACTGGAAGTCTATCGCTTCCATTCTGTACTGTTTGCCGAAGCCAGCGCTCTAGCGCTAGTTTAACCAGCCGCTACCGCGGCCAGGGTCGTGTTGCAAGGCCAAACGGTGTTAACGCTATACTGACACAGGTCGTCGATCGCAAGATTTCCCCCGCAAAGAATGAGCACAACGTTACTCTCCCTAGAAAAATGCGACCGCAACCTCCGGACCGCTGCCAGAGTGCATGAAGCGGCCGGCTCGGTGAGCACTTTCGCCTGCTCTAATAGAACAAAGAGCGCGTCGATCGCCTCTGCGTCCGTTACCACGGTAACGCCCTCGAGATATTTTTGGGCCAGCGCCAGCGTTGTTTCCGAGACCGCCGGTGCCCCTAATGTGCGCGCAACGGATGTCACCGCCGGCAGTTTAACAACGCGGCCGGCGGCTAATGCGCGGGCCATCGATTCAGCACCTGCAGTCTCGACACCCCAGATCCGCACACTTGGTTTATGCGTTTTGAGGACGGTTGCGACACCACCCGCCAAGCCGCCCCCGCCGATGCTGACGACAACATCAGTAACCTCCGGCAAGTCTTCAAGGATCTCCAGCCCGATTGTCCCCTGACCCGCGATCACCAGCGGGTCATCGAAGGGATGAATGTAGGTCCAGCCATCAGCTTCGTAGCGGCGAACTTCACTAAATGCTCCTGTCATTGTGTCAGTAAGCAGTACTTTGGCACCGTAGCGTCGCGTGGCTTCGAGGTAGTTGCCGGGAGTGGATTCGGGCATTAGGATCAGCGCGCGCAGATTCAACTCTCTAGCGGCGCAAGCCACGGCTTGACCATGCTTGCCACCGCTAACAGCCACCAAGTCGCGTTCATGCTCGGCGAGGCAAAGCATTTTGTTGAATGCTCCGCGAACCTTAAACGCCCCGGTGCGCTGAAACGTCTCGAGCTTCAAATAGAGATTGACCCCAAGCCCATCGCTCAAGTCGCGGTTTTGCACCAGCGGCGTCCACTTAACAAAGTGATTGATCCTCCGCTGTGCACTTTGAATGTCTCTTAGCGTGATAAACTGATCGAAATTCCCAAGCTTAGATACCTCTCTTTCGGAGATCACTCCCGGTCACGAGCAGGATGGCCGGCTGCTCGCCACGGAAGTTTTCCATCTCAAGTTTGACCACCTGCATGAATGCTTCGGCTGCATGCGAACGCGGTCCTTCACGACGTCGCACCGCCCAGAGCGTTCGCTTTTGTTGAAAGCCCTCCACCGGTAAGCTGACCAACTCTCGGCGAGCGATCTCTTCGCGCACGCACATCAACGGCACGAACCCAACGCCCGCGTTCTTAGCCACCATCTTCTTGATCATGTCGATGGTAGCGCTCTCCACGCGAATATTGAGTGTTGTTTCAAAGCTACTGAATGCTTCGACTACCTTCTCGCTTACCGACGAAGGCTGGCTTTCAACGATCACCGACTCCTTTCCCAGTTCTCTTACGTGGACGCGCTCTCTTGCGGCAAGGTGGTGACGAGGACTTGTTATCAACACGACTTCATCACGTAGCAAGGGCTGGGCCTCCAACTCGTGTCCTTCGGGCAGATGAGCGAGCAGAGCCAGGTCGAGCCGGCGCTCTTTCAGTTGGCGGATGAGTCCATTAGTGTGCTGGCAAACAGCCTCGATCTTGATATTCGGATAGCGCTGGTGAAAGACCTGTGTGAGCTGGGGC
Organism: Pyrinomonadaceae bacterium; assembly: GCA_013811945.1. GTDB lineage: Bacteria > Acidobacteriota > Blastocatellia > Pyrinomonadales > Pyrinomonadaceae > PSRF01. The sequence goes on along the minus strand of JACCUI010000203.1, from coordinate 8,921 downwards.
AGAAGATAGGAGTTGGTGCTCTCGTTGGCGCCAATGCGCAGTTGACCCTGCCTTAGTTTGATCAAGGACTCGATCGCTGCGACAGCCTCGTTGCGCAGATTGAGCAATCTGGTAGCGTACGAATAGAGAACTTCTCCCGCTGGTGTGAGCAGATAGTCGTGGCGTTTGGTGCGGTCGAAGAGTGGAGATCCGATTCTATCTTCCAGCTTCCGAATGGCCATACTGACGGCGGGCTGAGTGCGAAAGACCCGCTCAGCCGCTGCGTGCACGCTGCCTTCCTCGACTACCGCGACGAACATCTCTAATTGCATCAGTTCCATGATCTTGATTTACAGCGTATGAGCGGGCTCCATCACGAGATGAAGCCAGTGTACGTACCTTAAGTCCCGGCCCTGGGTAGCCGCGAAGAAGGTCTTCTGAATCTTTCTGGTGATGGGGCCGCGATTGCCGTTACCGATGCTTCTGCCATCAACTTCACGGATCGGCGCCAGCTCGGTGGCAGTGCCCGTGAAGAAGGCTTCGTCCGCATTCAGGAGCTCGTCCAACCGAACCGCTCTTGTCTCCACTTGGTAACCGAGATCGCCGGCGATCTCGATCACTGCCTCGCGCGTAATCCCCATCAGAATCGATTGGCTCTCATCATTTGTGTGAAGCCTTCCGTCACGCACGATGAAGAGATTCTCGCCCGGTCCTTCTGCAATATACCCTTGAGCATTCAGGAGCAGGGCCTCATCGTAACCACGCGTTACAGCGTCACGAACCGCCAGTATCGAGTTAAGGTATTGACCGCAAGCTTTGGCCGTAGGCGGCATCATTTGAGATTGGAACTTCAGCCATGGTGAGACAGTCACCCGGACACTGCCTTCCAATTCTTCGGAACCGAGGTAGGGTCCCCAGGGCCAGGCGAGGATAACCACCTGCACGGGACAGTTGCGCGGGTCGAGGCCCAGACCATTGCTTCCGTAGAAGCAAATCGGACGGACGTAGCAGCTGGTGAACTCATTGCGGCTGATCACCCTGCAGATAGCGTCGGCAAGTTCCTCGCGCGAGTATGGTATTTCGATGTCATAAACCTTGGCCGAGGCATAGAGTCTTTCGAGATGAGCATCCAGCCGAAAAATAGCCGGGCCGTCCTTTGTTTCGTAGCAACGCAGACCTTCAAAAACACCACTGCCATAGTGCAAAGCGTGCGCTGAAACATGTACGGTGGCTTTGGCCCAAGGGACTACTGTGCCATTCATCCAAACCCATTTCGTCTGCTCAAACGACATCTTCTACCTCAGACGGCCCACAAATACTGCTCCGGGTCATCGTGCAAAGCCTGGTCTGTGCCCGACATCCAATCGCATCGTTTTGGAGAGCAAATATCGAAGGCGATTGTATCTTCGAGCGCTCGCGAAGAGTGTTCGACTCCAGGTGGAATTAAGAGCATCTGGTTGGCACGGATGATTACCTCACCGCTGGGGAGGTTAAAGCACCAAGCCCCTTTTAAGACGATAATTATTTCCTCATTCTCATGACTGTGAGGCTGGGTGATAGAGTCTCCCCGCACTTCGATTCTAGCTATCGTGACGTTCTCACCTACCGCAATCTTCCGCAGATAGCTGGCCGTAATCTCGTCCGGTTTAATATTGTTCCAGTCGTAGAAACTCATTTTGCCCCTTTCTAGTTCTTTGCTCGGTCAACAATTCTTCCCTGCTTCAGCCACGGCATCATTTCTCGCAAACGAGCGCCCACGGCTTCGATCTGATGTTGGCTGCCTTCCGACTCCAATTGCTTGAACCGAGGCTTACCTGCCTCGCACTCGGCCATCCATTCATCAGCAAACCTGCCTGATTGAATGTCTTTCAGAATCTGTTTCATCTCACGTCGTGTCGATCGGTTGATAACCCTCGGGCCTCGTGTTAGATCGCCGTACTCCGCCGTGTTAGAAACTGAGTACCTCATGTCACCGATGCCTCCCTCGTAGATCAGATCTACTATCAACTTGAGTTCATGAAGGCATTCGAAGTAGGCCATCTCCGGTGCGTATCCTGCTTCAACTAGGGTTTCGAAGCCTGCTTGAATGAGTGCGGTCAAGCCGCCGCACAACACAGCTTGCTCTCCGAAAAGATCCGTCTCAGTCTCCTCTTTGAACGTAGTCTCCAGAATTCCGGCCCTGCCGCCGCCGATGGCTGAAGCGTAGGCGAGTGCGACTTCATGTGTATCACCCGTGGGATCCTGACTTATTGCGATTAGGCACGGTACACCCCGCCCTTGGGTAAACTCATGGCGTTCGAGATGGCCAGGCGCTTTGGGCGCCACCATGAAGACGTTCATGTCTTCACGGGGAACGATCTTCTGGAAGTGGACCGAGAAACCGTGAGCGAACGTGAGATAACCGCCTCGGCGAAGATTAGGCTCGACCTGGTCCTTATAGATCGCAGGCGCCAATTCATCCGGCACCAGCATCACTACAATGTCGGCGATGCCGGCCGCGTCTGCCGAGTCAATCACCTCCAGCCCGGCGGCTTGGGCTTTGTCACGCGATGGACTGCCAGGCTTCAGGCCGACAACAACATCAAAGCCCGAGTCCTTCAGATTGTTCGCCTGGGCGTGTCCCTGACTTCCGTACCCGATCACGGCGATTTTTTTGCCGTGAAGAACCTCAAGATTGGCGTCCATGTCGTAGTAAAGGTTCATCTGTTCTCCTGAAAACGTCCCACAAACTATCCGCAGATTACGCAGATTCAAACCGGTACAACTATTTTGAGTTGGCTTTCTGTCGTTTCAGTAATCTGCGTAATCTGCGGATAGCTCACGGGCAGTCTGCCAATAGCCAATCTGCCACGAGCCACCTCACGGATTCCGAATGGTTGAAGCGAACGAAGCAAGGCATCCACCTTATGGCCTTCTGCCACTGCCTCGACAGTTACGCCGTCTTCCGACTTGTCAATGACCTTGGCGTCAAAGATGCTGGCTAACTTCGTTACTTCTAAGCGGGCATTTTCGGCCTCAGCATTGACGTGGACGAGAACCATCTCTCGCTCGATGTGATCAATCACCGTCAAGTCAGTAGCGGAAAGCACTCTGATTTGCTTTTCGAGCTGCTTGATGATCTGTTCGGCCATTGCGTCGTCGCCATTTGTCACGAGAGTCACACGCGAAATTCCCGGATCGAGAGTTTCGGCAACACTGAGATTCTCAATGTTGTAACCACGCGCGCTAAACAGTCCCACGATGCGCGCGAGCTCTCCAGTGCGGTTCTCTACCAGGATTGCGAGCGTGCGCCTCATCGCAGGACCATCTCCTTAAGTCCCGCACCTGGTGGAATCATCGGATACACGTTCTCCTCCGCGGAGACGACGATGTCCATTACAACCACACCGCGCGTCGATAATCCGTGTTCTAGTACCGCGCTTAACTCTCGAGGTTTCGTTGCTCTCAGCCCCACGGCGCCGTAGGCTTCCGCAAGTCTGACGAAGTCTGGTGTTCCTTGCATCCCCACTGCCGAGTAATTACCGTCATAGAAAAGCTCCTGCCACTGCCTTACCATTCCCAGGTAGTTGTTATTCATCACGATGATTTTCGTGTTGGTGCGATACTGAACCGCCGTCGCCAACTCTTGAGCGGTCATCTGGAAGCCGCCGTCTCCGACGAACGCGACTACTTGCCGATCTGGAAAGGCAAGTTGCGCCCCCAGAGCAGCCGGAAAACCGAATCCCATCGTTCCGAGTCCGCCCGACGTGATTGATTGGCGGGGCCCGTTGAAGCCGTAATATTGCGCCAGCCACATCTGGTGCTGGCCCACGTCGGTCGCTATGATTGCGTCACCGCCTGTCAAACGGTAGAGTTCCTCGCAAAGAAACTGTGGTTTGATCTCAACGTCAGACTTCTCGTAGGTGAGCGGAGCAAACTCTTTCCATTCCTCGATCTGTTGCCACCATGAAGCCAACTTCTTGGCGCTCTTGTCAGAACCGCGAGCGGTAGCGACCGGGTTCCCGCACTCTATAAGATCAAGCATCTGCTGCATGACGCTCTTGGCATCACCGACAACGGGCAGATGCGCGCGAACATTCTTACTAACTGAAGAAGGATCTATATCGACGTGAATTATTTGTGCCTGCGGAGCAAACTTCTCCAGCGCTCCCGTAACCCGATCATCGAACCTGACGCCAATGGCCAGAATAAGATCAGACTCAGATATCGCCATGTTGGCCCAGTAGGTGCCGTGCATGCCGAGCATGCCGAGACTGAGAGGATGTCCCGAGGGGAAGCAACCAAGACCCATCAGCGTTGGCGTGACTGGCAGGTGTAGCCTTTTTGCTAGTTGCAACAGTTCGTCTGAACCGTTCGCGTGGATAACTCCGCCGCCGACGTAGAGGATTGGACGTCTCGCGTTTACGATTTTCTCTACGGCTTGTTCCACCTGCTGTTGGTTCGCCCGCCTATTCGGACGGTAACCTGGCAGATTCACGGTTTCCGAATAGCACAGAGGAGCTCGTTCTGCCGTCACATCCTTCGGAATGTCGATCACCACAGGGCCGGGACGACCCGTGCTGGCGATGTGAAACGCTTCTCTGACCACGTCAGCCAGCTCACCCGCGTTTTGGACCAGGTAGTTGTATTTCGTGCATGGTCTGGTGATGCCGACCGTATCAATTTCCTGAAAGGCATCGCTGCCGAGCATTTTCCGAGGAACCTGGCCGGTAATGATCACCAAAGGCGTGGAATCCATGAAGGCATTGGCGATTCCGGTAACCGCGTTGGTGGCGCCCGGGCCAGAAGTTACCAATACGATACCCACTCGCCCGGTAGCTTTCGCATACCCTTCGGCCATGTGAACCGCGCCCTGCTCATGCCGCGCGAGGATGTGTCGCAACCGCTGATTTCGTGCCAGCTCGTTATAGATGTGAAGCACTGCCCCTCCGGGATACCCGAAGATTGTGTCCACACCCTCGCGAAGCAACGCCTCCAGCAGAATTTGTGCCCCAGAGATCTCTTGCGGTATCTCCTCCTGCTGACCTTGCCTCTGAACCTCGCGCACCTCTGTCGGTGTAGGTATCAACTCTGAGATCGCGGTTGAGATCATGTTCTCCACCCCAAAAACAAGAACCGCCATCCTTCTTCTGGATGGCGGCCCGTTTTCCTCGTTCAGGTTCCTTTGCCCGGCCCGTCATCCGCTCCCTTTAAGCAGAATAACTACTACATTGACGCCTAGGACCACGACGACGGATGACGACCAGACTAAGATAAGGCTCATGCCTGCCAGCGCTCTACCGGGCTGCTGGAGTTTCATGCCGATCTTGACCAGGTTATCGATATGACTTTTCATGTCTGAGGCTATATCTACCACAGTAATGAAGAGCAGGCAATTCAATTGTGCTTATGGAATGTTAAGCAAGACAGCCAGCGGGAGAAGGTCTTCAGTGAAATATTAACCGCACCAGATCTGTGAATCTCGGGTCCGTTCGTAGGATGTCGAGCGTTGGGTCCACTTTGAGATAAATGAGCTAGTTAGAGCGCTCCTCGTATGCTTCATGCAGCCAGTCGAAGGCGCGATCTTTGTCCCCAAACCCCGTGTAGATTACCGCCATTCCATATGCCGAGACATAATTGCGGTTTTGTGTCTCTGTCAGCTCATCCAGTATTTTGCGGGCCCTCGCCTGTCTTGCCAAATACCGCATGGGCGTGGCCGAGTTCTGCTAACACTCTTGTGTTGCCCCCGGACAGCGTTGCTGCTTTTTGAAGCTCTCCGATTGTCTCCTCATACATTTCCTCTTGCTCGTAAACCCGTCCAAGGTACCAGTGGGCCGGCCAGAAATGCGGATCCATCTCAATAGTCTTCAATAGTGAATCAATCGCTAACTCGTGCTGCCGCGCCATATAGAACATAAAGCCTACATTCACGTTTATGCCGAGCGAGAGCGAATCAAGTTCCTGTGCCCGGATGATGGCAGCGATGGCTTCATCCCGGCGCCCCATCGCCATCAAGCATTCACCATACCAGTGGTGGGCTGTCGGGTAACTAGGGTTGAGTTCAATGGCCCGCTTAAAACCTCTCTCGGCCTCCGACCAGTCCCAATCGTATGTAAGTCTCGTGAAAGCCAGTGAGGTGATTGCCTCAACAAGCTTGCCGTCTATCTTCAGCGCCATGGTCGCCGCTGCCTCAGCTTTAGGATAGGATTCCCTGGGTGGAACTGCGCTATAGAAGCTAAGTAAGTTGTAACAGTCGGCCAGCCCGGTGTAAGCCAGAGCGTAGCCCGGATCCTTCTCGATTGCTTGTTGGAAGTACTCGCTAGACTTCTTCAGACCCGGCGGCGTCCTCTTGTTCCAATAGAACCGGCCTTTCAGATAAAGCTGATAAGCTTCCGTGTCCTCGGTATAACGTCTAGTAAGTTGCTCCTTCTCTTCCGCGGTTAATTTCAACATCAAGCCTGCGCCACCTGCTCGGAAATGGAGGCCTGCACTGCAAAAATACTTGTAAAATCCTCCTCCACCTTGTCCGCCCATATCGGCGAGCCGTTGTGCACGCTCACTAGCTGGACGGTGACTCGAATACGCTCGCCCAGCCTCTGAAACTTTCCGTCCAAAATTGAGTCAACGCCCAGCTCCTGACCGATGGTCATGGGGTTTAGACCATGATCCGTATATTTGAGAACGGCACTGGTTGAACGTACGATAATCTGCTTTATGTTACTGAGTTTGGTTATTAGCGCATCGGCCATTCCTAAGCCAAGGTACTCGTCCTCACCCGCTGCACCCAACGACTTGAACGGAAGTACCGCCATTGAGTGGATCGCCGTAGCCACGTCGGGCTTTCCCAGCTTACTTGGAAGCCAAAAGTGAGAATCGCTTTGCTCGTCAACCCTTCTCACTCTTGCTACAAAACGGTAGCCGCGCTTCGGAATAGTTTCAATATATTGGATCCCGGAGTGGTCATCACCTAAGACCTTCCGCAAGGTGAAGATGTTCTGGGCGAGGCTGCGTTCCTCGACAAAGCTATCGGGCCAGATCCTCCTCATCAGCGCATCTTTCTCGACTACGTGGCCACTGTTTTGAACAAGCGCAAGCAGCGTCTCGAAGATCTTCAGTGGCAATGGCACCAGTCGCCCATCGCGAAGCAAGAGGCGCTCGGTTACGTCGACGCGGAACGACCCGAATTCGAAAAAGCGGGTTGTCTGACCAGTCATTAGGCGAGTGGCCGAAAGCATTTGATTATTAACTGATAAAAGAATGAAAAAAACTTGAACTGCGTCTGGGCGTTTTCGGATTAATGTTACCACAATTACCACAGGCTAAGTAGATGCTAAAGAAGTTCAGCCAGCTGTAGCGTTCCGGTTCGGAAGCCGGAATCCTCTTCTCATACCCGAGTGCGCATGCCCAGCGACCAGGTGATCATGAAGAATGAGACCGCCCTGCCAAGCGACAGTTCAGAGCGGTAGAGGTGCAGCCCACAAACGCCGAGCCCGCAAATCCGTCGTGTCGAAAAGCCTTTCTAAATAGTGGAGGAACCCCCAATGAAAAGCAGTAAGTACTTAGCCCGAACTTATCAGGTCACAACACCAAGCCAACGTAACTTCGCGACGCGGGCGAAGGTGGCTGGCACCATCTCTATTTGGGTCATTGTCATCTGCGACGCGGTTAAGCGAGGAGCGCGGATATTGACGGGCGGGCAGCAAGCGCATCCCGGCAATCTCCGAGGCGCTTTCTTCGAGCCGACGATACTCGCCGACGTGCCGCAAGCAGCCAGAGTGCTGCACGAAGAAACCTTTGGGCCACTGCTGCCCATTGTTCCCTTTGACACAGAGCAGGAAGCGCTCGCACTCGCCAACGACACAACCTATGGATTGGCGTCCTACGTTTTCACCCGAGACGTGGGGCGCGTCTTCCGTATTGCCGATGGACTGGAGTACGGGATCATTGGCATCAACGATCCCGTCCCGTTGGCGGTGCAGATGCCATTCGGCGGCATGAAGGAATCGGGCATCGGGCGCGAGAATGCCGTGGAAGGGATTGATGCGTTCCTCGAAACCAAAGCGATTTCGATCGGGATCGCTGGCTGACCTTTGGAGTGCGGCGCCTTGTCGCCGCTTTCCAGTTTGGCAAGCGAAGATCGCGAGAAATTTGTAGTCATGCGACCGAATCACTCATAAAGGTCATACCAAGGCGGCGACAAGGCGCCGCACTCCAAAGTCGGCTCGCGTGCCTTTAGGAACTCATGCGGTAGTTTTCGGTTGAATATTAATTTAGCTGTCTCATCTGCTTTCGGAGGAGAGACCTGTTGCCCACAAAACCGAATTCCACTTCAGCACCCGCTGACCTCACGGCGGAAGAGCCCTATCCGCCCATTGAATATGCGTGGTACGTCGTCGGTGTCCTGACGCTTCTCTACGTCTTCTCGTTCATGGACCGATACATTCTCTCGTTGTTGGTAGGGCCGATCCGGCGTGATCTCGGGATCAGCGACACCGGGATGAGTCTGCTGATGGGTTTCAGCTTTGCCGTCTTCTACAGCTTGTTTGGCATTCCGCTGGGGCGGCTGGCAGACTCGCGGAGCCGCCGGACGCTCATCGCCATCGGCTGCGTCGTGTGGAGCTTGATGACCGCTGGATGCGGCCTGGCGAGGAACTACCTGCGATTGCTGTTGCTTCGAATGGGTGTCGGCATTGGGGAGGCAACCTTGTCTCCGTCTGCTTATTCTCTTATCACCGACTACTTCCCTAAAGAACGGTGGCCACGGCGATGAGTGTGTATTCAACGGCCATCCACATTGGTACGGGCCTCTCCTATATCCTGGGAGGTGTGGTTATCGGGTGTAGTGCACCCCTGAAATGACACAAATAGTTAAGAAAGTATTTGTGGTGAAAGCGAGGCTTCAAACTCAGCAGGCGGCAGGTAGCCGATAGCTGAATGAAGTCGCTTCCGATTATAGACCGCTT
>JACCUI010000187.1 GCA_013811945.1 Pyrinomonadaceae bacterium | reverse complement strand
GCTTGTCCAATGAGCCGCGGAAAAACATTACGTTTGCAGCCAGGCCATTTATGAACAATTCTCCTGGGGGAGCAAGGTAAATACGATCGCACGCGCTGGCGATGTAATACTCCTTGTTCATGCCGAGTTCCATGTAAGCGTAAACCTGCTTGCCTGAGGAACGAAAGTCGGTAATAGAATCGCGAATCTCTTCGGCCTTGGCCCATCCAGCCCCTGACATGTGGATGTCGAGGACGATTGCTTTAATGCGCTTATCGCTCTTGGCCTTCCTGAATTGGAGCACCAGGTTCGTGAGCGATTCATCTGGACCGCCGAAGAACTTCCGCAGAGGATCATCCGGCACATAGTCGGGCAAAGGTCCAGCAACCCGAAGTACCAGCACGCTATTGTCTCGAATAGTGGGAGCCCTTTGCCCAAACGCGGCTATCAGAAGTGCGAACCCAAGCAGAGCGACCAAAACCAGAGCCACGAGGATGCTGGTGATAATAAGAATTGTTTTACGCGTGCGTGACATTGCCATAGTTATCTGCTGCCTCTTATCGCTAATCTCAATGTTTTAGCAGTCCGAATAAGTGGAGTTATTCCGCGTTGTGAGTACGTACGACTTGAGAAAAAGGTTTAGCCGGGGCGCGAAGAGTCCGCCGATACGGTTTGCTACCACGAAGGTGGAAGTGACCGTTGTGGAGATTTTCTGGCGGGGAAACAAACTGGCGAACCTGCCCGTTTTTGGCCACTTTTTGGCCACATAATTAATTGACTCGCTGCCAGATTAGGTATATTGTCCTGCCTCCCAAAAGTCTACAGACTGGCCTTTAGAGCTTGAGTACACGAATACTCGCCCAGCATCTATCCTGACCAGCCTTGCAGTTCCGAACATTACTCGATCGATAAGAGAGCGCTTTCGATCTAGTATGCCTCGGAGACAACCCTACTAACCTTACTAACAGGAGAACGACAATGTCGAAAACTACCCGAAGAGAAATGCTTAAGAAGGTCGGTGCGGCCGGCACGGTGGCTGCCGGATTGGGCCTGGTGCCTGTAGTGTCAAAATCCGCTAGCTTAGATAATGACGGTAATGGTACTCCAAGAAGTGCTACCGTCAGCTTCGGCGCATGGAAGACGCCGTTAGACAGGTTCACGACCGCACCACCGCCTTCCGCTAACCATCACGAATTGATACCCACGACAGTCGAAATCCAGGCGGGAGGCACGGTAAACTACATTATCTCCGGTTTGCACAACATTGCCGTTTACGACGACGGAACTCAACCTGGAGATATCGATATACACTTACTCACGCCTCCGGCACCGCCGCTGCCTCGGCAGATCGACGACCCGAATGGGAGAATCTACCGCGGGCTCGACCCGAGAGCGCTGCTGCCAACACTGGACCGAGTCGAGGTAGTGTATTTCGAACATCCAGGAACCTATCTTGTGATCTGCTCGGTCCTCCCCCATTTCCTAGAGGGCATGTTCGGTTTCGTGAGCGTGCTTCCTAACAGCAATGGAACTGTTAAAGCGTTGCGCTGACCTGGTGAATCAAGGGTCGGGCCTGACTAACCCCGGAGACATGGACAATGTGATCGGGAGGGCGGACGCATAAGTCTTCGGCACTGGTGGAGTTCCGGCGGTAGGGAGAAGGCGGAATACAGTGGGAACTCAGCAGGAGGTAGGCGCAATGCAAGAAAGCCAAATAGCCCGCACACGGCCTTGCGCTTGCTTCTGCGTCCTGCCTACTGCTCCTGGCCCCTTTTAACTATCCATCCGCCACCCGTAACCTCGTCTTCGCGGTAGAAGACCGTAGCCTGGCCAGGAGTGATGGCTCGCTGAGGCTCATCAAAGACGACGTGCGCCCGGCCATTCTCGAGTGGGGTGATGGTGGCTGGAGCTTCATGGTGGCGATAGCGCACTCGCACGTTAGCCCGTACGGGAGTAACCGGGCTGTCGTAAGCAATCCAGTGCACACCAGCAGCGGTAAACTCCCGGCTCAATAATTCGTCCTGCCCGCCTACCACAATACGGTTCTTTTGCGCATCGATCGAGAGGACGTAAAGGGGTCGCTCATTTGCAATTCCGATTCCGCGTCGCTGTCCGATTGTGTAACGGTGGATGCCGGTGTGTTGGCCGACGATATCACCGCGCGCGTCCACGATCTGGCCCTGGCCTGGCAATCGGTCCCGCGCGTCTTCGGCTTCCAGATAACGATCGATGAAACCAGCATAGTTTCCATCAGGAACGAAACAGATCTCCTGCGACTCCGCTTTCTCAGCCACCGCCAACTGATGCTCGCGCGCTACTTCACGAACCTCCGGCTTCGACATTTCGCCGAGGGGAAACATCGAGCGTGCCAGTTGATCCTGAGTTAGTTCCCAGAGAAAGTAAGACTGGTCCTTTTGCAGATTGCGGCCCCGGAAAAGCCGGTACCGCTGTGCCAATTGATCAAATTCGACACGCGCGTAGTGTCCCGTGGCTACTTTCTCACAACCGAGACTCGCAGCAAGGGCGTCGAGCGAAGCAAACTTCAAACGACTATTGCATGAAACGCAGGGAATGGGCGTCTCCCCATTCAGATAACTCACCACGAAGGGCTGCACGACGTTACGCTCAAATTCGCGCTCGAGGTTGAGCACATAGAACGGAAACCCCAATTCTTCGGCCACGCGCCGCGCGTCATAAACGTCATCAATCGAACAGCAGCGGGAAGGAAGTGGATTGCCATTCTCGTCGACGCTGATACCGCGACGCTGATTCCACAGTTGCATCGAGAAGCCGACCAGGTCATGCCCCTGCTCCTTCAAGATTGCTGCCGCCGCGGAAGAGTCCACGCCGCCGCTCATTGCTACCGCTATCTTCATTTTTGATTTCCGATTGCCAATTTTAGATTGGCTTGTCACATCGACGATTGGCCTTTGGCGATCGGGGAAAAGAGTACCGATGCAGTCTTGCCTACGTCGACGATGTCACTCCACTACGGAACCGCGAGCGGTAGCGACCGGGCCTTACACTCAACACTGCTCCTGCTTCTTAGGATGCCAAAAACCTAGTCCAAATGCGGGTCGAATCCAGCATCCGGTCGCTACCACCACCCCAAACGGGCTGCCCGCTTGGGGACCCCGGTCCGCCGCTCGCGGTTCCGTATTGTCACAACAAAACGTCCTGGGCCGTTTTGAAACTGCAACAGTACCGGAAATATGCCCAGTTTGCCGCCCTTTCAAACCGAATGCTAAGATGCTGGCTCGCCCTGCAGACGCCGATTGCAATAGTACCGCAAGCTCCGGCAGGCGTCACTGAGCGGCACGATTTACGATTCACGATTCACGATTTACGATATGACCTATGCCCGAACGCGCTATTGAAGAGTATCGAATCGGTGAAGAGCCTTACTACCTCGCTGTTGGTGGGGAAGTCGATCTTTTTGCCGCCGCCCACTCAGCTCGTTTGCCAGTAATTCTCAAAGGGCCGACCGGCTGCGGCAAAACACGTTTTGTCGAACACATGGCCTGGAGGCTAGAGCGACCGCTGATCACGGTCGCCTGCCACGAAGATCTTTCCGCAACGGATCTGGTCGGGCGGTTTTTGCTGGAGGGTGAAGAGACGGTCTGGCACGATGGACCACTCACCGCGGCCGTGCGCAATGGCGCGATTTGCTACCTCGACGAAGTGGTCGAAGCGCGCAAAGACACGGTCGTTATCATCCACCCTTTAACGGACCATCGCCGGCGTCTCCCGATTGAAAAACGAGGAACGATTCTCGACGCTCCGTCCGATTTTATGCTTGTCGTTTCTTATAATCCCGGTTACCAGTCAATCCTTAAAGACCTAAAGCAGTCGACGCGCCAGCGCTTCGTGGCGATTGACTTCGACTACCCGCCGCCCGAGCTTGAGGCTGAAATCGTGGCGCGCGAAGGTGGCGTGGATGAAGGCGTAGCGCGCGATCTCGTGCTGATTGGCCAGAAGATCCGCAACCTGAGGGGACATGGACTGGAAGAAGGGGTATCCACCCGGCTGCTGATTTACGCGGCCCAAATGATTGCTCTCGGTATTCCACCCACCACTGCCGCCGAAGTCGCAATGTGCTCACCAATCACTGACGACCGCGAATTGCAGCGCAGCATTCGCGAGATCGTTACTACCGTGATCTAGTCTTGGCGCAACCTTGCCATGGATTCCGATCTAAAACCGAAGTCAGACGACGCCTCGTCCCCGGAGCCCCAGGCTTCCCGGGTCTCAATTGAACAGGAACTTCAGAAACAATTTTCAGAGGTTAAGAATGCGACTGAACGGCAATCGATTCTGGAACTAACCCGCGAGTTGGCGCGCCTGTCCTTGGATCAGACGGCTGCGACCCTCGAAACCAGCGCGACGATCGCCGGTGTTTCGTTACGCGCAAGTCTCGAGTTCCTGCGGGCAGCGCCGGAAGCGGCGGAGACTCTCGCGGCCGGCGAGCTGCGACTTTGGGGCGAGATGGGCCGGCGCCTGGCAATCGGCGATGTTGAGACTGCCATCAGCTTCTTCATTGCCGGCGTAAACGATCTGAAAGGTGTGCCGCCTGACGCACGGTCAATTATCTTCCAATTGTGTTCAAGGCAGATGACGCTCTCCGCTCCCATTGCCGCCATAACGCTTCGCAAAGTTAGAGGGGTGTCGGACGCTGTAAACGATTCAGAGACGCTCCTTTCCACATTAGAAACCGCGGCAGAAATTTCCCGTCGCTCTGCGAAACACAGCGCAGATTTTCTCGCGGCCACTCCGATGGTAATTGAGTGTCTCAATAAGTTTGAGGACCAGGCCGTTAGGCAGAGGGCGCTGGCGTTAGCTTCCGTCTTTGCTTTTCGGGCTGGAGGAATCGCTGCCGACGCCTGGGCAGCCATGCCGATTGCTTTGGCGAATCTGAAATCCGAAGCAGCACTGCAATTGCTCGATCGAGCAGGAGATTTCCTCGAGCGCGGCGGCGGCGGTGCCTTGCACCTTATGCTTTCGGGTGGAGAGGTTCTGCGCATCCTGCCGGAATTGTTCGACGATTGGATTGAGCTGCTCTGGGTGGTTGCGCAACATGGCAATGCGAGTCTGGTGGCATTTGTACGGAGTACTCCCCGATTCGTGCGTGGCTTCTTAAGTGAGATGGATCGCGAGCGCGCCGTGGAGCTTTCGAAGCGAGTCATATCGTTAACCGGGGAGATCGCGGGCCTGGACGGAGAGGCAGCACTTGCTTGTTTTCGTTCAAGTCCAGGTGTACTGAGGACAGTGGCGATCGAACAGTTTGAAGAATGGGCAAAACGGGGTCTTTCATTTTCACCCAACGAAACGCGCGCGCGACGGAGCTATTTTGCGCTGGAGACTCGCGGTAGCTACGAGGTGCTTCATAGTGACAGCAGTGGTCTCGCGCTTGATTCGATCCAGCATCTGTTGCGCCTCTACGTCGAGGGCTTAACTGGACGAGAGGTGGAGTTGGCGCCCATCGCCGCCGTACCGGTAGAGACTAGAATTGGTGACGGTCGCACGATCCACTTGCCCGCGGTGGTAGCGGAGTTTGGTGACGACGATCTTGATTTTCGTCTCTACAAAGTTCTGGCCGCGCACGCCGCCGGCCAAATTGAATTCGCTACTCAAGAATGCGACACGGTCGGGCTCCGCGCTGCCTACTCCGCGATTGCGGAAACACACTACCCGGCCAACGTGGACGCACGTGACGCTTTTGGGCTTGATGGATACATAAACGATCCTCAGAAAAGCGAACCCGCGATGTCCACGACAGAGGAAGCGCCCACTGACCAGGATGACAGACACCAGCTTCCTCCGAATAGCGACTACCGTGCGGTGCTCGCGCTCTTCCCTCATCCGCAACTGGCCCGAAGGATCTTTGGCACGCTCGAGAATGGCCGCATCGACGCCCGGCTTCGCCGGCAGTATCGTGGTCTTGCTCGCGATCTCGATCTAATCCGCGAACACTTGCGCCGTAGTCGCCCTTCCATCCTCGATCTTCCCGCGACCCTGGTTCCGTTTGAGCTGCTTTTTCAGATTACTCTGCTGGGCGGCGCGCTTGATGATTCACGGCAGTATTACTGTCAGGTCATTTCAGAGTTGGAAACAGTGGCCGTCGAGTATCTGGCGGATTCCGGGGCCACCGTTGCCGACACGTTGATGGCCACCAGCAGAGTTTACTCACTATTTCAGTCAGTGGCTCCAGCGGACGACTCTTTACGGCAATTGGAGACGACCGAAGATTCGTCGGACAGCGAAGACCAAACCTCAGCGTTCAGCGAAACACTCAAATCGCGCCCTCGAGATCGCGAACCGCAGAGGCGTGACGCGCGCGAACTCTTCAACGCCTGGAACGATCCCAGCGCCGAGGGAGACCCTGACGAGCTCGATGGTGGCGAAGCCTGGATCGAGGCCGAGAGCCCGGAACAAAACCTGGAAGAAGGTGAGGTGGCGTACAACTACGATGAGTGGGATCGCGAGCTCACCGATCATCGCCTGGCCTGGTGCCGGGTGATCGAGAAAC
>JACCUI010000186.1 GCA_013811945.1 Pyrinomonadaceae bacterium | reverse complement strand
GCCTTAGATTCCCGTGCTCTTGGCATCGCAGATTGGAAAGCGGCGACAAGGCGCCGCACTCCAAAGAGGAACACGTTTCCTGCCCGAAAGAGGTGAACAAACCAATGCGCTATCGTTTCGCTCTCTTTCTTGTCCTGGCCCTGGTCATGGTGCGCAAGAGCCGGTAACAAAGACTAAACGCCGGCTCCAACGGGTTGGCCCGCTGCTTCTACCTTCGACTTGATTAGCTCGAAGAGAAGGGCACTGTTGCGCTTGGCATTTGCGGCAGGAATGCCAAATTCGTTCTTAATGTAATCCTCACCCATTTGTGAATCCGTTACCGACCCGGAAATTACATCGATTTCGATTCCTCGTTTGCGCAACAGTTCTATCCCGCCCCAAGCCCCCACGTAATCCGAAGCGCAGAAGATGATGGCAGCGGTTTGCTCCCGTAATTCAAGGTCATTGAAGATTGACTCGACCGAATATCCGCCCAGAATTCCGTCTCCCAATTCAATCACGATCAAATCAGGCGAGTTTTCATTGAGCTTAAAAATGATCGCTTTGGCGACAGGCGAGAGATCGCCCGCATCTACAGTTGAGGGAAGTCCGCAATCGAGAAAACTTGCGGTCGCGATCGCTCCGTGATCAGCCATGTTCAAGGTGTCGCGCAGGCAGGCGACGCCAGAGAGTTTGCCCGCCGCCACCCGAAGGCCGGCGCGAGTGGCCTGTTTTATTAGTTCGGCCGCGGCGTAGGTCTTGCCGCTATTCATGCTGGTTCCCGCAACCATCACAATTGGCGCCGTCTCACCGAGATTTGAACGCAGGGGCAGTGCAGCATCCGCAATGTTCAATGCCCGCCCGTTTTCGTCGCACACCACGCCCATCACTTCAACTTTGATCGCATCGCCCAGGCTGGAGTGATGCCCCGTGCAATAACCGATGACTCCGCCCAGATTAAGCAGATGAAGTTGATCGCCGACGCTGACGGTCTGCGGCACATCGCCAACAAACCCTTTCAACGCTCGTCGTCGGCCCAGGACGCCAACGATCACGTCGCCGAGGTTAATCTTCGCTAGCCTTCCGGTCGGCAGTTCGAGCATGTTGTAAGTGGCGCTATCGGTTAGAGTGCGCACGGCGATAACGTCACCGGCCTGCGGCATGCTACTAGCATTCGTAACGGCTACCGTACGCGCAAGACCGAGCGGAGAAGTGGCCGAACCAAGCTTGTCGGCTTCGACGAGGCGGACGACCGCGTAGGGCGTGGCAATTGTTTTGTTGGTTTCGTTCATTCCTTGTTACCTCTGTTGCGTTGTCTCAATCTCAGGGCGTTCAGTTTTATGAACCCTTCCGCGTCGCGCTGGTTGTAGACCGAATCGGCCTCGAAAGTTGCGAGCTTTTCGCTGTAAAGGGAATAAGGCGACCGTCTCCCGACTGTGAGGACGTTGCCTCGATAGAGCTTCACACGGACGTCGCCCGTAACTTTTCTTTGCGTCGCGTCAACCATCTCGCGCAACAACTCAAACTCCGGGGCAAACCAAAATCCGTAATAAACGCTCTCCGCAAACTTCACTCCCAAAGAATCGCGTAGGTGCATCACTTCGCGGTCGAGGGTAATTGATTCGAGCGCCCGGTGTGCGGCCAGCAAGATAGTCACTCCGGGAGTTTCATAAACGCCGCGTGACTTCATTCCCACAAACCGGTTCTCGACGAGATCCACCCGGCCGATGCCGTGCTCACCACCCATCCTGTTTAAGGCCTCCAGAAGTGAAACAGGTCCCATCTGCTCTCCATTGACGGCCACAGGTTCGCCTTTGTCGAAAGAGATCTCCACATATTCAGCCTGGGCCTTTGCATTTTCAGGAGAGCTGGTAAGTTGAAAGATGTTCTCCGGGGCCTCAGCCCAGGGATCCTCGAGAATGCCGCCCTCGTAGGAGATGTGCATGAGATTGCGATCTGTCGAATATGGCTTCTCGTGCGTGGCGGTGACGGGAATCTTGTGTTCCTGCGCGTAAGCAGTCAGATCGCTGCGGCCTTTAAACTCCCATTCACGCCAGGGGGCTATCACTTTGATGTCGGGTTCGAGTGCGTAATACGTCAACTCAAAACGCACCTGATCGTTACCCTTGCCGGTGGCCCCGTGCGCCACCGCATCCGCTCCCTCTGTGCGCGCGATTTCGATCTGGCCTTTGGCGATCACGGGGCGGGCGAGGGAAGTACCCAACAAATAGACACCCTCATACACTGCGTTCGCCTTGACGGCAGGCCAGACGTATTCGCGGACGAACTCTTCGCGCAGGTCTTTCACGTAGAGTTTTGAGGCACCCGTGGCGAGCGCCTTGGCCTCTAAGCCATCCATTTCTTCACCCTGGCCGACGTCAGCGCAATAGCAAACAATCTCGCAGCCGTATTGCTCCTTCAACCAGCGCACCATGACGGACGTATCAAGCCCGCCGGAATATGCCAGGACTATCTTGCGGATCTTGTTTTCTTTATCTTTCATGATCATCAATTGTTCTGTGAACTTTGTTTCTTCGTACTGGATTCGTTTGTATTACCAGAAGTGATCGGAACCGAACTACAAAGCTCCGAGCTCAAAGAACTAAGTTCTTCTACGCAAACAAGTCCCAAACCTTCTTAATAGCGGCCCGCTGTGCTTTGTGGTCATTAACCGCAATGAAGACCGTGTCCTCGCCGGCAATCGTTCCCACAATCTCCTCGATTGCCGCGCCGTCGATGTTCACGGCCACGGCAGATGCCAGTCCCGGCTCAGTGCGCGCCACAACAAGACTCTCGCCAGCCATAGCGAGACTCAAGAGTCCCCGCGCTGCGGCTCCATTTGCGCGCGGCACCGTGTAGTGCCCATGATGCTTTACAACCCCCAACTCCTCGAGGTCGCGAGACACACTGGACTGCGTCGCCGGTACGCCCGCTCTTTCCAGTAGGAACCTGAGCTCTTCCTGCGTGCCAATGGGCTTGGCTCGTATCAAACTCAGAATCCGTCTTTGCCGCCTATCTTTGACCATCTCTGTTATGCATGCGTCTTGCATAAACAATGCATAGATGCATAAACTACCACTGTCGATGCTTACGCGTCAAACTTCTTGGAGCAGGTCCGATAGGACCGCGAGCCGTAGCGACCGGATCCAAGCTCTCTACGCTGAGTAAAACTGCAATTATGACGACGTTGAGTTTAGGATCCGGTCGCTGCCAGCGCTCGCGGTTCTGTAGTGAGCGACACGGCACCTACGCTGAAGAGGTGTGCAAGCATCGATGTGACCACACTGCTAAACTGAGTGGACCACGCTGCGAGAACATGAGGATAAAGCGATAAGGGGAGGAGCGAATGGGCGATTCCAAAAACTTGTGGGGGGGCCGATTCACCGGCGAAGCGGATCGCGGCTTTGTTGATTTCAACCGCTCGTTTGGTTTCGACCGCAGATTGTTTGCGGCTGACGTGCGCGCCAGTGTGGCCCACTGCAATAGCCTGGCGAGTGCCGGCGTACTAACCGGCGAGGAAGCAACGAAAATTAACGGCGGCTTGCAAACCATACTCGATCGGGGCACCGCCGCAGGCTATTTCGACAACCTTGAATCCGAAGACGTTCATTCGTTCGTGGAGGCGCGCCTGGTGGAGTTGATAGGCGACACGGGACGAAAGCTCCACACCGGGCGCAGTCGAAACGATCAGGTCGCTACCGATCTTCGCCTTTGGTTGCGAGAGGCGGTAGACGATCTGTTCCAGCGCGTGGGTACCACCCAGGGGGCTTTGTTGGATTTGGCTGAGGCGCATCTCGGCACCGTGCTCCCGGGTTACACACATTTGCAAAGAGCACAGCCCATACTCTTCGCACATTGGTGTCTGGCTTACTTTGAAATGCTGTCCCGTGATCGCGAGCGCCTTGAGGATTGCCGCAAACGGGTGAACGTATTGCCACTCGGTTCCGCGGCACTCGCCGGAACTTCTTACCCTATCGATCGTGAATCCGTCGCGCGCGAGCTGGGCTTTGACAGCGTGTCTCGCAACAGTATTGATGCGGTAAGCGATCGTGATTTCTGCGTGGAGTTTGTGAGCGCCGGTTCGCTAATCATGGTTCACCTCTCGCGGCTGGCGGAAGATGTCATCCTCTATGCGACCGCTGAATTTGGTTTTTTCGAATTGAGTGATGCGGTGGCCACCGGCTCCAGCCTGATGCCGCAAAAGAAGAACCCCGACTCGATGGAACTTGTGCGCGGCAAGGCCGGCCGCGTTTTTGGCCATGGTACATCCTTGCTGGCAATGCTCAAGGGCTTGCCGCTCGCTTACAACAAAGACATGCAGGAGGACAAAGAGGCGGTCTTTGATTCGTTTGACACCGTCAGCGCCTGTCTGGGAGTCACCGAAACGGTTCTGCGCAACTTGAGCGTCAACGAGGAACGCACTCGCGACGCCGCATCAACAGGTTACATGAATGCCACGGAGCTGGCCGATTATCTCGTGCGCAAAGGAACGTCTTTTCGTGAAGCGCACGAGATCGTGGGAAGAATTGTCGTGCACGCGATCGCACGAGGGCTTGAACTTCACGAACTCTCCATCGAAGAAATGCGCTCGCTATCCACGTCAATTGAGGACGACGTGTTGGTGTCGCTTTCTCTCGAACGAACACTGGGAACAAAGTCACAAACCGGGGGCACCTCGCCCGAATGCGTGACTGATAGTCTGGCTGTAGCCCGCAGGTCTTTGACAAGTTAATGTGAAGTGCTGGAAACATACACGATCCACGAAACCGCACAAAATCGCACGAAATATTAATTCGTATTGGTTCGTTGATTTCGTGAATCGTTTGTTGACAATTCCCAGCGCTCTGCGTTAGATCAACCCGCCATTTCAATCCTTCCAAACAAGGCTTTTTATGAAAACATCTCGTCGCGATTTCATAAAGACCGCCGGTGTTGCTGCGGGTGTTGTAGCCCTGCCTGCACTCCCAAGTTGGGTTAATGAAGTCAGCGCTACCGAAGCTGCAGCCGCTGCTGCTGTAGACAAGAATGCGCTCGCCGATATCGCGCTAGCTACCGCGCGTAAATTGGGCGTGACTTACGCCGACATAAGAATCAACCGCTATCGCAACGAGCAGATCTCCACTCGTGAGAAGCAGGTGCAGAATGTCTCGCGCAGCCAGAATTTCGGCTTTGGAGTACGCGTGCTTTTCAAGGGGACCTGGGGTTTCGCTTCCAGTCGCGATGTTTCTCCTGAGGAAGTACGGCGTCTTACGCGACAGGCGGTAGAGATTGCCCGGGCAAATTCAGTCTACCAGCGAAAACGAGTGACCATGGCGCCGGCGTCCAAAGCCGTCGCGAACTGGAAGAGCGCCTTTGAAAAAGATCCTTTTGACGTTGCCATCGACGACAAGATTCATTTTCTCCTGAAGCTGAATGAGCAGGCGATGAAGACCGAAGGCGTGAGCTTTGTCAGTTCTTCCATGGGGTTTGTAAACGAACAGAAATTCTATGCCTCAACTGACGGCTCCCGCATCGAGCAGTACATCATTCGTGCTAATCCGAGTTTCAACGTGACTGCCGTCGACCGCTCGACAGGCGATTTTCAGTCGCGTAGTTCCTTTGGTGGACCGCAGGGGCTGGGGTACGAGTACGTGGAAAAGTATCCGTGGCTGCAGGAAGCGGAGCGGGCGGGCCACGACGCGGTGACCAAACTCAAGGCGAGGCCGATCGAGCCAGGCAAGTATGACCTGGTGTTGCATCCGTCGCATCTGTGGTTGACCATACACGAGTCGGTGGGCCATCCGACGGAACTCGATCGCGCGCTCTGGTGGGAAGCTGACTATGCTGGCACCAGTTTTATAACTCCAGATCAGACTGGCAAGCTGCAGTTTGGATCCAAGATCGTGAACTTCGTTGCCGATCGAACTCAGCGCGGCGGGCTGGCAACGGTCGGATACGATGACGAAGGTGTCCCCGGACAGCAGTGGCATCTGATTAGAGACGGCATTTTCGTGGACTGGCAAACCACTCGTGACCTTGCCCAGATGGCACCCGGCAAAAAGTCTTATGGTTGTTTGCACGCCGATAGCTGGGGCAGCATTTCCTTTCCCCGGATGCCCAATATCTCACTGCAGGCGGCGTCGGATAACACGAGCATGGACAGCCTGGTGGCAGGGGTGGAGAAGGGGATTCTCATCTACGGCGACGGAAGCTATTCCATCGATCAGCAACGTTACAACTTCCAATTCGGCGGCCAGACATTCTGGGAGATCAAGAATGGAAAAGTGGGCCCCATGGTGCGAGATGTTGCCTACCAGTCGCGCACGACCGACTTCTGGAATTCCTGTGATGGATTGGGCGGACAAGCGACTTACGAGATCGGTGGCAGCTTTAACGACGGTAAGGGCGAGCCGGGCCAATCGAATGCGGTCAGCCACGGTTGCCCGGCAGCGCGTTTCCGTCAAGTTAATGTTCTCAATACCGCCGCCAGCTAGTGTAGTCTCTCTTTAAAGAACGGGATAACAGTCAAACGTTCCAGTTTCTTTGGATGATGGAAAAGCGCTTTATTTTTTCGTGCTAGTTCGTGTGATTTCGTTCGCAGCCCATAATGCTGCGTGTCTAGCCGGTGAGAGACCGGTCATGGGAATTGACTGTATGCCCATAGTTATACTCGACGTTTCCGGTGGGCGACCACCGGAGATGAAGCTCGAAAGTAAAAGTCCTGGCCGGGTAGGGCGAGCAAACCCAGCAGGCCGTAGCATAAAGCGAAACTTGCAGCCTCGTTAACAGGCCGCAATGAACCGGATTTTGTGGGTAAAGCAGATGCCGAGCCAGTACGAAAATGGCGGAGGCTAATATGTGCGATGAAGTAACAGTCAGGAGCAATCGCACAGTCTGTCGGGGTACGGAGTGCGGCAGGTGGGTAAAGACACGCAGAGTAAATTGGGGAACCTCTGGTCTCCCAGTGGGAAGTAGTTGGGCCACAGAGACCCGCTGTATAAGGTAATAAATCAGGGGGAGGAGATTAGAGTCTCGGATGAGGCCATAGTAAGCGATGACCCGGTGGGACAACAAAACCCGCTGGCGAGCCAAGGACCTCTGGACGGGAGGTGCGGTGACGACAGAAGACCCGCTTAAAATGCCAGCGATGGCTATAGGGTCCGAGGGTCGCACTGGCACGGCGTATAAGTATGAGCGAGCGCTGCACGACGAAGGTCGCCGTGGACTTCCCGTTCGAAGCCGTACTGGGACAACCCGACGTACGGAATTTTAGAGAGGGAGGAGGAAACGTGTTGCATGGTCTGGTCGCTA
>JACCUI010000175.1 GCA_013811945.1 Pyrinomonadaceae bacterium | reverse complement strand
GATGACGCCGTAGATACCCACACCTGCCAGGATCAATGCCACACCCGCAAAAACTCCCAGCAGCAACGTGCGAAATCGGGGCGCTGCTACGGACTCGGACAAGACACTGTCGAGTGTCCTGATGCTGTAAACCGGCTGATTTTTATCGAGTGCCAGCACCTCGCTTCGAACCGCGGTCGCTACGCCTGCGTCGGCGCTCGAGGAGCGAATCATCAAAGCCATGCGTAACTCAGGCTGCTGGTTAAAAGGCATATAAAGCTCCGCAGCTGGTTCGCTATGAAGCTCGCGCGGCTTTGTATCGCCGACCACACCCACCATGGTTATCCAGTCCGCTTCTTTGGGGTGATCTTCAAGAGTGATTCGCTTGCCTATCGCATCTTCACTGCCGAAGTACCGCCGGGCCAAAGTCTCACTAACGATGGCGACATTTTGCGATCCCCTTACATCCCGGTCGCTGAACGAGCGCCCTTTCCGCAAAGGGATCATCATCGTCTGAAAATAATCAGGGCTGACCGCGTTGTAAAAAGCCACGGATTTTTCCGAGACATCTGGCTGGCGACCCTCGATGTGGAAGAGCAGGTACGCGAAAGACGCGTCGCTTGCGATAGGCACAAACGAGCGGGTACTGGCGTGCTCTACGCCGGGCAACCGCTTAATCTTTTCGAGAAGTTGATCGTGGAAGGTTATGACTTGCGCGCCTTTCTTATAATTCGGCCCGCTTAAGTCGAGTTGCATGGTGAGCACGTTCTTGGAATTGAAGCCCGGATTGACGGCTTGCAACCTCAGGAAGCTTCTAATCAACAGCCCCGCGCCGACCAGCAGCACGAGCGACAAAGCAATCTCCGCGATCACCAGAGAGCCGCGCAGGCGCTGGCGATTTATTCCGCTTGTCGCACTTCGCCCGCCAGCCTTAAGTCTCTCGTTGAGGTTGGGGCGCGATGCCTGGAGAGCAGGTAGGAGTCCAAAGACTATTCCCGTTAGGAGCGAGACTGCGAGCGTGAAACCCAGAACGCGAAGGTCAATCGTGACCTCCTTAACGCGAGGCAGCTCCGCGGGACCGAGCGCCACCAGCAAGTTAATTCCCCATAGCGCGACCAGCAATCCCAGGGTGCCGCTTATCAATGACAGCAGCATGCTTTCGGTCAACAACTGCCGCACTATGCGCCAGCGGCCGGCGCCGAGCGCGGTGCGAATGGCCATCTCTTTTTGCCGCGCTGCCGCGCGAGCCAGCAGCATGTTCGCTACGTTGGCCGCCCCGATTAGCAGCACGAAGAAGACCGCACCGAGCATCACGAGTAGCGAGGTCCGGGAGTTGCCGACTATCTGCTCGCCCAGAGAAACGACTCTCACGCCTCGCCCCTTATTAGATTCCGGGTACTGCTGCTCTAACCGGCTAGCAATGGTGTTCATGTCTGCCTGCGCTTGCTGCGGCGTGGTGTCCGGCTTGAGCCGCGCGATAACGTTGAGGTAATGTCCGTCACGATCGGTGAAGCCGAAGCCGTGCGAGACAGGTGCCCACAGTTCTATCTCATCGGGTAACAGGGGCGCCTGAACGCCTCGAGCGATGACGCCGACAACGGTGAAGGATTTGTCGTCGAGGTTAAGCGATCTGCCAACGATGTTCGGATCAGAATTGAATCGTCGCTGCCACAAACCTTCGCTGATCACAGCTACCATGTCTTTTCCGCGTTCGTCTTCTCCGGATAAAAAGACACGCCCACGAATGGGCTTAATGCCAAGAACAGAGAAAAAAGCCGGAGATACGATCGCGCTGCGAATCCGCTCGGGCTCTCCGGTGCCCGTCAGGTTGAAAGTCCAATCCGAGTAGGCGACCACCTGCTCGAAGACATGGTTCTGGTCTCGCCAGTCGGCAAAGTTGGGATAAGAGGCGGGCATCTCGCTTCGCCCCTTCCTGGCGCTGGCCTCCCACAGTTGCATGAGCCGGCCTGGATCGCTGTAAGGAAGAGGGCGGAGCAGCACCGAGTTGACGACGCTGAAAATAGCGGTGTTCGCTCCAATACCTAAGGTGAGCGCAAGAACCGCCACGGCTGTGAAGCCGGGGCTTTTGATCAGCATGCGCGCCGAATAACGAAGGTCCCGAAAAAATGAATCCATTAAAATGTCCTAGTCTTAAGTTTGTGCTACTCGTAACGTAGCGCCACCAGCGGATCGATTTTCGTTGCTCGCCGGGCCGGGATGTAACACGCGAGCAGCGCTATCAACAGCAGCCCGAAAGTCACCACAGCGAAGGTGACCGCATCCGTGGGCGTGACGCCAAATAACAAACTCTGCATTAGCCGCGTTAAAGCGAACGCGCCCGCCAATCCAGCGACTACCCCTATCAGCGCGAGTGACATTCCGTTTCTAACCACCAGTTTCAGAACATCCGCGGCTCGCGCCCCCAATGCCATACGAATGCCAATCTCCTGCGTGCGCAGCATTACGGCGTACGACATCACGCCGTAGATTCCAATAGCCGCAAGCAGCAAGGCGATCACGGCAAACGTCGCCAAGGAAACTGACGAGAAACTGTAAATAGAAACTGACAAGGAGCGCACCTGACCCATCGTCCGCACTTCGAACACCGGTTGATCCTTATCGAGCGACCACACTTGTTGTCGCATCTCAGCCGCAAGGGACAGAGGCTCAACTTTGGTGCGCGCCACCAGGACCATCGAGCTCCAAACATCCTGCGCGTGTGGCAGGTAGAAGTCGGCGGTGATAGGGGTTTGCAGCTCGTGCTTCACGTCCTGGACCACACCGACGACTTGCATCCAGGGATACTCGGTCAGGGGTCCGTCGAAGCGCACGCGCTTACCCAGGGCATCAACGCCCGGCCAATACTTTTGCGCCATTGCGTCATTGATGATGATCACCGGTGGCGCGCCGGATCGATCCTGATCGGTAAACGCACGGCCTTTCAGCACTGGGATGCTCATGGTGCGGAAGTAATCGGGCGTGCAAATCCGATAACGTCCGACGAACTCCTGACCTGGCGGAGGGTCCGGAATGCCTTCGACGAGAAAACTGTTTGATGAATTACTTCCTCCGAGGGGCAAGTAATTGACTGCTGCCGCTGATTCAACATCAGGCAGGGCCTGCACTCGTCGTACCAATTCCTGGTAGATAGCGGCGCGTTGTGCCTCCTCCTTATATTTCGTAACGGGCAGAGTAAGTCTCATCGTCATCACGTTGTCAGGATCGAACCCGGGTTTGGTCGCCAGCAACGAAAGAAAGCTGCGCATCAGCAAACCTGCGCTTACCAGCAACATCAGCGACAGCGCAACTTCTGAAATCACCAGCAGCCCGCGCAGGCGGTGCGAGCCTGACGAGGTCTGCCGCCCGCCTTCCTTCAGCGTTCCGTTAAGGTCCGTTTTCGAGATTTGCCAGGCGGGTGCGAGTCCAAAGAGAAGACCGCTCAACAGCGAGAGGCCCATATTGAACCCCAGCACCGGCAGATTGACTCCGAGTCGATCCCAACCGGGAGCAAACTTTGCGGCATCGCCAGGGTTTAAAGTGCGAAGCAGATCGACACTCCAGTAAGCAATCAGTACTCCGAGCGCTCCACCCACCAACGCGAGCATCACGCTTTCCGTAAGTAACTGGCGAACAAGACGCCAACGACCTGCCCCCAGCGCCGCGCGTAAGGCCATCTCCTTCTGCCGGCCCGCCGCCCGGGCTAACATGAGGTTGGCAACATTCGCGCAGACAATCAGCAATACAAAGCCGACTGCCGCCATTAACACCAACACAGCCGTCTTGTAGAGACGGACTGCGTCCTCGACGATCGGATATACAACCACGCCCCACCCGGTGTTCGTTTCCGCATACTCTTTTTCCAACCGAGCGGCGATTGTGTCGAGGTCCGCATGAGCGCGGGCCAAAGAGACATCAGGCTTCAGGCGGCCAACGATATAGTAGGTATGGAGTTGTCGACTGCGCGCCATTTCGGGAGTTATCGCCAGCGGCGCCAGCACCTCGGCACCACTCGGATAGTTGAAACCTTGCGGCATCACACCAATCACCGAACGGGTCACGCCGTTTAGGGTAATGGTCTTATTCACGATCCCGGCGTCGCCGCCGAAGCGACGCTGCCACAATCCGTAAGTGAGGATGGCCACTGCGTCTTTACCCGGTTGATTTTCATCGGCCGCAAAGCCTCTGCCTATGAAGGGCTTTGCTCCCAATACATCAAGAAAATTTTCGGTGACCAGGAAACCCTGGATCCGCTCAGGTGCTTCAACGCCTGTGAGGTTCGTGCTCCACCAACGATAGAGACCCATTTTCTCGAAGGTCTGATTCTGCGCACGCCAATCGAGGTAATTCGCCATCGAAGCTTCGTTGCGTACTACTCCGCGACTTGGCTGCTTCTCCCAGATTGCGACTATGCGATCGAGCTCAGGAAAGGGTAGGGGCTTGATGAGCAGTGCGTTGACGACGCTGAAGATGGCGCTGTTGGCCCCGATGCCGATGGCTAAGGTGATAATCGCGATGATTGTTAGAGTCGGACGCCTCATCAGAGACCTGCTGCTGTAACGAATGTCGTTTAGAAAAGAGTCCATAGCTCCCTCCTATTCATACCGAAGTGCAATCAAGGGATTAACCCGCGAAGCTTTGCGGGCCGGCAGAAGACCGGCCAAAACGGCAACGACGGTGAGGAGCAAGGTGGCCGCGAACAGCGTTATCGGGTCGGCGGCGCTGAGACCAAAGAGTTGGCTGGCGATTAGACGACCGGCTCCAATTGCAACGGGCACACCAATGGCGACACCGACCAGGATCAGGACTAGGGTTTCTCGCAATACCATCCAAATAATGTTGCGGCGTTCCGCGCCCAGGGCCATACGAATGCCAATCTCTTTGGTGCGCCGAACTACTCCATGGGCCATCACCCCGTACAAGCCAATGCAAGCAAGCAAGAGCGCTAGCAGTCCGAAAAAGCTGACCAACTCGGCGATCAGCTTCTCCTGCTCCAGTGTGCCCCTAAGTTGTTCTCGTAGAGTGGTAACACCGAAGATTGGGAGTTTGTCGTCTACCTCTGTGATTGCCTGTCGTATCGCAGGCGCGAGGTCGCCAGCATCGCCGGTCGACCGAATTTGCAAGTTGCTGCTGTATGCGTCTGAGTCCTGAACTTGCAGGATTGGCCGATAGGCCGTGGGTTTAGGATCATCCCTGGCGCTTGAGTATTTAACGTCGCCAATAACGCCTACGATTTCGAGGTCTTCGCCACGCTCGGGATCATCATCGTCGCCGAAATGGAATTGTCTTCCGATTGGGTTCTGTCCCTGGAAAAACCGATGAGCAAACGTCTGATTTACCACCGCGATTTTCTGGGCCGCAGCGGTGTCGCGTGGTCCAATGTCGCGACCGAGCAACAGCGGCACGCCGAGCGTCTCGCAGTAGGCCGGTCCAGTCAGCATGTCGGTGACTTCTAATTCCTCGCCTGCGGTCGGGGTGTATCCGCGCACCGTGATAGTGCTTGACCTGCCTGTCCCGCTCATCGGCGAGTAGGTCGCTACCGTAGCTGATTTGACGCCGGGTAACGCTTCTAGTCGATCGAGTAGCCGGCTATAGAGGGTGCTGAGTTCAGTTGGTTTGTAGCGGGCGAGACGCGGATCAATTCCGACCAGCAGCACATTGTCTCGATTGAATCCGACTTCTTCCTCATGAAGTTTCATCAAGCTCCGGGCAAAGAGTCCGGCGCCGGTCAATAACACCATCGAGAGCGCAACCTGCGAGACAACTAACACCGAGGCAAATCCAAACCGCAGCCGGCGGCGTCCAGTGCGCACTGATTTTTCTTTTAAAGCGGTGGTGAGATCCGTTTTGCTCGCGCGAAGTGCGGGCGCCAGGCCGAATATCACACCCACTGAAAGCGAGACCACCGCCGTAAATGCCAACACCGCGGTGTCAGGGCGGACGTCCAGGGGGGAAGTCTTGGCTACGAGGGCAACCAGGATACTGACGCCCCACTGGGCCAGAAGTATGCCGCACACGCCACCAATGGCGGCGAGCACCAGGCTTTCACAGAGCAGCTGCCGCACGATGCGATACCTGCTCGCGCCCAATGCGAGCCGCAGAGAGATCTCGGCCTTTCTCGAAGCTGCGCGTGACAACAGCAGGTTGCCAACGTTGGCACCAGCAATCAGCAGCACCAGCACCACAATCACCATCAACATCTTTAGTGCCTGCGAGTACACTCTCCGCAGACCCGAGATTCCTCGGCTACCCTCCGCAAGTTGCACGTAGGTATTTGCTATCGTCTTTCGAATGTCGTCGTTAAGCTTAGAGCCTGCCTCGTTCGTCAAGAATTGTCGCAAAGCTACATTGGCACTAGCCTGGGCCTGTTCTAGTGACACACCTGGCTTGAGCCGGCCCACGAAATTCAGCCAGTAAACTCTGCGGTCCTCGAATGCCGGTGGGCGCAGTTCTATTTGCGGTTGAAAAGCAAGTGGCAACCAGAAATCAGGTGACCGACGGACCCGCACGCCAAAAAATTTGGGGGGCATGACTCCCACGACTGTGAAAGAGGTTCCGTTCAAGACGATCTCTTTGTTTATTACCGAAGGATCGCTTTTCCATTGTTGAGTCCAATAGCCATGGCTCATGACTGCCGCTGGAGGTGCTCCGGGCTTGTCATCTTCAGCAGCCAGTGCCCGACCAAGCATGGCGCTCACACCCAGTACGGAAAAGTAATTGCCCGAAACCAGGTGACCTCGTTGCGCTGCTTCACCCGCTTGCGAACTGCCGCTGCGTACGCTCAGCCGAGCTTCGCCGCTTCGAAAAGCGCTCAATCCCTGGAAGCTCTGATCGTGGTCGCGGAAGTATTGATAATTTGTGTATGAAAAGCGGCGCCACTGCCCGGTTGCGGGATCACCTTGGTGAGTGCCTTCGCTCGGTGAGTCGTCGAAGAACACGAGCTCTTGAGGGGCCGAAACTGGTAGTGACTTGAAAATCACCGCGTTGAGAAGGGTGAAGATAGCGGTGTTTGCGCCGATGCCTAGCGCGAGCGTGAGTATCGCAATCAGAGAGAAGCCCGGGCGCTTCAGCAAACTCCTGATAGCGTAACGAAAGTCTTTCAGCAATCCATCCATGGTGCCCCATCCTCCGATATTGGCTCGCCTTTTCTTTCGCGAGCGAGAATTTCTCGGTCCATCTTTACTCGCGAGACCGGAGCGAACGCGCGCGATTAGGTTTCATTGCTTGCCTTCAAGGGCAATGGCGATGTAAACGGGCATCACGCCAACGCTTTGGCCCGAGGCTTAGTGACTATCGCAGTTAGAAACTAAGCGCTTACGGTGAGCATCGATTAACTTTCAAAATCAGAGCAACGACTTTTGAAACTACATCTTCCCTGGCAGGTTGCTGAAAAGGATAGAAGCAGACGATCCACGAACCACACGAAATCAACACTAAATTGGTTTTTGCGGACTTCGTGAAGTTTCGTGTGATTTCGTGGATCGTGCCGTCGTCGTCATTTTTCACAAACCTCCAAAAAAGAGAGACGGTTGCAGCTATCGATTTCTTTGCAGCCTGCTAGTCGACTTTGAGGACCATCAGCGTCGCATCGTCATGGACCGGACCATCACTGAATTCACCCACCGCTGCCATAATCAGGTCTCGTAATTCCCTGGCGCTGAACTCTAGGCCGAGGGTCAGCAATTCCTGCAACCGCTCTTCGCCAAATTCTTCGCCTGAGGCGTCTTGGGCTTCGGTTACACCGTCGGTGAAAAACACCAGGGAGTCGCCCGAACTCAACTCGATCTCACCTCCCAGATAGTGGCCATCCGGGAAGATGCCTAATACCGGGCCACCGTCTTTCATTCGCACGCAAGTGCCGTGACGCACCAGCATGGGCGGACAGTGACCCGCGTTGGCATATGAGAATTTCTTGGTTTGGTTGTCTAACAGGCCGTAGAACAGGGAGATGAATCTGTGCGGGATCATGTTGTGACACATGACGCGATTCACTTGCGCACACAGCTGATCGGGAGCGACCCCTGCCGACGCAAGAGATTTCAGCACCGCCTGCACATTCGACATCAAGAGCGCCGCCGGCATTCCCTTGCCCGCCGCATCCGCAATACAGATGGCGCTGTGACGATCATCAAACTTGAGCACATCGAAATAATCACCGCCGACAGCGCTGGCCGGCTGCCAGGCAACCGCGATCTCGATGCCGTTGATGTGGGGTAAGTCTTTCGGCAGTAAAGCCTCTTGAATCTCTTGCGACTCTGTCATCTCCTGCTGCAGTTTGTTGTTAACGGTTCGGCGTTCCGCGTTCCGAAGTCGCTTTTGGCGTCGGCTCCGGCCCAGTGCGATTTGGGTGCGCAAACTCTTAAGCAAAACTGAGTTGTCCCACGGCTTTAGCACGAAGTCGCGCACTCCTCGGTGCATCGCTTCTACGGCCAGCTCTACTGAGCCCCAGCCTGTCAGCACCACGACGGGCAAGGTGCTATCGAGGGCTCGAATATGTGTTATCAGCTCCAGACCTTCCTGCCCTGACGTAGTGTCGCGCGCGTAATTAAGATCCATTAAAACCAGATCAAAATCTCGTTGCCTGATTGCATCCAGCACCGCCGCCGGAGAATTCACCCCTTCGGTTTGGTAACCCGCTCCTCTGAGTAGCAAACGCAGTGCGGTTACCACGTCCGGCTGATCGTCCGCGATCAGCGTGCGGGCGCCTGCTGCTGCTACTGTATTTGCGTTGATGCTGTTCATAAGACTTCCAATTACCCACCCGCTACCGAGGCTGTGTGAAAACGGCGATCCAGTGCAAAGAGGCGACTGAACCATTGATCATTCTTTTACAATCCACCCGTCTTCGAGCCGCACGATCCGGTTTCCATAACCGGCATTTACCTCGGAGTGTGTCACTTGCACGATCGTGGTGCCTTCTTCATTTAAGGTCTTGAACATCTCCATGATCTCTTTACCCTGGCTCGAATGGAGATTTCCGGTGGGCTCGTCGGCGAGGATGATGCGCGGCCGGGCGACGACTGCGCGCGCAATGCCCACGAGCTGCTGCTGACCCCCGGAGAGCTGGCTGGGAAACAAATCCTTCTTGCCGACAATCTGAAAACGATCAAGCGTGTCGCAAACAATCGACTGGCGTTCCTTCTTACCCACGTTGCGATAGGACAGGGGCAGTTCGAGATTCTCAAACACCGTTTGATCGTCCAGCAGGTGATAACTTTGAAAGACAAATCCGACGTTGCTATTGCGTAGCTGAGCACGCTTCTTGTGGTCCAGCTTATGAACGGCCGCGTCGTCGAAGTAGTATTCGCCACTCCAGGACTGATCGTGCATTCCCAGAATGTGTAGCAGTGTCGACTTGCCCGCACCCGACGGCCCCATGATTGAGACAAATTCTCCTGACTTTATGTCCAGGTCGATGCGGCGCAGCACGTAGGTTTTGGCGACGCCCTGCGAGAAGGATTTTTCGATGTTGCGCAGACCGATCATGCAATTGCTCCGAATCCGCTCTCTTTCAATTCTCGCTTTGCGTCTTCGATCTCGCGCCGATTCGCTCCGGGTTCTTCTTCGACAATGAGCCCGTCAAAGAGATGGACGATACGATCAGCGTGCTGGGCGTAGCGCGGATCGTGCGTGACCATACAAATGGTCGCGCCGCCACGATGCAGCTCTCGCATCAGTTCCATCACCGCTTCGCCATTGGTTGAATCCAGGTTTCCGGTCGGCTCGTCAGCCAGCAGGATGCTGGGGTGGCCGCCGACCGCGCGCGCCACTGCAACACGCTGTTGCTGACCGCCGGACAACTGGCTGGGAAGGTGTTTGGCTCGATGGGCCATGCCCACACGTTCGAGAGATTCGGTTACGCGCTGCTTCCGGTCGGCCGATTTCATGCCGCGATACGTCAGCGGCAGCTCGACGTTTTCATAGACCGTGAGATCGCCGATCAGATTAAAGCTCTGAAAGATGAAACCCACTTCGCGATTGCGGATGCGAGCGCGCTCCGACAACGAAAGGCTTTCCACCGGGTGATCATTTAGCACGTACTCACCATCGGTCGGCGTATCGAGCAAGCCGAGAATGGACAGCAAGGTGGACTTGCCGCAACCTGATGGTCCCGCAATTGAGACATACTCACCTTTCTTAATGTCCAGGTGGATGCCGGAAAGCGCGTGCGTCTCGACTTCGTCTGTGTAGAAGACTTTCTTGACGTCGGCCAGGTGAATCAGGGGATCGGATGACCTCATCTCAGGCTCCTTATGTTTTTTTTAACTGCTAATGCTTTAGTGTGAACACCGCGGCTGCGAAATGTATGGCACATCGGGATCTTCGGCTCCTTCGCTTTGCGGCTCTGCCGCTCCGCAGTGCGGTAGGCTCAGCCTTACCGCAGGGCCTTCAGGTTTTTGAGGCTATGCCTCGACCGCCCGAACATAGGCATAGCCTCGAGTTCAAATCAGTGGCGCATCGGTAAGGCCAAGCCTTACCGCACTGGGCAGCGGCAGAGCCGCAAAGCACGCATCTCCAGAACGCACGATAAGTCACCGCACGCGGATCCGGTTGTAGTTGTCCCAAGCCGAGGTGTCCGACAGGATGACCTGATCGCCTTCGCGCAGTCCGCTGATGATTTCAATAGTGCTAACCGAGCTTCGGCCCAGTGCCACCTGAGTGCGGCTGGCGTCCTGTCCGTCAGGACTCAACTTGAAGATACCGACAGTTTGTTGTCCCTGACCAAAGGCGGGCCGGCCCACATACAGGATATTGTCCAGGCGTTCCAATTCGATCGTGCCATCCACGCTCAGATCCGGCCGCGCACTTGCGGGTAGCGGCCCGGTAAGTTCAGCGTCGACCGTGAACGTGCCTTCGCGGGCCGCTGGATCAATGCGGGAAACGCGTGCCTGGATGATTCCATTGCGCGTGTCTACTTCGACCGGCTGGCCGAGTTTGACGTCTTTAATTTGGGTTTCGGCAATCTTGAGTTCGGCCTTGAGCGAAGCTGGGTCGGCAACGCGCGCCATGTTGAACCCGGGTGTCACCTGCTGGCCCACCTGCACCGAAACCTGCTGCAACACGCCGTTGGTGCCCGCACGTACCTTTAGCGCATCAACCTGGCTTTTCTTCAGTTCGGCGAGCGCGCGCAGCTGTTGAATGCGGGCCTGCTGGGCGTTCATCTGGGCTTTCGTCGCCTTTCCGCTGATCCCCAGTCTTTGCTGCTCGATCTTGAGCCGGTTGGCAAGATCTTGCACACGTACACGAGCGACCTTCAGCAGAATCAGTGGTACCAGACCTTGTTTGCCAAGCACTTCGTCCGTCTCGAGCTGCATTTTTGCCTGACTGTACTCCGCGTTGATGCTGGCAATGGCAGATTGCTGCGTCATGCTGTCGCTTTCCAGACGCACTTTCAGGTTTTCCTGGTCGGCTTGTGCGGCTTTCATTTGGAACTCCGCGTCAATAGCCTGTTGTTCCATCTGCGGATTAGTAAGCTCAAAAATCACTGTCCCGGTGCTGACTTCGACGCCCGGCTCCACCAGGATTCTTTCCAAACGACCCTCGGCGGGCGCCGGGACCCAGCGAGTCAGTTGCGGTACGAGCGTGCCAATGCCGCGCACCTGGCGCAGCATCTGACCGCGTTTGACTGTGTCAATCACCGCGGTGGAACGGTCGAGAGTGGGGGCTGCCGGCTTTAGTTTTGTCAGGCCAAAGGTAATTCCGCCGATGGCCACCAAGCCGATGAAGATGAAAACGCCCTTGCGGATACGCTTTTTGAGTTTAGATTTTCCGGGACGCTTAATATCCATGAATCACTCTAAGATCAGGCAGCCCTCGAAGCCTACTGCACTTGGGCCAAAAGAATTTGTGGAGAACTGTGCATGCCAATTTGAGAGCGGCGAAAGGTGCACGGGAAGTGTGCTTAAAAATCCAGCAACGACAGACTTCTCCGGCAACTGCACAGTCCTCCGCGAACCAGGGGTAACAAAGGCCGTGCCAATGCGACGTCTCTGGAGGTATCGGTGGTGAAGAACGCCATTTCAGCCAGTATTATTGGTCATGCCTGTAGTCGTTGTCACTGAAGCAGGAGAAGAAGAAGCGGAAAGGAGCGACGTCGAACCCGAGAAAGCGTTTCGCTTTCGGGACGTGAGAATCCCACTATCGACAAAACTTCAAAATCTCGTACGTAAGAACGGAGACGAGAGAGGCTGGACCAAAGATCGTCAACTCCTTGGAGTGCGGCGACCTGTCGCCGCTTTGCACTTCAAGGAGTTGACGCTTTACCAGGCCCACGACGGCTCCTACAAATTAGATCTCCACCTGTGAGCCCAACTCGACCACGCGATCAGGCGGTAGACAAAAGTAGGCGGTCGCGCTCGTGGCATTACGCGAGATGAGGGCGAAGATTTTTTCTCGCCAAATCGCCATTCCCGGCCGTTTGCTGGCCATGATCGTCTCGCGGCCCAGGAAGTAAGTAGTATCGTTCGGGTCGAATTTGAATCCCGGCGCCTTCACGTTTTTCAGCACTCTGGGAATCTCCG
>JACCUI010000094.1 GCA_013811945.1 Pyrinomonadaceae bacterium | reverse complement strand
TCGACCTGCAACAGGCCTCAGATAATAACCTGTCTGGGGGACCAACTCTCAGGCCGCATGACACAGAGTTTCTGGTTTCCATATGTGCTCGCCGCTTCGGCGGGCTGCGCAGCTGACCTGCAAGTTAGGGGGGCTTGAGCAGTCCCGAAAGAGTTAATGCCATATTGGCTAATGCCACCAGCCCGGCTGGGCTGAGTTTTCACGGAGCTTCTTTATGAGATTGTTCACGAGGTGTTTGCTCCTGACAATTGTCGCCCTGGGCACCGTTTTTGGCCAAAATGCATCTAAGCGGAGCTTGGTGGCGAATTTGACGAACAAGGTTGTTGCCGACGGGTGCGGGTGTTACTTCAAGTTTCGCGGCACACCACAAAACGCGGAGCGATACGTCTTCTATTCGTCGATTGATGACGACAAGACCGCGTGGATGAATGTTGGTGGACGTGATGTGAAGCTTATGTTGGAAAAGGAAACCGGATTGAAAGGAAAAGAAGAGGAGCGAGTGGGTAGGCCGATCACGGGCATTGTATGCATTAGGTAATATCAGTGTCAGCGGCACCTATGTTGTAACGCGCGTTTGCGATCCAACCGACGAAAGCTGCGAATCGACCCAATACGATGTGTCGTTAGTGGTTAAGAAAGGCTCTAAGTCGCAGGTGGTGAAGGCGGTTGGTGGATGTGGGTGTTGAGTACCGTAATTAAGGACTTCGTTGACTTTGATGGCGCAATACCGTATCAGTTTAATATGGTTTCCTCGCGGTAAAGCGAGGTCCGGCGCAAATGAATGGTGTCGGAAATTTGAGGGATAAATGGATTTCACTACAAAAGAACTTCTGAAGCGTTACGCAAAACTGGCATTGGGGCAACCGTTCGCGCCCGTTTTACTCAACATTCTGGTGACCTCTGTCTGCGACATGCGCTGTACGCACTGCTTCTTCACGGAGGAGCTGGACGATCGTCCCCGGAAGAAACTGCAGATGAAGACCTACGAGATAGAAAGAATTTCCGAAACGCTGGGAGGAAATCTCGGCGTGTTAATCCTCGCTGGGGGTGAGCCTTTCACGCGTAAGGACTTGCCGGAGATCGCGAGGGCTTTTTATACAAACAATAAGCTCGAATCGATCTACATCATGTCAAACGGTCAGATTCAGAAGCGCATCTTTCCGGATGTGCTTCGCGTCCTTGAGGAATGCCCGAATCTCAACGTCACCGTCGCGCTGGGCATAGACGGATTAAAGGATCAGCATGAGAAGATTAGGCAGAAGCCCGGTTCGTGGGACATTGCCATCGATACCGCCCGACAACTTCAGGTAATCAAGAAGGAGTATCCTCGACTCGACGTACAGACGTGCACCTGCTTCATGAACTCGAATCAGACCACAATATTCGACTGGTACGACTTCCTGAAGTACGAATTAAAGCCTGACAAAGTCAACTTCAATTACATCCGTCCCCCTTCAGCAGATCCGGTTGAGCTCGATATCGATCTTTCGAGATACGCGAAGCTGGCCGGGATGATTGATGACGATTCGCGCCATGCCGCAATCAAGAACAATTACGGCGGCAAGGCGGGATTCTTCAAGGCGGCAATCGATATTTACATGCACGGGCTGATCGCGAAGACGCAGGAAACGCAACAAGCGCAGATGACTTGTTACGCTGGAACTGCCGGCGGAGTTATTTACGACGAAGGGACAGTCTCTTCTTGCGAGAACCTTGCGCCCATCGGCAACTTGCGAGACTTTAACTGGGATTTTCAGAAGCTCTGGCTCTCAACTGCCATGAAAGAGCGTCGCAAGAAAGCCGCCGATGGCTGCTTTTGCACCCACGAGTCGAACAGTTACTATCCATCGCTGCCGTTTAATCCCGGGCACCTGATCCAGATTAAGAAGCTGGAGAAGGAGATGAAGAAAGCGCGGAAAGAAATGGATCGCGCTGGAGCTGAAGTTGACGGGCTGACGGCCAGAGCGTGAAGGGATTCTTAGTTTCCGATTGCCAATTGCCGATTTACGATTTCCACTTACTTATCGGGTTACAGATCAGGAGCGCATCGATTGGCTCACTAGAAGATGCAAAGTACAAACCAAGTACAGTAACTAAAATGTTCCGAAACCGCGGCCCTAAAATCTTAATCATTTCTTCCGATACGGGTGGGGGCCACCGTTCGGCTGCCGCGGCCATTGTGGCTGGAGTGCAGAAGTTTTTCGAGGGCGAGTCGTACGCAGTGCGGGTGGTGCGGGCGGTCGAGGACTCTCACGCGGTTACCGAGAAACTGGTGCGCTTGTATAACTGGTTGCTGCGTAACCGACAGCACTGGATGAAATATCTCTACTGGGGCGTAAACCGGTTTCGTCCCGAGACGCGTCATTTTTTTCAAAAGCGTTGCATAGGTTATGTCGTCGAGCTCTTCGAACGTTGGTGCCCGCACGTAGTGGTGAGCGTTCATCCTTTGACACAACACATCTTCGCTCGGGTTTTGAAAGAGCTGAAACTCGCCGATCGTATTCCCCTCGTGTCAGTAGTGACCGATCCGTACTACGGATTCTGGCGAGGCTGGGCTTGCGACGATGTGACGCTTTATCTGGTGGCTACTGAGGGAGCGAGACAGCAGTTGATTGACTATGGAATCGCCTCGGACCGGATCAAGATCTCGGGCATGCCCGTCCATCCAAAGTTTGCGTACCCGGGCGAAGTGGCGGCCCGGGCAGCGCGACGAGCTCTCGATTTGGATCCGGAAAAGTTTACGGTATTCGTCAACGCCGGCTGGGAAGGCGGGGGCAATGTGCCGCAGATTTTCCGCGAACTTGTCAGAGGAAAGTTGGATGTCCAGGCGATTTTTCTTGCGGGGCGAAATGAAGAGCTGAAATTAGAGGCTGAGTCGCTCGCGTTCAGCGCATCGTTTCCCATTAAGGTCATCGGGTATTCCGACCAAGTTGAGCAACTGATGGTCGCGGCCAACGTGATGATTTCTAAACTTGGCGGCCTGACCACGTTTGAAGCGTTTGCTTGCCGGCTGCCGATAATTGCCGATGGGACCACGCCGCCGATGCCTCAGGAGGCCGGTGCTGCAAGTTTGATCGCTAAACGCGGTGCCGGAGTGCTGCTGGAGCGGGCGACTGATATTGTGCCGGTGATCAGGCGCATGGTCGAAGACACAGCGCATTATTCTGCGTTGCGAGCCGCAACCGTCGGGCTCGCCATTCCGAACGCCACGCGGCATATCGTCGAAGAAATTGTGGCCCTCATTCCGGCGACGGTCGGCAGTGCGCAGGAACCAATACTCACCGAGGTCGCTTAATTGCGGAGGCCGTTGACTGTTTGAACTTTTAGAGCTTTAATTCCCGCCAACGAATCAAGCCATGAATCTTTGCCCGCTTGCGCTCGTCGAAGCGGGCTTTTTAGGAGATAGATAGCTCGTGAGTCTGCTGCTGGAAGGAAAACGTGCGTTCGTAACCGGAGGAACGCGAGGTATTGGTGCGGCAATCTGCGAGATTTTTGCCCGTGAGGGCGCTGATGTAGCGTTTAACTATGAAACGCGCGACGATCTTGCTGGAGAGACGCGCCAGAAGATTGAGAATCACAGTAAGCGCGCACTTAGCTTTAAGGTCTCAGTGACTGATCGTCTGGGTATCAAGCGCCTCGCCAGGGAGCTTGTCGAGAAGTGGGGCGGGATCGATATCCTGGTCAACAACGCAGCGATCAATCGTGCCGACAATTTCGCCACGACTACTGATCGTGCCTGGGATGAAGTGATCGATACCAACGTGGGCAGCCTATTCGCCGTCACGAAACCATTCTACAAACAGATGATCCGCCAAAGGAAGGGACACATCCTCAACATTACTTCCATAGGTGCGCTGCGAGCGCTCCCTACCGCCGTTCACTACGCAACATCCAAAGCCGCGATGGTTGGTTTTACTAAATGCCTGTCAAGAGAGGCTGGAACCTTCGGCGTCAAAGTAAACGCCATTGCCGCCGGAATCTTCGACACCGATTTGGCTTCTGCGCTTCCTGAGCGTTTGCTGCAGATGCACGCCTTCTGGGCCTCAGCCGGTCGACTTGGCCGCCCGGAAGAGCTCGCTGAGTATGCCGCGTTCATGGTTAGCGATCGCAACAGTTTCATGAATGGCGAAGTTGTGATTGTTGATGGTGGGGCGATTACTTAAGACGTGGGAGAAATCACTTAGCCGTGGATATACGCGGATCAGAAAAGGCCCTACCCCAATCGCTTGGTTGTCGCTGTTGATATCCGCGTTCATTCGCGTACCCGCGGCTAAATCGATTCTAACACGGCCAAGTCGTCCAGCCATCTCGTTTTCAAAATTCCTTCATTGGTGTTCTAGCTCGACCACAAATGCTCGCTGCCCCGCGGCCTCCACTTGTAGAACCTTCTGCACTTCGTAGCCGCGATCTTTAAGAGTCTTGAAAGGCGGACGCTGTTCATGAAAGTCAGTATCGCGAAATGCGATCCAGCAGTTTTTGTCATTCAGAGCGGAGAGGTCTTGTACTGCTATGTCAGAAAACGTGCGAGGTAGAAAGTAAGCTGGATCTTCCCGGAGTCCTGGAACACCTTTTATCAAACCCACTTTGAATTCCCCACGAGGGGATTCTTCTAAAGCGAACCATAGATGATAAGCAACCAGTTCTTCGAACGCATAAACCTTTGTGAGCTCGGCCGGGCTATGATGATGATGAATCATCTGCCGGCTCAACTGATCCCACGCACACCATATGTAGGTGTCCCCACGTCGGAGCAGCATCCCAGTCCCCGCTAAGAACAACCAGCAACCCAGCAGGAGGAAAACGGTGATCCTCGGCCACTCGGGACGCAATCGATCGAGGGCAATTGCCGCCAGCAACAGATACGGAACGGCCACAATGATCAGGTGGCGCGTGCCCCAGATGGAATGCGGCAATACCCAACTAGCGACAAGTGCGAGAGCCAAGGGTAGAACGGAAAAGAGGATCAGGCATTTCGGTGCGCTGAGGTTTTGCTCTCCTTGCCGGTATCTTTGTCTGACAAGTTGCCATGACAACGCCAACAGTGGCAAGCCAAATATCAGGAAGCCGGCGAGGAGTCCCCAGCGAGGGTAAACGAACTGGTTTGAACTCTGGCGAAAATAAAACGGCGCATTCAACAGCGCAAAGAACTGCACCACATCGGCCAGTCGAGGACGCCCTACCCAGCCAATGTTTTGCGCTAAGCCCTTACCTTGTTCGGCCGCCAAAGTTACCGCGTAAACCCAGGGACTAAAGCACAGCAAGAGCACCGCCGCCGCAATCAGAAAGTCCGGTAGTTTGTCGCGGTACCATAAAACCAAAAAGGCCGCCTCAGCCGCGATCACTAACCACCCATAATAGTGGGTGTAGACAAGCATTAAGTTAATCGCAGACAAGGCAAGCAAACGATTCCTGGCGCGAGTTGCATTGACGAATTTGGCGAACAGCCAGAGAGAGCAGACACTGAAGAAAAGCAGCAGGCTGTACATGCGCACTTCCTGCGCATACTTAATCAAGTAGCCATTCACGGCCATCAACAATAGGGACAGCTTGATCTCGGTCGAAGCCAGTCGTAGTTCGCGGCACAACAAAAAGAAAGGGACGATGACAGCTATACTGGTGAGCACCGGGAAAAGACGCAACCAAAACAACGACTCACCGGTGACGGTGATCCAAAGTTTAAGCAGAATATAGAAGAGCGGCGGATGAATGATATCTGCGGCCACGAAGTGCAGCAGTCGACTCCATTCATGACGGGCGCCATGTACGCTGAAGAGTTCGTCGAACCAGAGACAAGAGGCTGTTAGTCTCCAAAGCCTGGCGCCAATGAAGAGGCCAATAATCGAGGTGAAAATGGCAATCGAGGAAGGGCTTATTAGAGGACCGCCGGTATCATTGTCACCGAGCTGAAATGAGAATGGCTTTGCCTT
This sequence comes from Pyrinomonadaceae bacterium, assembly GCA_013811945.1. Classification (GTDB taxonomy): domain Bacteria; phylum Acidobacteriota; class Blastocatellia; order Pyrinomonadales; family Pyrinomonadaceae; genus PSRF01. The sequence goes on along the minus strand of JACCUI010000094.1, from coordinate 10,705 downwards.
CATTCTATTTCGTCCCATTTCCAGTCAAGACTCAAGCCAAACTTCTTTGCGGATCGGTGTAACGATCCACGAATTGGCACGAACCAACACGAAACCTTCTTAGTGTTAATTTAGTGTGATTTCGGTGATCGTGGTTGAGTAGCGGACATCATGTGGCCGGTTATAGGGGATCCTCAGTCCGGGAAAGTGAGCCACCACCGCCCTTAAGTACGGCGCCTTCCAATTTCAGCAGTCTCCGTTGAAGTTCTCTTAAGGTTCGTTGCATCTCACCGAGCCGGCGAAAAGCCGCCGTCGAGCGCAGCCAATCCTTATTATTGAATGCCGGAATTCCGGAAATGACTTTGCCCGGAGGTACGTCATGACTGGTTGCGCTCTTAGCTGTAAGCACCGCATCGTCGCCAATTGTTAAGTGACCCGCTACTCCGGCCTGCCCCGCGAGGACCACGCGATCTCCAATGTGGGAACTCCCGGCCAGTCCAACTTGAGCACAAAGCAAAGTGTCCTCTCCCACGGTGCAGGAGTGACCGATCTGGACCAAGTTGTCTATCTTCGCTCCCCGACCAATCCGTGATTCGCCCACCGACGCGCGATCGATTGTTGTTCCCGCGCCAATTTCGACGTCGTCTTCAATCACCACACGCCCGGTCTGCGGAATCTTGAGCCAGTGTTGTTGCTCATCTTTGGCGTATCCAAACCCATCGCAGCCAACCACGACGTTGTTGTGGATGACCACGCGCTCCCCAATCTGGGAACGCTCGCGAATAACCGCGCCAGAGTGGACTACCGAATCTTTGCCGATGGTAACGCTGTCATAGATTGTGACGTTCGGATAAATCTGCACGCGCGCTCTGATCTCCGTGCCGGCCCCAACAACGGAACAGGCGCCCACGAAAACATTCTCAGCAACCCGCGCTGAGGGATCGATGACTGCCGACGGATGAATACCCGGCGCGACGGTAGGTTCGGGATGAAAGAGGCGGAGGGCGCGTGTATATGCGAGATAAGCGTCTTTTGCACGCAAACCGACGATATCATCGCGGCCCAAATCGACCGACTCGCCCAGAAATATCGCCGAAGCTTGGGTAGTTTTCAGACGCGGCGTGTAGCGCGGATTGGCGAGGAATGTGACCTGCCCAGGCCTTGCTTCGTCGAGTCCAGCCGCGCCTTCAATGTCTATATCGAGCGAGCTTCCCTCGACGCGAGCGCCCGTTCTGGCTGCAAGTTCGGAGAGTTTCATGCCCGGAGTTTAACGCATGAGCCTGAGCGACGCACGCCGTTACATTAGTGAAACCGGATCGATCTCCAGGTTTACCCCCCGCAGATTGAGTCCACGATTCGCGGCTGTTGCTAACGCTCGGTCAACAACCTGACGCAATTGACGTCTGCTCCGAGACTTTACCAGGAGCTGCATCCGATGCTCGCCTTTGAGTCTGGTGAGCGGCGCCGGTGCAGGACCGAGTATGCGGCAGGTGCGATCGTTATTGGCCAGGTCCAGTTCCTTTCGTAACCCTACCGCATCGGACCGGACGCGACTCTGGTCTGTACCATGCACCAGCAACGAGGCGAGCGCGACAAAGGGCGGATAAGCGTGGTTCTGGCGATGGCGGATCTCTTCCTGGTAAAAACCGTCGTAGTCTTGCGCGCAAGCATGTCGGAGCGCGTAGTGACCTGGGTGACAAGTTTGCACCATCACCTGCCCGGCTCGATCGCCTCGTCCCGCGCGGCCCGCCACCTGGGTAATAAGTTGAAATGTTCGTTCCGCAGCCCGAAAGTCCGGCAAAGCGAGACCGGCATCGACTGATACGACGCCCACCAGGGTCACGTTGGGGAAATCATGACCCTTGGCCAGCATCTGCGTGCCCACCAGCATGTCGATGTTGCCTTCGCTGAATTCCAGCAGCACCTTCTCGAAGTGACCGCGGCGCGAAGCAGAGTCGCGATCGATTCTGCCTATGCGAAGAGCAGGGAAGAGCTTCGTCAGCATTGCTTCAATCTGCTCGGTTCCCTCGCCGATGTAGTAAATGTACTCTCCTTTGCATGAGGGACACCGATCGGGTGCGGTCTCACGATGGTTACAGTAATGACATAGGATTACTCTTTCACTGCGATGGTAAGTAAGCGTGACGTCGCAATTTGGACATTGGATCGTTTCCCCACAGGAGCGGCAGAGGACAAAGCTCGAATAGCCCCTGCGGTTGAGCAGGATGATTGCCTGCTCTTTGCGCCGATGCGTGTCGTCAATTGCCTCCAGCAAGTCAGCGGAGAAAACTCTTGGCTTCTTGAGACGATCGAAAACCTCACGCATGTCGATCATGCGCGCCTTTGCCATAGGGCGGTTGGCGATGCGGGTTGGTAAACGCAGGCACCGATACTTCCCAGTGTTTGCGTTATGGAAGGATTCCAGAGATGGAGTCGCGGACCCAAGAATCACCACAGCAGACTCTTTTTGAGCCCGGACAATTGCGGTATCGCGGCCGTGGTACACAGGTGAGTCTGACTGGCGGTATGTTGACTCGTGCTCCTCATCGACAATTACGAGCCCGAGCCTGGAAATGGGAGCGAACACCGCAGAGCGAGTGCCGATGACAATCTGCGCCGCCCCATTCTTGACCCGCTTCCACTCGTCAAAGCGCTCGCCTTTCGAAAGGGAGGAATGAAATATCGCCACTTGATCGCCGAAGTAAGCCCGCAGCCGGCGCGAGAACACCGGCGTCAGCACTATCTCTGGCACCAGCATCAGCGCGGCCCGGCCCCGTTTCAGACAGATGCGCATCGCGCGCATATAGACTTCGGTTTTTCCGCTGCCGGTGACGCCATGAAGAAGAAACGCGGCATAGTCACCTCGCCGCAGAGGTTGTTCAATCTCGCCCAACGCATTCGCCTGGGCCTCAGTAAGTTCATACTCCTGTAACGGAGGAAGAACGGCACTTGCCAGTGGATCGCGCCGAATCGTCTTCAGAGAGATTTCAACAACACCTCTTTTCTGTAGGGTGTTCACTGCCGAGATGCCGACGTTTGCCGCAGTCAGCAATTCTTTCACGGGCATGGTGGCGCCCTGTGAGAGAGTCTCCAAGATGCGATGTTGAGCTTCTGTAGTTTTCCGTGTATCGATTGCACCGCCAACCTCCTCGTAAAGGCGCGACAGTCGGACAATTCGCTGCTGTTTGTGTTTTGCGAACAACCTACCGGCTCGTTGGTCCGTGTCTATTAGGCCAACGCGTTGGAGTTCCCGCACCGCTCTCGATGCCTGGGCTTTGCCCAGTTCCGCCGTCAGATCTGCTAGTTTGATTTCTCCGGCCTCCGCGATCAGTCGTAGTGCGCGGGCCAGGTTCCCGGATGATCGCTTTGCCGAAAGCGCTTCAAGCTTAGTGCGTCCTTGAGGGGTGATCTTCAAGAATTGCTCGATGCTGGCGCTGATGCCCGGCGGCAGTGCGGCCTTGATAACTTCACCCCAGGGCGCCGCATAGTATTCAGAAACCCAGTGAGTAATCTGAAGAACTTCAGGAGTGACGAGCGGATCCGCGTCGAGAACCCGTGCCACATCCTTCACGCCAGCTTCGGACAGGTTTGTATCAGCTTGAAGGGTGTCGTAAAGGTTGACGATGTATCCAGTCGTGAAGCGTCTGCCCAAAGGAACAACGACCCGAGCTCCTACACGAGCAGTTCCCCGCATCCATTCGGGAAGGCGATAAACGAAAGACTTGGAAACGTGGAGAGGAACTGCCACGTCAGCATATTGAGGAGCTGACGACGTTGTCTTTGTGCTATGGGCTACTGCCGTTGGGGAAGAACTTCCCGAGTCTATTGGCACGAGGAGAAATTAGCGCGAAACCAGGAATTAAAAAAGAGCGAGCGGCGCGACGACCAAGTTCAGACTTCTCGTTTTGCAGTGCTATCGAGATGGTCTCTAACCTTCTTCAAGTCTTCCCAGGTTTCTCGCTTCTTCGACGGATCCCGCAGGAGATAGGCCGGGTGAAACGTAGGCATGATCTTGATTCCCAGGTGGTCCTGAAATATACCACGCAGTTTTGTAATACCGTCCTTTACGTCCAGCAGGTTCTTCATGGCCGTGTTTCCCATTACGACTATGACTTCCGGACTGACAGCCGCAATCTCTCGAAGCAGAAAGGGTTTGCACATTGCCACCTCATCCGGAGTGGGCGGCCGATTGCCTGGTGGCCGGCAGCGATTGATGTTGCCGATTAATACTTCTTCATGCTTAAAGCCAATCGACTCAATGATCTTCGTTAGTAACTGACCAGCCCTCCCAACAAACGGACGAGCCTGCATGTCTTCATCAGCACCTGGAGCCTCGCCAACAAACATCAGACGCGCTTTGCGATTGCCCTCCGTGTGAACGACGTGTGTGCGCCCTTGATGGAGCGGACAGCGAATGCAATCTCCGATGTCGGCCCAGATCTGCTCCATACTCTCACCGGACTGCGAGCGGGGTTGTTGAGGGGAATCGATCGTCGGAACAGCCTCTAGGGCTATCCCAGACACGCCCAGTTCCTGGAAGTAGGCCACTTGTTCTTCGGTTTGTTTTATCAAGGAGCGCAGTTCGTCTGCCAGGGATTCTATACTCATCAGAGGCTGGATACCTGTCTATTGGTTTTTGTCAAATTCCGATTGCCAATTGCCGATTTATTTATAAGCCATCGACCAGGTGGTAACTGTCGTGAAATCGGCAATCGGCAATCGGCAATGTCGCTTCACAGTCGGCTGCTGTTCGCTCGGAGCCGAACGATCTCATCAAGAATACGGTGGGCGGCCTCCAGCTTGGACATCAACGGAAGTTCTAGTGGACCTTGGGCGTCGCGTCTCACAATTGTAATGGCGTTTTCGCTACTATCGAAACCGGCATCTCCGCGGGTTACGTCATTAGCGACAATAACATCAAGATTCTTCTCACGAAGTTTTTCCTGCGCGTTGATTAGTACATCGTTGGTCTCGGCTGCGAAGCCAATCACCAGGAGACCATTAGTCCTTGCACACGCAACTTCACCGAGGATGTCGCGAGTGCGCTCGAGCGTTAGGACCAGTGAAGCCTCACTCTTCTTTATCTTCGCGGCTGCCCGCTGGGCCGGCCGATAGTCCGCCACGGCTGCCGCACTGATAAAAACCGTTGCTTCGGGCAGCTCTTTCATGACTGCTTCGTGCATTTCGTCTGCTGAAAGGGCTCGCGCGACACGGACACCATTCGGGGAATTAGCGCTGGTAACACCGGCAACGACCGAAACATAAGCGCCTCTACTGAGTGCGGCTTCGGCGACCGCGAATCCCATCCTTCCCGAAGACCGATTGGAAATAAACCGGACGGGATCGAGTTCCTCACGAGTTGCACCGGTAGTAATCAGAAACCGTTCACCGGCTAAATCCTGGGCCCTTCGGCCGTATGCTAATAGTTCAACAGCAGCTGCGACGATTCTTTCCGGGTCATTAAGTCGTCCGGGACCGATTGTTCCGCATGCCATCTCCCCAGAGTCTGGTTCGACGATGCGTACGCCATCTGTTCGAAGACGGGACAAATTGCGCTGTGTAGCAGGGTGACCCCACATTGTAGGGTTCATCGCTGGGGCTATCAGGACGGGCGCGGTGCAGGCTAGATAGGTGGAGCTTAAGAAATCGTCCGCGACTCCGTTGGCAAACTTGGCGATTATGTTGGCGGTTGCCGGCGCGACTATGAGAAGATCAACCGTTTGAGAGAAGGTGATATGAGCTATTGGATCGGGATTATCTGGTGCATAATCATCAACGATGACATGGGCGCCCGAGAGTGCTCGAAACGTGAGTGGCTGAATAAACTCGCATGCTCGCTTTGTCATCGCGACGCGAACCGAATATCCGGCGCGCTGCAGTCCACGGAGAACCTCAGCGGCCTTGTAGGCGGCAATTCCGCCGCTGATCCCCAGAGCTACCTTTTTGATTTCAGAATCAGGTTCTATTGGCTTATCGGTCATCGGAGGTGTGGCCAGTCTACCCACAAATTCAACCTCAATGTAACATTGCTGAAACGAGTGCGCAATCAAGCTTAAGATCGGATTGGTTATTATCTAAGGACAGATAAAATAGATGCGCCGTCATGACTTCGTTACTTTGTTAGGGTCCGGAAGTGCTGTGATGAGAGACTCTCTCTTAGAATCTGCCGCAGGTGTCTTCGTCGTATCGATCCTGTTGTTGTTTATATCAATCTCGACACCTGCAAACCAGGGTCGCGGTGATGAGGAGCAGTTCGGACCAGTTGTTCGCGCCTATCTCGGCTATTTGCGAAACGAGCAAGAGGTTGTGGATGATCGGGTCAGTCGTCGCGAGGTGAGCCAGGCTTATTATCGCCGCAATTCGAATCGGATTCGCGCCCTTCGCCAAATGGCTGTTCGCATCGCTCGAGAGAGTCGAAACGATTATCTTCCGGAATTGGAAGCTGTTTCGCGCCATGAAATCGGTCTAATCGTCGAACGCCCGCCGCGGCCTGAAACGCTTCGGGAAGGGGAGGTTTTGCGTCGTACCTTCAGGTTCCTCGGAATCGTTCGTTCTGGGGAGAGTTTCTATATTTTTGCCCGCCTGGATCCTTACGAACAAAGCGAGCTTTCGGAAAGGGACGGGGATAAATCGCCGCTCAATGATGCTCAGAAGGCGGGTACCCCGGGATTGATGCGTGCTCGGCGAGTAACTTCACCTTAGCTAGCCCTCGCAATGGCCGATTTTAAGGCCCAGCGTCTCCTCTAGTTGGCCGGCTAAACTCGATGGGCTTAAGACTAATAGAATTTTGGTCCTCAGACAGGGGAAAGTTCCCTATCGCCACGCGGCCTCGCGTTATCTTGTCGGTGCATCCGAAAAAAGCACAGTTTTGTGCCAAACTAGGCCTAAATGCTTGTTGACAGGGCACTGGTATTCGTGTAATAAATGCGAGGTCCTTTAGGCGTTTACCAACGCTATTTGCGCTACTAGCGTTGAACACTCCGCAAGATGAGACGAGTTTTACGGGAAGATCCGTCACATCCTCAAGTTTTTTAACGTCGCGCCACGCAATCAAGATTGTTTCACTATACGGGAGGAAAGTTAATGATCAGCAAAACTTGGAGCCGCAAACCTATCGCGGCTTTTCTGTCAGTTGCCGTCCTAAGCGTCTACTCTATGATTGCTTTGGCGTCTCCAGAAGCTAAGGTAGCCTCGGGAGAGCTAACGGTCTCCGGACAAGTTACGGTAAATGGCCAGAAGGTCATTTCTGGCGGCACTTTGTTTTCCGACAGTGTAATCGTCACGTCAGATAACAGCAGCGCCACCGTTAACATCAGTAAGTTGGGCCGGGTTCAATTAGCACCCAAATCAACCTTGACCCTCAGTTTCACCGAAAAGGCCATTACTGGTCAGCTCGATACTGGTATCGCCACTGTCTCAACGCTCGTTGGAATCTCCGTGAACCTCGCAACCAAAGATGGATCTGTGGTGGTTGATGGAAGCCAGGCAACGTCGTTCACCGTGAATGCCAAGCGTGGAAATACCGTGGTCTCAACCCAGGCCGGTCTCGTAGAATTACGCGCCGGTGATGCCGTGAAACAGATTGCGGCTGGTGAGAGTGGTACTGCCGGAACGCCGAATCCTCAGACTACTGACGATGACGATGACGGTGTTGGCGGAGGTGCTCTTGCAGCGGTCTTGATCGCAGCCGGTGGTGCCATCGTGGCTGCTATAATTGCGACCAGGGAAGATGAAATCAACTTCGGCGGAACCGTAGTTGTGATCAGCCCCAGCAGATAGTCTTCGGGAGTTGGTTTTCAAAAAACACCGCAGCTCCTACTCCAGGTTGTGGTCACTTAGATTAACCTTGCGGGTCACGCGACTCTCAGTCGTGCTTGACCCGCAAGGTTTTGAATAATGACGCCTAAATCCCGCCTCAAGCTCCTGAAGGTTACTCAATGCATATAGCGGTAGTCGGCACCGGGTACGTCGGTTTGGTAACAGGAGCTTGCTTTGCCGAGTTCGGTGTCGATGTTACCTGCGTCGATGTCAACTCAGAAAAGATTGAAAGCCTCTCTGCGGGTGTGATGCCAATCTACGAGCCGGGGCTTGAGCAACTGGTTACTAAGAACGTGCAGTCCGGACGACTGCGATTTACCACTGACGTGAAGCAGGCTGTCGAGCAGGCTTTGGTAATATTCCTGGCAGTGGGGACTCCTCAAAAGGAGGATGGTTCGCCCGATCTGAGTTTTGTGGAGACCGCCGTGCGGTCGGTGGCGGAGTTCATGAACGGGTACAAGGTAATAGTTACGAAGTCCACCGTTCCGATTGGTACGGGTGAGTATCTTCGGCGTATCATTCGGGAGAATCAGAAAGCCCGGGTAAACTTCGGGGTAGTTTCTAATCCCGAATTCTTACGCGAAGGTGCGGCCATAAGCGACTTCATGAGACCGGACCGCGTAGTCATAGGAAGCGCAGACGAGGAGGCGATCGCCATCATGCGTGACCTATACCGCCCTCTCTATTTAATTGAAGCACCATTCGTCGTCACGTCTCTGGAGGCCGCGGAACTGTCAAAGTATGCCGCCAACGCATTCTTAGCCACTAAAATATCCTTTATAAATGAGATTGCCACTTTGTGTGAAAGGATCGGATGTGACGTTCACGATGTGGCCAGGGCCATGGGAATGGATAAGCGTATCGGCAGTAAATTTCTCCACCCGGGTCCCGGTTTTGGCGGATCTTGTTTTCCAAAAGACACGCGTGCCCTGGCCTCGGTGGCCCGGAAGTTTGATTGCGACTCCCTAGTTGTTGATGCGGTAATCGAAGTGAATCAGCGGCAACGGAAAGCAATGTTACCCAAAATTGAACAACTGGTAGGCGAACTCAAAGGCAAGACAGTTGCAATCCTGGGGCTGGCGTTTAAGCCGGAAACGGACGATATGAGGGAGGCGCCTTCAATTGAGATCATTCGCGGTTTGCTCGAGCGGGGGGCGAATGTACGCGCCTACGATCCGGTGGCCATGACTGAGGCAGCCCACGTCCTGCCGAAAATCGAATACGCTGCTGACGAGTATGAAGCCGTTAAAGATGCAGATGCACTCGTTATCATAACCGAATGGAATCAATTTAGAGCGCTGGACATGGGCCGTATTCGGGACTTAATGAAAGCGCCCAAGGTCGCAGATCTACGCAATATCTACCAGCCTGCCGACATGCGTGAACTAGGATTCGACTACGTGGGGATAGGTAGATAGGCCGCTACGAAAAACGATCCAGTATACTGGTCTGTGTTGGTCTCTATGGGTTTATCCGGGATAGCATTGATTACTGGAGGCGCTGGTTTTATAGGTTCGAATATCGCTTCGGCCCTTGTGTCAAGCGGTGCTCGCGTTCGCATAATTGATGATTTGTCGACCGGCTATGTTGACAACCTTGACGAAGTTGGCGGTGACATTGATTTTATCAATGCAAGTGTTGCGGACGAAACTGCCCTTCGGCGTGCCCTTGAAGACGTAGAGCTGGTCTTTCACGAAGCTGCAATTCCTTCCGTTCCGCGTTCAATCGAAAACCCACGGCAGACTCATATCGCTTCGGTCGATTCGACGTTCTCCCTACTGCTGGCATCCAGAGAAAAGAAAGTCAGACGCCTGATCTACGCCGCCTCCAGTTCCGCTTACGGCGATCAGCCGACTTTGCCTAAACAGGAAGACATGTTGCCGGATCCTTTGTCTCCTTATGCGGTGGCGAAACTGGTTGGTGAGTACTACTGCCAGGTTTTCACGCGGGTCTACAAGCTCGAGACGTTGTCCCTGCGATACTTCAACGTTTTCGGTCCGCGACAGGATCCGAGTTCGCAATATTCCGGGGTAATCTCACGCTTCATTAGCGACCTGTTGAAGGATCGACAACCGGTGATATACGGCGACGGCGAACATTCTCGTGATTTCACCTACATCGACAACGTCGTCGAAGCGAATCTAAAGGCAGCCGAGACTAACAAAGGGCTTGGCTCAATTATTAACATCGCTACTGGAGAGCGAATTTCTTTGAACCAGCTGCTGGAAGAAATCAAGGACTTAACTGGCAAGGGGCATGTGAGTGTAGACTATCAAAATCCTCGCGCCGGAGATGTGGTCCATAGTCTGGCTGACATCTCCCGGGCTCGTGAGTTCCTTGGCTTCGAACCTCGTGTGGGCCTTCGTGAGGGCCTGCAACTAACCATCGACTGGTGGAAGCAGAGCCGTTTCGCTTCGTCGTGAACGGAAATGCCGGCAATTTGCTAGACGTTCGATCCCACACTCTTCGCATTCGCCAACGCTTGTAGACTCGCTAAGTAAGGCGCTCGTGCCACGCCTCGATCGGTGATGATTGCCGAAATAAATTTATTTGGTGTGACGTCAAATGCCGGGTTATGAACAGCGACACCCTCCGGACCGAGTTGATGACTGCCGATGTGCGTAACTTCGCGGGTGTCGCGTTCTTCAATCGGGATTAGATCTCCAGAGGAAAGTGACAAATCGAGCGTGGTAATAGGCGCGGCTACGTAGAAAGGGACGTTGTTTTCTTTCGCCAGAACAGCAACCATGTAAGTGCCGATCTTGTTTGCCGTATCTCCGTTCGCGGCGATGCGGTCGGCGCCGACGACGACACAATCTACTTTTCCGCCCTTCATCACATGTCCAGCCATCCCATCGGTGATCACGGTAACCGGGATGTTGTCTTTGGCTAGTTCCCAGGCGGTCAA
>JACCUI010000089.1 GCA_013811945.1 Pyrinomonadaceae bacterium | reverse complement strand
ACTTGCAAGCCTACAAAGAATTGCCGGTGGGTCAGGGATTGAACGCCTGGCACAGCGCGCCAGCCTTCAATACAGACAAAGTGAAGACGCCTCTTAGAATCGAGGCCATCGGCAAATTCGGATTTCTTTTTGAATGGGAGTGGTATGTCCTGCTCAAGCGGCTGCTCAAGCCGGTTGAGTTAACAAGTATTCCGGCCGGAGTCCATGTGCTTGTCCGGCCGCAAGACCGCTTCGCCTCACAACAGGGCACAGTAGACTGGATGCGGTTTTGGCTGAAGAACGAAGAAGATCCCAACCCAAGGAAGGCTGAACAGTATGCCCGTTGGCGTGAACTTCGCAAACTCCAGAAGGTAAAGCAACCGGCTCGATGAGTCACGTGCCTGCGTCTTTTTTGTCACTAAGAATGACTACCATTGTCTGTAGGTGCGTTACTCTCCAAGCCTCTAAGATGCCTGTCGAGAAATTTAACAATTGAATCGTAAGCAGTAACTCGATTGGTCTTCTTAGTAAGGCCGTGTCCTTCGTCTGGAAAGACCATGTACTCTACTGTCCCGTTCTTCTTTCTCACCGCCTCGACGATTTCATCTGCTTCGGCCCTGAGTACCCGCGGATCGTTAGCGCCCTGGACGACCATCAGAGGTTTGATTATTTTATCTGCGTGGAAGGCTGGCGAGAGAGCTCGTAACAGATCCTGGTCGGCGACGGGGTGCCCCATTTTCTTGTAATAGAACTCGAGGTGCGGACTCCAGTAAGGCGGGAACGACTCGATCATGCGTACCCAATTTGAAATGCCGAATAAATCAACTCCGCAGGCAAACTCTTCCGGGGTAAAAGCAAGGGCAGCAAGCACCATGTAACCACCGAAGCTTGCACCGATAACTCCAATTTTAGAAGTATCTATGTAATCCAGGGACGCCAAAAACTTTTTCGCTTCAACACAATCCCATAGCGGTTCACGTCCGTGCTTACGTTCATCGGCTGCCAGAAAAGTCTTGCCGTACCCGGAGCTGCCGCGATAATTAACTCCCAGCACGGCATAGCCGTTATTAACCAAATACTGAATCCTGGGGCTATAGCCCTTTCGAGTTTGACCACCAGGCCCGCCATGCAACCAGATAAGCGCCGGCACCTTGTTGCCAGCAGAGGCCTGATGTGGTTTCCACAAAAAGGCTGGAATCGTCAGCCCGTCGAATGAATGGTAACTTACGCGCCGGGACTCAACGAGGCCATCAGAATCAATCTCGGCACTCAAACTCTCAACGAGCTTTCGGGCCGTCCCAATAGCAAATTCGTAGACGAATAGCTTGTTCGGGCTGCGATCACCATTAACGTAGAAAGCTAACAATTGCTCGCTTTTCGAAATCACTGCAGAGCTAATATCACCTTTGGGGAAACTCGGTAAAGCAATCGGTTCACCGCTTTGATGGTCATAGATACTGATCTTCTTTTGCCCTTCATCGTCTACCAGGACAGTGCTGTACTTTCCTCCAGCCGAAGGAACAAAAGCAAACACATTGCCAGGTGCTCTAAAAACCACCGACTGTTTGCCGGTGGATAACTCGATGCGTGCAATGTAACTGAATTCATTGTCTTCATCCGTCAAATAATAGAGTGATTGCGAATCGATCTCGAAGGATGCCGGCCTAAAGATAATTTCACCCACATGAGGCGTGAGATGTCTCATGTGTCCTGACTGTTTGCTGAGAAGATAGATATCACAATTTGCCCGCGTCATGTCTTTGCCAAACACAATATGATTTTCGTCAGGCGACACGGAGTGAAAATTAAGACCTTCAGTATCTTGGAAAATTAACGTTCTATCGAGCCCTGCAACACTCATTCTGTAGATGTCGAAGAAACGTGGGTCACGCTCGTTAGTTTGATAGTAAAAATGCAGGCCGTCGTGGCTCCAGCCTAAGAACTTCGCCTTGACTCCTATTCCGGGAGTAAGGTCTCTTTCCCTACCCTCACTTTCAAGTACGTACAAATGGTGGTTTTCATCGCCGTAACAATCCCGCACAAACAGTATCCGATCATCGTATGGAAAGTAGGACACAGCATAGATTGCCATGGCCTTTGACCTGGTTAGTTGGCGAGGTGTCCCGCCACTCACCGGCACCGCGAAGGCGTTGAATATCCCCGTTTGGCTACTTGTGTACAAGATTAATCTTTCATCATGTGAGAAGGAACTGTTCATAATGCTAAACGTGCTGAAGAACTGCTCAATGGTGTACTGTCGGACATTTCGCATATTTCTTTTACCCAGGCAATCGCGGGTTTGCGCATTCGTCGTTGCGGTCGTCGGAGTGCCAACTCAATGACAGCAGTACTAGATCGCTTTTCAACTACCTGATTGGATCAAACGCTTTCGGCTATCCAAGTCTAGAGCAACATTCGTGCAGTTATATCGACAGCACGATTGCGGTTTATAGTCGTGCATGTTCTGTGCATTAGTTTGCAGCATCAGCGTACCCGCGGAGGTCAATAAACTGGTTAGGCAGCAATAGTTTCAAAATTGGAACAACTTTTGCGCTTATCTAGTCGACTGCCCCGCAGGTACACTGGGGTTGACGGAATTAATAGGGCGTAGGGTTTTGAGAACCCTAGGGCCATTCTTCCGGGTTATTCGTCGAAGTCGTTTATGTCGTCCGGTTCTCTGGTGAACGGCACGCTCAGACTATCGGCTACGGCTGCAGGGGCCTTCTGACCCAGAATCAGCTCGTGAGCTGCGCCAAGTTCGATAACATCTGGCAACTCATAATGATTAGTCATGGCTTTTCCTCCTTTCTTTAGGGTTTCTATCCGAAAACTTCGTCGCTAGCGGGCAGGTTCAGAGTCAAGGAGAGTGCTTTTCGTTACAATTCTTGTGGCTCGGGAAGCTGCTCCTATTGAACTACCAAGAGCGTTGGGCAAAGGCTACTTGAACTAATTCCAGGCTGAAACAGCGTGGAACTTGTTGCAGACTCTCCTTTGAGCTATTCATCGAAATCGTCAATGCTGGGGGCATCGTAAGACCAAGGAATTCCTAGATTGTCCACGATCATGCCAGGTTGCTTCTGATCCAGAATCACATCCTGAGCTTTCCCGAGCTTTAGAACTTCAGGCGACTCATAACGGTTCGTCATGGCTTCTCTCCTTTCTTCTAAGATTTATCTTCCGGACTTCTCGATCATCGGAGGGAGAATCGTCTGTTCAAACGGGACCCTCCACATTGAGGCGGATGGAGTACCACTGAACCAATCTATTCATCAAAATCATTTATGGTCTCTGACCACAGACCCCAAGGAATCCCCAGATTGTCAATCTCGTTTCCGATGTGCTTTCGATCTTGAATGGCATTCTCAGCTCTACCAATTTCAATGAGCTCAGCGGCTTCATAACCGTTTGTCATGGCTCTTGTTCGTCCTTCCATGGTTGTGAACATCGCTCGACTGCTAGCCCCCTCACAATGGGAAGACCCAGCTGCTTGCTCATCACAATCGGATCGGCCTTCGCGATGCAACTTACTGCCGATACCAGTGGTAGACCGAAAAGTACCTGCTTGGACTATTCTTCGAAGTCGTCAAAGACGTCAGGGTCGCAACAGAAAATTACTCCCAAGTTGTCGACCCACCACATAAGGAACTTAAAGTCCAACACCACATCCCGAGCTCTTCCAACTTCGATGGCCTGCGCTGCTTCATAATGGTTATGCATTTTGCTTTTCTCCCTTTTCCTGATTTGTACCAAGACCCTTGCCCGGCGCGCTAAACGGCTGTTGGCTGAGCTTGCGATTGTTCAGAGGCGATTACATTGGCGACCGTGTGCCTGCTTTCTAGCGTCCGCAACCAAATTTCCAGCGGTATAATTTTCAAAAATAGTGTGGTGTTTACCTCGCAACCCATCCGAACCTTATGGAGTTCGGCTCTAAACTTCGCGGCGTCGATGTATCCGTAGGAGCACACGCGCGGTTCCTCGAACAGTCGGCTAAGCCATGAAAATTCTCGCGTCACAGCACGAAAGAATGCTTCTGATGGATTTCCCTTACTCTTGCGTTTCGCAATCTTTTCCGGCAATACATTCCGTAGCGAGCGGCGCATTAACGATCTGGTTTCTCCCGGGCGAACTCGCTGGTCGGATGGAATGGCCTGGAGGAACTCTACTAAAGGGCGATGTAGGAACGGGTAACTTACGTCGATATCGCCTATCTCTCGCCTATAGCCAGCGGCAATACTCTGAACTACGGATACAAATCCTCGGGACTGCATGCGTGAGCTGGGCAAGCGACACCCAAAAATGTCAGAAGCGCCCAACATCCTTTCATAAGCATTAGTCCGTCCTGCAAAGTCGGGATTAAGCCAGTGCGATTTCTTAAGCACTGGGTTGTGGTTCAATTTCAACTGCAGCCGCCCAGGTAGTGCAGGAACGATTGAATTCTTCCACAGCACTTCTGCATATGGTTTGTTTAGCGAGCGGGTCCAAATTTTCAGGCGGCGGTGCAGCCTCAAGGGGTGGAATTCGATGATAAGGTCCGCCAATTCAGAAGAGGGGTTATTACCGTTATTAAGCATTTCGTCACCCCCTTGTCCGCTGAGAAGCACACGTGCTCCGCTCGTACGCATTGCGTGACACTGCGCTCGGTGATATTCCAACGAGACCAAGCACGGGTTGAGCGTGCGTTCCGTTACCTCCCCAATCGTGGGTGAGAGCAATCGATATTCTTCTTCCCGGAGATGATGGCCAGGACGACCTCTTTGGGCCTCAACGCATCCGATAAACTTTCGTTCATCAGAGGTGGGTGACTCGTCAAAGACCTGAGAAACAGTTTCCAGGATTGAGCCTTGAACTTTACCGCTGGCGATCAAGTCATCCGCAACGCACACGATTGAAGAGCTATCAAGGCCACCACTTAAATCAGCGAACACCGGACAATCCGATCGCAATGGAGCGCGCACTGCCCCTTGCATTAGGTGAAGGAAATGTTCTTCGTACTCGGCGTCGGTCTTGTAACGGATTTGCCTGGAAGGGTCGAGTCCCCAGTATCTGTGTTCACGAAGTTGCCCATTTACGACTTTGCACAAATACCCGGGCTGCAAGGCGTGGATGTTCTTATAGGGAGTTAACCACGGCTCAGGACTCTGGGCTAAGTAACCGGCGAGGTACTCATCGTTTATTTCCAGCGGAATACCAGCCGTCTCCAGCAAGGGTAAAAGTTCTGATGAGCAAATTAGACTTTCCGCATTCTTGTAATAATAGAGTGTCCGGGCGCCTATTTGATCTCGCGCCATGAGCACTGTCCTATCTCCAGGATTCCAAAGAGTCAGCGCATATTCGCCAATTATGTGCGCAGGAAACATGTCTCCCCATTGCTGATGCGCTGCCATCGCGATTTGGACATCCGTGATCTCCGCCCTTTCACCGTGGAGGAGCTCACGAAGCTGGGTAATCAATTCATCGCGGTTGTCGATCCGCAGGTCTGCGGTCAGAATTCGTCCATCGCGGGCGACCAACGGCTGTTTTTCCAGTCGTGATTCACGATTTGTATGGAATGCGCGATAGCAGAGACCCAACGATCCCTCCAGTACAAAGTTGCCCCCGTCGGGTCCCCGACTGGCCAAGCCATTCCAGAGAGAAAGTAAAGGCTCTGGCTCAAGAGGTCTCTCGTTGAAGTTGAAGATTGCACCGATCGCGCTCATAAGGATTGTCCAGGGTCAGTGGCCGGATCTGCTGTCAAGTCATACTCTTCGCAACTCAAGGTACTTTGCCTTCACACGCGGATTGTCGTTAACCACTTCACCAACGACCTCCGACCATGCGTGGCCTTTTGGCGGAAATTCTTGAGCTGCCAGAACCATCTCGGCCGGAACGCCTCGTCGCCGCAGTAGGCATGTAACAACTGCCGAGTGTTGCAAACACATCGCTTTCTTCGGGTAGTACATCTGGGCGCGGTCGACCATCGCGCGTATGCGCTTGCATATCTCGCGGTCTGTCGTGCGCGGCTCCGACGTGGGCCAGTGTTCGACTCTTCTGATTAACGATTGGAAGCCGGCAAACTTCAGCAGCAGATCAAAGGCCGCCAGGCCGATGAAGGCGGTGAGGGTCTCGCGTTTCAAGAGCTTGATGTCTTCGTGAGCAGATACTGACGCGTCGGTTCCATTGGGTTGAGTAGTTTCGTCTTGTGCTGACGTGCTGGTGACGGATTCGAGGGTGGACGATGGCGATAACTTTGCCTCCGCAGGAGTGGCCGTGCTGTTACCGGCAGCAACGGAGCTTGAAGTTGTTCCGCTGACTCCTTGCTTGATGCAATAAACCTCTCGCCCCCTCGAATCTCGTATCACCTCGAGCAGATTCATTCCTGTCAGGTTCTTTAGGAAGCGTGCGGTGTCCTCTCGAAGTTGTTCGGGAGAGACCTCGTACAGCAACTCACCTTCAGCGTTAATCGCATCAAACTGCGCGGTCAACTCATCAACAACTGCATCAAGACTGAGCCCGTGCGGAGCCTGCTCGAGAACCATCCAGGTGAGCGCCCCAACGCCGTTAAGCTTGCAAATTCGATCGTCGGCGATCGAGAGCAGGACGCTGCCGTCCTTGTGCCTCTTGGCAATTGCGGTGTAATCGAGCGCTGGAGTCGGCGTTGAGGTTGCGAGCATCGGCGTCATAAGTAAGTACCCTTTGCCTTTTTCACTTATCCAATTAATTCTTCACCACTTCTGTTGATTGCCTTCTCGAGTCGATCATTTCGCTGACCTTGCTGGCGAAGACATCCAAACGAACCGGTTGCTCGAGAACCGCGACTTTCTGATCCGGCGTGCCGTCGCAGATCAAAACCTCTTCTGGACTGCCGGAGAGCAGTAGCGCTCGAGTCTCCGGGTGCACACACTGAAAGAGATGGGCGAGCAGCCCACCATTTATTCCGGGAAGCGCTACTTCGGTAATCAGGAAGTCAATGTGCCCGTCATACGCGACGCCTATGGACAATGCCTCTGAAGCACTCTCGACAACGACCACATCGTATCCGCTTGCCTCCAACACTTTTTTCAAGGCCACCCGCACCGACTCGCGGTTTTCAGCAAGCAGGATCATAGGGCGATGCCGGTTTGACCCAGCCACCGCGGGTGGCCTTCGCGCCTGCTTCTGTCTCAGCGCGACTGTTGGGTCGAGGCTGAGTATGCCGGCAGGCGCGCTCGCAAGAGTTCTTCTCGTACGTAAAAATTTCTTTTCTGACATGCGGAGTCTCAGTGTGTGAGTTAGCTCTCCGTTACCCGGTGACCTTCTTAGAAGCTTTGATCGTGAAGCTTGGGGGGAGCCTTCTCTGGCATCTACTAATTCTAGTTTCCTGTTCGACGCGCAATGTACGACGGTTACGGAGGTCGCGGGCAAGAATTTTTATTTCTGCTCAGTCTACTGACCAGACCTAGTGTTTTCATATACATACAGACAGGGGCAGCAGTACTGATCTGCTCGGTGGACTAACCACATTCTCTCTATCGCCAGTGCAGACGAGTTTGAGCCGATAACATCGTGGACGAGTTTTGGCGAACCTTAATTGATCATATATAGCGTCACAAAAGGCGGAGGGTGAGCAAGAATCCAAACAATCCAGATTACGCAGATTCTGAATCTGCGTAATCTGCGGATTGTTCGCTGATCTGGCCGCAGTCCATGAAGACAACACGGTCGGCCCATTTCATGGGGTAAGGACGGTGGGAAATTATGATCGTGGTCACGTTCTGCAAGTAACCATCGAGGCCACTGAGAAGCCTTGTTTCGGTGAGCGCATCGAGCGCGGAGGTGCATTCGTCGAGAATCAGAATTCGGGGGCGTTGAAGCAGCGCCCGGGCTAAGGCTACACGCTGACGCTCGCCACCGGAAAGCCGGCCGCCACGCGGACCAAGCGGCTCGTCCCAGCCTCTTGGCAACCTCGATACCAGATTCTCCAATTGCGCTAATTGAGCAACTTTTTCCAGCTCGTCCTGACTCGCCTCGGCGTTGCCATAAAGCAGGTTCTCGCGCAGCGTGACATCGAACAGCACCGGATCTTGCGGCACGAAGATTACGGATGATCGCAAACTCTTAAGCGTGATATCTCTGACATCTGACCCCTCCACCAGGACTGTGCCCGCGCGGGCGTCATAGAGGCGCGCGACGAGTCTCCCAATGGTGCTTTTACCGTTACCGCTGATCCCCGCGAGCGCAACTCTCTCGCCGGGATTTATCCGGAGGCTGAGCCCGCTAAGCACGGGCCGGTCCTCGTGGTAACTGAACGAGACATCTTTCAGCTCGACAGATCCCGAGGCATTGGCCACAAGAGCCAGAGCCTCTGGACGATCCCGTAGGATCATTTTTGCTTCGGTGATCTCCATCAGGCGTCGAACGCTCGCGCCGGCGCGCTGGAGCTTTGAGTAGATATCCACAACTCCGTACAGCGGCATAAACAGTTGCAACGTGTAACCATAGAACGCGACCAGGCTGCCGGCAGTCATCGCGCCGGTCATTACCTGGTAACTGCCATAACAGAGGACGCCGGCCATGCCGGTGACGATGATCAGGTAAAGAACCGAGCTGAAAAACAGTTCGGTCCCGCGTCTTTTGATCTGCGCCCGGACGGCGTCCGCCGAGAGCCGGGCGAAGCGGCGTGCTTCTCTCTGTTCGCATGAAAGCAGTTGCACCTGAACGATGGAGGAAAGGTGCTCTTCGAGAAAGCCGATCATCTTTCCCGATTGCTCCTGCACCGTATCGGAGGCGCGACGCAGCCGATCGTGAAACCTGCGGCGCACCAGGATAAAAACCGGGATCAGCGGGATCACAATTGCGGTCAAACGGTAGTTCAAGACCAGCATCGTGGTCATAACAAGTGTGAAAACCGTGGCCATGCGCAATGCGCTGGGGATCACTTCGCCGCTGAGAGTGCCCACCTGATCAACATCCACCTGGAGCCGGTGCAAGGTGTCGCCGAGAGGTCGGTTGTCGTGATACTCCGCGGAGAGACGCTGCAAGTGGCGCAGCAGACTCAACCTTGAGCGGAAAGTCATCTTCTGCACGGCGCGAAAATTGAGCATCGCCGCCAAGCTGTCAAATCCCAGCCGCCCGGCGTAAGTAAGAAAAAACGCCGCGGCGACGAGTGGCAGCCACGCCACGCGCCGTTGCGGGATCACATCATCGATTAGAAGTCTAACTATGAGCGGATCGACGAGGACCAGGATGCTTGCGATGACGATGCAAACATAGCTGCCGACGTGCAGACGCAGGAAAGGTCTAACTTGTGCGGCGAGCCATCTTATCTCGCTGTGACGTTCGTTGAGCATAAAAATTCTGGTCGGAAGGACAGCCCCAACTGTATCAACCTGCACTGCCAACTTTCTCACTCCGTTAGGGGTCAAATGTCTATAGAGCCCGCTCACAACCTGAAACCAACTCCGTTCGAAGGAGCGGGACTCAACTAGACGTGTCCGGCTCAAGAACCGCCCCGCTCCTTCGAACGGAGCCGGGAGGGGCGGTATTCCAGGCTATAAACATCTCACCCCTAAGCGGGGTGAAAACCGCGGCTCTTTGTGCCTGAGATAAACGTTAGGCGCGCTTCACCTTCAATTATTTCTGCGGGTTGGTGGTCTTTGAGTCACCAACCCTTCATCAATGCAGCGGGTGTCAAAGCCTGTGACCCGACCGACGATCTCCGCCTCTTTCGGAAAGCTGAAGCGCCGGATACTGACGTGCGACAAGATATGCGGGATGAGTAGAAGTTGGTTTCCCTGTAACTCACACCAGCCGCAGGCATACGCATCTCGCAACTCAATGAAGTAGATGGGCCGCTCATATTCGTTGCGCCACGCGATCGGCCGCAGCTTGTTCTGACGAGTATCAATCTGCACGAATGAACCCGGCCGGATTAGCGGGTACATAGTGAAATCGTCAAGCCCAATGTAGCCGTAACGAATGTATTGGCAGTCAGGATCCGGAATCGGGACTTCTGGCCTGTCGTCTCCTGATAGCACCTTGCCCGGCAGCAGGGTGTTTTTATCCGGGTCTTTGGCACTGCTTTCTAACAATTCAATAGTGCGGTACGCCTCCGGTACTTCCGACAATGACCGCGTTTTGTTCGGGAACGCGATTAGGTTGTACTTGTCGATCTCCTCTACATCCACATTGTGGTAGAGGCGCATTAGGTCTGTCATTTTGACTTGGTAAATTACGCTCAGACTGAAGAGCTTCCAAATGCCGGGCTCCGACAGTGGATCGTTCTCTAACTGCGTCAGCCTCGTGTGTGAGATGTAGAACCTCTTGTCGCTCTTGGCTGCGGCGATTCTCCGGCTCTCTAATTCGACTGTGCGGACCGTAATATTGCGGCTATCCCTAAGTGACCTTAGATCCTGATTCGTTGGCATGTCGTCCTCCAAAGAGTCTGTCGGAACACAAGAGTTACGACGGTAAACGGTTTCCCGGAATCGCAATCGCGTTGTACTTATCGCTCTCATCTGCGTCCACATTATAGATTCGCATCAATTCGTTGATTCCGACATTGTAGATTGCGCTCAAGCTGAAGAGCTTGCAGATACTGGGCTCGGACGCACCATTCTCTATCTGCGTAAGCCAGCCATTAGAGATGAAGAATTTCCTATCGCCCTCGGCTTCTGCAATTCTTCGGCTTGCCTGTTCGACCTGGCGGACGGTCATATGGCGATCCTTCCTGATTGCTTTGAGCTTTTGACCGGCTCGCACGGATTCCTTCCAGAACTTGCCGTGAATCGTCGCGTTCAACTAACCCCAGCCTGCTTACTCTTTGACCGTTTCCTTTCACTCCCATGTGGAGTTTTCACAAACTGGTCCAGGAACGCAGCCTCCTGCTCTGGGCCGGCTGCTTGCTCGCCCTTAACGCCAACCCCACAGAGTCTCATCAGTGTAGTCACCCTAATCCGGTAGATTTCACTGAGACTGTAGAGCTTATGGAGGGTAAGCGGCGCGTGGCCGCTTTCAATACGCAGCATGCAGGAATCGCTGATGTAATATTCCTGATCGCCTAGTTGGTCCGCGATTTTTCGACTCTGTCGCTCGACGTCTCGCGTCGAGACTGCGAGGCGCTCCCGTACTGCCCTGAGGAGTTCGTAATACCGCACTTTTCTTCTCTAAATTGGTCTGTGAAGTTTCAATCCGCGCGCAGCGATAGTGCCTGCCGCTTAAGAGTGATTTGTCGGGACAAGAGAGTGAACGATGGGCGGCGACCCTCAAGTTGCCGCCCGACCGGTGAAGAACTCATTGTTCCTCAGTTAATGCATCTGATTGGTATTCCCACAGACCGGCAACGGTGCAACGTGTATGCCACGACCCCTGCTGTTCGTGGAAATTCCCTCCTTGCGCGGGTTAGGAGCGCAAGCGCGTGCACTAACTCATTGAGCTGACAGATACTATTGTGATAGCAAGGGTGAGGATTAGAACTTCAATCGGTCATCTGATCTTTTGCGTCATTACGCGAACTCGCGCGGTTCCCGCGCGAATGTTGCGCGATTTCCGCGCGAGTTACTCGATCTTGCGCGGATTTCGCGCGAATTCAAGAAATCGATCTGTCGGACTCAAGATTCTTAATTTGACTCCTTACTACATTTCAAACTCTTAGCAGTCGCTGAAAAACTAACAATGATCCACGAAACATGATCCACGAAACATGATCCACGCGAACGGACACGAAAGGGCGCCTACTTTGAGTCATTTCTTGTACCTTAAAGGATCGTCTTATTTCTACCTGAGAATGGCCCATCCATTTTTCAGCACCTGTTAGGCGGGACGAATGATGCCGACCTATTCCAGAGATTAATGGTTATCGACGCTTTTGTAGCTTTTGACGCCCTTTGCGGGGATACAGATTCTTGACCTCTCCGCCCATATCGAGTTTTTCGATCCTCCGGCGAAGCCGGTGTCGTGTATCCAGCCCGAGCAGCACTGCGGCTTGGTCGTTAACGCCACCAAATCGTTTGAGCGCCTCCAAGATCGCTTCACGCTTCTCGGGTTTCGCGAGATCGTCGAACTTGACACCCTCGGGGAGAAGCGCACCACCGTCTTCGACCGTATAAGTTTGCTCTGCATCAGCCGCCGTCTCTTTCGGTGGCGCCTCCGCTGGGGTTGAATCAAGCATCAGCGACTTCTCGAGGGTGATCTGATCGCTATTCTCCAGCGCCAGCGCGCTCTCGATCACATTCCTCAATTCACGCACGTTGCCTCGCCACGGATGCTTCATCAACGCGTCCCTGGCCTCCGGCGTGAGGCTCCGCATTGCCTTCGATACCTGCGCGCCGAGCGTGGTGATGAAGTGCTCGGCCAGCAGCAAAACATCCTCGCCGCGCTCCCGTAACGGAGGGAGCACGAACGGCATCACCGACAGCCGGAAGTACAGGTCTTCACGGAACCGCCCCTGGGCCACCTCGGTTTTGAGGTCGCGGTTAGTCGTCGCGATGACACGCACATCGACGGCGATGGCTTTCTCGCCGCCGACGCGCTCAAAGCGCCGCTCCTGCAGCACGCGCAGCAGCGTTACCTGCCCCTCTGGCGGGAGGTCGCCGATCTCGTCAAGCAGCAGCGTGCCACCGTCAGCGCGCTCGAAGGCCCCGCTGCGGCGCGCGACCGCGCCCGTAAACGCGCCTTTCTCATGACCGAACAACTCACTCCCCATGAGGTTCGGATTGAGCGCCCCGCAATTGACCGCAACGAACGGATGGGCGGCGCGCGACGAGGTGGAGTGAATGGCGCCCGCGACTAACTCTTTACCGGTGCCCGACTCACCCTGGAGTAGCACCGACGTGTTTCCTGCTGCCGCCGCCTGGCGAATGAATTTAATGATCGAGTCTTTGGCCAGTGACTTTCCGACGATCTCGTCAAGACCTGTCGGCGGCTGAGGCCGGCGCGAACTCCGGCGGTGTTCCATCGCGGGCGACGGATCTGCCGGCAGCAATCTGCGCAGCAATCCTTCCAGGTAATTGAAATCGATCGGCTTGGCGATGAAGTCATCGGCGGCAGCGCGAAAGGAGTTTACCGCCGTGCCGACATCGACGTTCCCCGTGATCATGATCACAACCGTCTCCGGCGAGCGCTCTTTGATCTCGCGCAGCACGTCAAAGCCGGAGCCGTCCGGCAGGGTAATATCAAGAAGCACGGCCGCCGGCCGTTCCGCCTCAAATGCTTCAAGCGCCGCCGCGGACGTCGCCGCCTCCACTGGAACATAACCCCAGCCTTCCAGGGTTTTTACCAGCGACCAGCGGATCAAAGATTCGTCATCGACGATGAGGATTTTCTTTTTGACGAGGATTTTCTCTTTCATTGGTCAGGTCCTGTGCTGAGAGGGACAGGGAGAGCGTGAAGATGGAACCGCGGCCGAGAATTGACTTAACTTCGACATCCCCGCCGTGGGACTCGGCTGCCCGGCGCACCGCGGGCAGCCCCAGGCCGGTTCCACGTGGTTTAGTTGTGAAGAATGCGTTGAAGATGCGCCCGAGGCTGTCATCCGGGATGCCGCGCCCGGTATCCTCGACTTCGATGATCGCCAGGCCGTACGGGTAGGCGCCGCCTGTACCACCACGCTTGACTCGCACGGTGATGCGTCCTTGATGATCAATGGCTTCAATGGCGTTGATAATGAGGTTGAGCACGGCGCCTTGCATCTGCGCCGCGTCGATGAGGATTACCAGCGGCTCAAGCGCGGACTCAAACTCGATGTCGATCTTGGCTCCGCAAGCGGCTGCCTGATTTCGTGCGAGCGCAATAGCGCGGTTCACAACCTCGTTGAGCGATTCGCGAGCAACCTGCCGCACACGGACCCGCGCCTGATCGAGAAGCATATCGACAATCGCGTCAATGCGGCGGACTTCGTGGCCCACAGCTTCTAGCAACCCGCGCTCTGCTTCGTCACAGCCCGGCTCCCGCATGAGCACCCGGATTACGCCCTGAATGCCGGCCAACGGGTTTTTGATCTCGTGCGCCAGGCCCGCCGCCAGTTCTCCGATGAGCGAGATCTGGGCGGCGCGCAGCAGCTCCATCTCCAGTCTGTTCTTCTCGGTGATGTCGGTGGCCACGCCGATGACGCTGGTCACAACGCCCTTCCGGTCCTGAAGAGGAACATACACGACCTCAAATATCAGACTGGTCACTTCCATAATGGAGGTAAAACTTTCGCCATTGAGCGCGCGGCGGCAGTTCTTTAAAATTTGCGGCACATGCGCATACACGTCGAAGACCGATTTGCCAACCACCTCGCCGGGCTTGAGTCCCAGCGCGTCCAAAACCTTGCCCTCGGAAAGTGTAAAGACGCCCTCTCGGTCCAACGCAAAGAGGACGATAGGCGAGTTGGCGATGACCGTGCGTAGACGCGCCTCGGTCTCCCTAAGCGCTTCCTCGGCCCGCACGCGTTCGGTGATATCGATGGCATGGCCGAGCACGTAAGGTGGCTTCCCGGCCTCCTCCAACCGGACGTTACGGTAGGCCCACACACGCTCGCGACCGTCTTTCGTCATGCCACGCAGGATGCCGCTCACAATTTTCTCCTGCCGGATCCCCTCCAAATAATCGCCGAAAAATGGCCGCACCGCGGGCATGAGAAACTCCCTTAAATTCCTGCCCACCATCTCTGATGGCTGGTAGCCGCCGAGGTGAGCGACCGCTGGGTTGACTGAAAGCAGCGTGCCCTCCATGTCGTGCGTGCAGATGAGCCCCTGGCTGTTCTCGACTAAGTTGCGGTACCGTTGCTCACTCTCACGCAGCCTCTCCTCCATAACCTTCCCTCCAACCTACACCGGCCTTTAACAACAAACCGGTCGCCGCTCGGAAGGAGTTCCAATATCTGGCAGTACTCCACTTCCAGAGTGCCGGCGACCAATGACACAGTAGCATTCATCAGCGCCGGGAGGTCAGCGCCAGATAATGCACTCCTGCCGAGTTCAGCGATAGCTCGCTGCCGACGGACGCGCGTCCGAAGTTCGTCTTCTAGTTGTTTAGCCATCGCCTTGATGAGGATGGGCTAATTTCAGCGGCCGCACGACAGGGAGGGAATCAGCGGTGCCAGAAGGGTCTGCTAGTTTTGAATAACCTCCTTACCTTATTTCCTAGTATCGCGACGGCCGTATCACCTTTGTGTGTGAGATCGGGGAGGTGATTATGCAACATCGTCCAACCTTTGGAGAAGAGATCAACTTGTAAACTAAACTAACTTCGTTGCGTTTACAAACATGCAAAGGAAGGCCACCTGCCGGCCTTCCTTTCTTCGAAATATCGTGTGCGCGTTTAACTAGTCGGCTTTTTTTCGTATGAAGGTGGGGACATCGAGATCGTCAGCACGCGCATGACTCATCATCGGGCGGGGCAAATCATCCGTTGATCTCGGAGTGTAGCGGGGCACGTTGCTCGGCAGGACCGCGGACGATCCGGCGGACGCAACCGCAATTGATTCTCTGTCAAAGCCGGTCGCAATAACCGTGATCTTCATCTCATCGCGCATTGTCTCATCGATCACAGCGCCAAAGATGATATTGGCGTCTTCGTCCGCCGCCTCTCGAATGATGGACGACGCCGCGTTAACCTCATAGAGCGTGAGATCCGGCCCGCCAGTGATATTGATGAGCACGCCCTTCGCGCCTTGAATGGATGCTTCCTCAAGGAGGGGCGACGAGATGGCTTGCTGGGTCGCTTCTATGGCGCGGTTTTCGCCCGTGGCGCGGCCGGCGCCCATCAATGCCATGCCCATGCCAGCCATGATCGACTTGACGTCTGCAAAATCGAGATTGATTAAGCCTGGAACCGTAATCAAATCACTGATGCCTTGTACTGCCTGACGCAAAACATCATCTGCGATTCTAAATGAATCCGACAGCGAAGCACCCTTGTCGACCGTGTGCAACAACCGTTCATTGGGGATAGTTATTACGGTATCGACACATTCGCGCAGCTCGCGCAGGCCATGTTCAGCCTGCTGCATTCTGCGTCGACCTTCAAAATGAAACGGTTTGGTGACGACGGCGACGGTGAGGCAATTCAACTCGGTCGCGAGAGAGGCAATAATGGGAGCGCCTCCAGTTCCCGTACCGCCGCCCAAACCGGTGGTCACAAAAACCATATCGGCGCCTTCCAGCACCTCAATGATCTTATCGGTGTCTTCCAGGGCAGCTTCGCGGCCAACGCCGGGGTCGGCCCCAGCACCCAGGCCCTTTGTGAGCCGGCTGCCGAGTTGGATCTTGATGGGCGCGCGCGAGCGCTTGAGTGCCTGCAGATCGGTATTGGCAACGAGAAACTCGATTCCTTCGATGCCGGATTCGATCATGCGGTTAACGGCATTACCTCCGCCGCCACCGATGCCGATGACTTTTATCCGCGCACCAGTGATGGGGGGATCATCGTCGATGAAAATATTAATGCCTGTTCCGGGTTTACGAGCGTCCGGTGCCATAGTCGTTTCCTCTCTCCCAAAGCGGGAGGGCTTCCAAGGCCCTTTTCTTCTATATTGGGTAGCTCGCGCAGTTGGCATCGATATGTTGCGGACAACATCTTGTGCAGCTGGGGCGTGAGCATACAACAACTTGTCAAAAAATACTACTGAAACGATTTCGAAATCTGGAAACGAAATGTGTCAGCTTGCCTGTTGAACCTCTGCGGCTCATGCCTGCGCGCATTTCTGTAGCTTGGGCGCGGAACGCTACCAACGACAATCCAGCGGCAGCAGCCCAGGCTGGACTCTGCACATCTTCAACCAAACCGCCGAAGCGATCTCTCTCAGGGAAACCCAAGCGAACGGGAGCATCAAAAACCTGTTCGGCAATCTCTGTCATGCCGCTTAACAATGCTCCGCCACCGGT
Organism: Pyrinomonadaceae bacterium; assembly: GCA_013811945.1. Lineage (GTDB taxonomy): Bacteria > Acidobacteriota > Blastocatellia > Pyrinomonadales > Pyrinomonadaceae > PSRF01. Next base: position 6,980 of record JACCUI010000089.1, on the reverse strand, counting down.
CAAAACCACGCCACTTGAGAGCTGACGTTCCCAACCGGAATCCTTAATCTCATCGGCAACGTGCATCAGTACTTCTTCCGCGCGCGGTTGAAGAATATCGCAAAGAATCTGACGTGAAAGCTGACGCGGAGCGCGTCCCCCGACCGAGGGAACCTCGACCAGATCGCTCCGCTCCATCTCACTCAGCGACGTGCTGCAGGCACATCCCATGGTGCGTTTGATTTTTTCCGCCTCGGGAATTGGGGTTCGCAATCCAAAAGCGATGTCGTTCGTGAAATGGGAACCGCCCAGCGGGAACACTGCCGTGTGTTGGACCGCCCCACGCTGATAGATCACCAGCCCGGTCGTTTCCGCACCAACGTCCACCAGGGCCGCTCCGAACTCCTTGTCGTCGTCAGTAAGGGAAGCTTCGGCGGCCGCGAGCTGCTCCAGCACCATGTCAGCGACGACCAAACCTGCCCGGTTAACGGCATTGATGGCATTTTGTCGCGCAGTCACGGGACTGGTCACAATGTGGACCTTGACCGCCAGTCTGGCCCCAATCATTCCCACGGGGTCGTTTATTCCATCCTGATCGTCAACGATGAACTCCTGGGGCAAGCGGTCAACTATCTCGCGGCCGGCCGGAAGTTGAATGGCACAGGCGGAGTCGATCGCGCGACGCACGTCTTCATGGGTGATTTCTCGGTCGCGCCCGGAAACGGCCACAATCGCCTGACCATTGAACCCGAGAATGTGGGAGCCGGCGAGATTAATGGTTACCTCTTCGGCTTCAATACCACTCATTCTTTCAGCCTCTTCGACAGCCTTCTTGATCGCGTCCACCGCCGCATCAGGATTCACAATCACACCCTTGCGAAGTCCGCGCGCCTCGGCCTCTCCGATGCCCACGATGTCCAGCAGCCCCCCTTCACCGGGTTCACCCGCGATACACGTCACCCTGCTCGTTCCGATGTCCAGGCCGATCGTGTGTTGGGTGCGCTTAGCCATCTACCTTTCGCTCCTTAATGAAACCCGTTCAGCATTATCGGGTAGGGCGGGCTCGCCTTGGTCGCTCTCCGCCATTTGTTTCAGCGCGCCGATGCTTTGCTTCGCGTTTCCTTTCCGCGTTGTTTTGACGGGCCGCACTAGCCGCGGCCCTCTGGTTGTTACGTTTGGGCCTGGCAACCGCATCGGCGGTCCTGGTTTCGCCAACCGAAGGGATGCCTGGAGAGTCAGCTTTATCGCTGATGGTGTGGGCGCCTGACATGAACCCAACTATCGCTCGCCTGCCTTGAGTTAAATCTACATAACTTATGAACTGGCCTCGAGGTGTTTGGCGGTGCGCATCCAGGACACCGAGGGCGTCCTGCAACCGTTTACCAAAATCCTGGGCACCAAGTCGCACCTCAATCTGTGAGTCGTCGCCGGCGAGTTGTGCTCTCACATCGCGAATGTCGATGACGTTCACTTCACTCACACGCTCAGACATTCCGGGGGCGCTCCATTCACGTTGCAGCTCCAGAAATCTCTTCACGCGGTCCACGTTCTCTTTGCGTACCGTGTCCCCGGTCTCTTCGTTCCAACCGCGCAGAAAAAATGGGGGCATTTGATCCGATGGCAGCATCTCCCCCAGCAGCACTGCATCATCGTCAACCCAGAGAAATCGGCCCGCGGCTGTGCGCACTACCGCGCGTGGTTGGCGCTCCTCAAGACGAACACGTATGCCGTCGGGCAACACACGAGAAACCATCGCCACGCGAATCCACGGAAGGCGCTCAAGACGGTTGCTGATTTCCTCGAGGTCGGCCCGCCAGACTCCTGTTTTGGCAACCTCCCTCATTACTAATGTCCGCACATCTGGAGCCGACGCCCGGAAATCACCCTGTATCTCTACTTTGCGAATCTTAAAGAAACTGGCTGCAGAGGCAGCGCGATAGCCGGCAAAGATGAGTCCCCCAATAACCATCGCCAGGGTCACCTTTAGAATCAACGGCACGTAACTAAGAAGTGGGCCCATACGGTGGCCAAGGGATTGGCCCAATCCGCCGCGGTTACGTCGCCGCGGTCGCTGCGCAACTCCGCCCGCACGCCGCTGGGCCGCCGTGCCACCGCGATTTCCAACCTTCTGTGCGATTACTTGTTCTCTCACAATTACTTCTCCTTACTCCGGAGCGTCGGGATCCTGTTTCTACGGTTCATTTGCCCGCCACAGTTCCACTTCATACTCCAGCTCAATTCCATGTTCGCGCTTAACGCGTTCCCGGATTTCTTCAGCGAGCGCCAGGGCATCTTCGGCCCGCGCATTCTCGCCCTCGGTTACGATGAAATTTGCGTGAATCGGAGAGACTACTGCCGTTCCGCGTCGCACGCCCTTCATTCCCATCTCGTCGATGATCTTGCCGGTGCCCACAATGCTCTCCGGCGGATTCTTGAAGAAGCAACCAGCCGATCGGCCGCCATGCGGCTGGGTCGACATCCTCCGGCTCTTGGCTGCTTCCATGCGTGCCAGTATTTTTTCCGGATCGTCGGGCTGCAGCCGCAAGGTGGCACCCAACAGCAATTCTCCTTCTGCGAATGAAGTGTGACGATAGTTCCATTGGACTGTGCTGCCCGGGATTTCAACCACCTGCCCACCCCGAGCCACCCTAACAATCTCAGTTACTTTTCCGATCTCGTGTTCGTAAGCGCCGGCATTCATCCAAAGAGCGCCGCCAACGGTTCCCGGAATTCCTCCCAAATCCTCTATGCCTGAAAGGCCTTGCCGGCCAACGTCGACGCACAGACGCGGTAAGGAATAGCCGGCGCTGACCTGGACCAGATCACCATCAAACCGCACTTCGCCCTTCAAATCCTTCAGACTCAAAACTACGTAGTGATGCTCGCCATCGTCGGCAAGTACGTTGCTGCCCGACCCGAGCGGTCGCCAGCCGATGCCCGCTTCCTCCAGCGCGTGAACCACTGCTGCTGCCTGACCTTCATTTTGTGGAGAGATGACCCAATCGATGGATCCACCTACTCTGAGGCTGGTCAATTCAGCGAAACGCCGCCCTCGCTCAGCGCGCACTCCGAGCCGCGCGGCAATCTCGTCAATCGCCACATCCCGCTGCCTGATCTGTGATTCGTCTGTTGCTTCTGACACCAAATTCAAACCGCCTTGGCGTCGCCTCGTTCGCGTAAGAGTTCCAACAGCTGTTCGCTTACACGGCTCACGGTACCCGCTCCGAGTGTAAGCACGAGATCGCCGGGCTGAACGTGATCTCGCAAAGTTATCGGTGCATTCTCGAGAGCTCCGATGTGCCGAGCGTCCTTGTGGCCGAAACGTTTGATCGCTTCCGTGAGCGTCCCCGCCGTGACACCCTCGATTGGTTCCTCGCTGGCCGCATAAATGTCCGTGATGAACAACGAATCAGCGTTATTAAATGAGCGCGCAAACTCTTCCATCAGGTCGTGGGTACGGCTGTAGCGATGCGGTTGAAAAAGCACTACGATGCGCCGTCCGCCGGATCCAATCTTCGCTGCCGCCAGGGTTGCTTTGATTTCGGTAGGGTGATGTCCATAGTCATCAATGACCAGCACTCCACCCACCTCACCCTTATATTGAAAACGTCTTCCGGCACCTCCGAAGCTGCCCAGCGCCTCAGCAATCTGCTCGAAGGGAACATCTAGTTCAAAGCCCACCGCAATGGCCGCCAACGAGTTGTAAACGTTGTGCAGACCGGGCACGCGCAGGGAAATTTCGCCGACAGTATTGCCGCTTCGCCAGACGGTAAAATTTGACCCAAAACTCTGATCGTAACGGATACCGTGGGCTGAGATATCGGCCTGGGCGCTCAACCCGTAGGTCATCCTGCGCCGTTCAACGTGAGGAATGATTGCTTGCACGTTAGGATCGTCGAGGCAAAGCACCGAAGCTCCGTAGAAAGGCACTTTGTTTACGAACTTGGTAAAGCAGCTGCGCACGTCGTCCATGTCGTGGTAGTAGTCCATGTGTTCCCGGTCAATATTTGTAACCACAGCAATTGTCGGCGTAAGCATGAGAAACGAGCGGTCGCTTTCATCTGCTTCGACAACCATCAGGTCGCTTTTGCCCAGATGTGCATTCGATCCAAAGGCACCGACGACTCCGCCTACGACGATTGTTGGATCGAGTCCAGCATGTCCGAGCACAGTCGCGACCATCGACGTGGTCGAGGTTTTCCCATGCGAGCCGGCCACGGCTACCGAATGCGGTTTCAGGCGCATTAATTCGGCGAGCATCTCCGCTCGCGGAATTACCGGTATGGAGCGACGCTGCGCCTCCATTATTTCAGGATTGTCTTCACGCACTGCCGTAGAGCGCACCACGACTTGCGCGTCATCGATATTGTCACCGCTGTGGCCCTCGGCAAAGGTCACGCCCATTTGTCGTAAGCGGTCAGTCACGCTCGATCTCTTCTGATCGGATCCGGACACACGGAACCCGAGATTAACCAGCACCTCTGCAATCCCGGACATACCTATGCCGCCGATGCCTACGAAATGTACGTGCTGAATTTGTCTAAACATAAAAAATCAGTGGACAGTGGGCAGTGCAAAGATTGCCGATTGCCAATTTCCAATTTGCGATCTTCAACAATCGTTTGCCACTCTGAGGAGTCAATATGCCGCTCGCCAGTCACAAAATCGGCAATCGGCAATTGCCAATCTGGGAACTGCCCACTGCCAACTACCTTCGGCTTTCAATCAACTCCTCGATCAAATCAACCGTGGCTGCCGCTGCGTCGCCGCGGGCCAGTTTGCGACTGGCTTCTTGCATCTTCCTGATCTCGTCGGGAGATTGGACAAGTCTTTCTATCTCCTGGGCCAGTCTGGCGCCGCTTAAGTCCTGCTGCAGGATCGTCCTGGCGGCTCCCTCCGTTTCAAGTGCCTCCGCATTTTTCCGCTGGTGGTCATCGGCTGCCAGTGGAAAGGGAATCATGATAGCCGCTTTGCCGGCCGCGATAAGTTCTGCTGTGGTTGTCGCACCAGCCCGACAAATCACAAGATCTGCGTCGCCGAACGACACCACCATGTCGTCGATGTAGCGCCTCACATCCGCTTGCTCGGCCCAACCGGCATCCACATACGCCGCTCGGACGAGTTCAAAATCTGCTTCGCCGGTTTGATGAGTTATGCGCAAGGTGATTGGCAAACTTTGCAGGTGTGGCAGAGCTGCAACCATCGCTTCATTGATTGCATGCGCCCCCTGCGATCCACCAAAAACCAGCACCGAGAAGCGGCTTGCTTCTCGCTCTCTTGCCGGTATCTCAAAGAACTCTCGCCTTACCGGGTTGCCGGTCACCACTCCCTTGCCGCGAAAAAAACTTAGCGACTGCTCAAACGTGACCGCGGCCTTGTCAACAAAGCGGACCAGCATACGATTGGTCCAGCCGGGTAAAGCGTTTGACTCCATCACCAGCGTGGGCAGGTTCAGGATTGCTGCTGTCAAGACCACCGGCCCGGAAACATACCCTCCGGCGCCTATCACAATGTCGGGCCGAAAGTCCCTAATGACCCTTCTGGCCGCGAGAAAACTGCCTGGGAGCATGGCTACCCCGCGCAGCCGGGCAGCGGCGCCCACACTCTTCAAGCCGGCACTGTCAATGATCGAAAGTTTAAAACCCGCTTTCGGCACCAGTTTCGTTTCGAGACCGCGGGCCGTGCCTACAAATCTGATTTCTGACTGCGGGTCGCGGCGAAGAATCTCCTTCGCCACGGCAATACCCGGATAAATATGGCCGCCGGTTCCCGCCGCGGCGATCAGTGCGCGCATCGTGGTTTATCCGAAGCGCGATGAAGCGATTCGCCTTCCGGTGGCGACCGGCGATTGTTTCAGTTCACGACCCGCGCGGGTCATTAAAGATCTCAGCACTCCGCTGTCAAAGGAACCGGAGGCCTGCTGGGAAATGTTGAGCAGTATGCCCACCGCCGCGAGCGTGAGCACTAAAGATGATCCGCCGTACGAAATGAATGGCAGCGGGATCCCCTTTGTCGGGACCATTGACAGGACCACGCTGATATTGAACATCGCTTGTGTAACAATTGCCGTTACCAAACCTAATGCCAGAAGCATCCCGAATCGGTCCGGCGCTAACAGGGATGTCCGTATGCCGCGCCAGAGAAAGAGAGCAAAGACTGCAATCACAGCCAATGCTCCTACCAATCCCAATTCTTCACCCACAACGGCGTAGATGAAATCAGAGTGAGCAAACGGCAAGAACAGCATCTTCTGTTTGCCCTGGGCGAACCCCAATCCATTTGGCCCGCCGGAGCCTACGGCAATGAGCGACTGCACCACTTGGAATCCGGTGCCCTGCGGATCCGCCCACGGATCGAGAAAAGTGATTAGACGCCGGGTTCGATACGGAACAAGGATCAGCAGCCCAGCGACAACTAACAGCGCTGGTGCCGCCGCCATTCCCAGGTGCTTTATCCGAGCGCCAGCGGTGTAGACTACGACGACAAAAATCATGCCGAGCATCATTGCCGTACCTAGGTCGGGCTCGATCACGATCAGACCTGCCAACGCGCATGTGACAACCGTGCACGGCATAAAGGTTTTCCAGAACTGGCCTTCCTCACCAGCTCGCCTCTCCAGAAAATAAGCAAGGAAGATCACCAGTGCCGGCTTGGAGAGTTCTGACGGTTGAATCGAGAGGCTGGGAAGCTTGATCCAGCGATGGGCACCGTTGGTGGCAGGGAACGCAAAGACCGCCAACAACATAACCGTGGTCAGGGCCAGCAACCCGTAAACGATACGTCGATTTCTTAAGTGCTTGTAATCGACCTGCATAGCCGCCAGCATCACGACGAAACCGATTCCCGTCCAGATTGCTTGCTTGAGGACGTAATGGAACTCATTGCCGTTTTCCCGCTGGGCCATTACCGCCGAGGCGCTGTAAACCATCACCACGCCGAAAAGCGCGAGGCCAACCGTGGCGGCAAACAACCATTTGTCTGGATATAACTTTCGGGCCATT
>JACCUI010000068.1 GCA_013811945.1 Pyrinomonadaceae bacterium | reverse complement strand
TCCCAGCACTCGGCACGGGCCGGAGCCATTCAAACCCGCCGCACCGCGGTAGCTGAGTGCTGGGATCCATTGGCTACCGCAAATGGTTCTGTGATTGAGTGGCAACGGCTCTTTTTCAGATCCGTGTCATCCGCGTAATCCGCGGCTAATTCTTTCCTTGCCCGTTCGCTCCGGGGTTAGCTTCGTTTTCGACCCGCCATGTCCAGACCTACTGCAGCGACGAGAATCGCCCCTTTTATTATGTTCTGCAGGTACGGTTCGACGTTTTTAAGTGACATGCCGTTGTCGAGGCTGGCCATAATCAGAGCGCCCAGAATGGCTCCAAACACCGTACCGCGCCCGCCCATCAGGCTCGTGCCTCCAATCACACAGGCAGCGATCGCATCGAGCTCCAACAGTTGGCCTGCGTCAGGAGACGCACTACCCACCCGCGCCGTATAGATTATTGATGCCACACCAGTGAGCGCGCCCATGATGCAAAACACAGCGAGAATGTGTCTGCGTATGTTTATCCCCGAGAGACGGGCCGCGTCAGGGTTACCACCAATCGCGTAGAGGTAACGTCCGAAAGTCGTATTCTGGGTTAGGAACGCGCCTGCCAGAGCGATGGCCAAAAAGATAATTACGGGGTTTGGTATCCCGGCTGACTGCCCGGGAGCAAGCTCGTAAGCATTCATCATGTAGACAAACCCAATGATCACGGCGCTGGGAATGAGAACTCGTAGCAATGTGGTTCTGAGTGAAGCCGCACCCATACCATGACTGCGCCGCGCGCGGCTACGCGTAATGCTCATGAGTATGATGGCCGCCACGGCAATCGCCGCAATCACCCAGCCTACTATCGGGCCAACATAGCCTTGCCCAATCGCCTTGAAAGTCTGGAGCCTTAAGGGAATCGTTTCGCCCCGGCTCAAACCCAGGATTACCCCCCGCCACGCCAGCAAACCTCCAAGAGTCACAATGAAAGCTGGAATGTTGACGTATGCGGTCAAGGCACCCTGGAAGGAACCGACAGCGACGCTTACGGCAATACCGGCTGCTAGTGATGGAACCAACCCCCATTCAAACCACCCCTGTGCGATGGCCGCAATTCCTCCAGCAAGGCCCACAAGTGAACCCACCGACAGGTCGATCTGCCCGGTGATGATAACCATTAGCATGCCGACTGCCAGCACACCGGTCACTGCTGTTTGCCGCATCAGGTTCGAAAAGTTTCGCGGGTCGAGGAAAATCTGGCTGGTGGAATAGTGGAAGTAAACCCAGATGGCAATCAGGGCAAATAGCATCGTGTAAGCACGAAGAACATCGGTGTTGACCTTGAACTTCCCGATCGTCGTTTGCGCAGCTACCTCGGGTTCGGCGGCAGAGACCGCGAAATCAGAGTTAGCTGTAGGACCTTCGCTGATTGGATCGTGCGGTTGGCTCATTGTTCCGTTGCCTTCGCTACATTAGGAGCAATATCTATATAGATTCCAGTTCCTATTCTGACCAGACTAAAAAGACTAAGAACGATCCACGAAATCACACGAAACGGCACGAAAAGAGGTCTGAGTTCGAGTCATTTCGTTTGATTTCGTGGATCGTCTTATTCTTCCTTGGAATGGCCACCACTCTTCAGCAGTCTGCCAGGATTCACAGGGGTTATGTCAGAGCTGCCCGGTCAAGAACTGCAACGAGCAACGAATCCAGATCGTTACCGCTCACGGTTCTGACAGGAATCACGCCGCTCGCGCTGCGTGTCCGGTGGCGCAAGCCATGACGGCTTCCGGAGTTGCAGTGGCTCGAGTGAACTCGCCGGTCATTCTTCCCTCATGCAAAACAACGATGCGATCGGAGAGCCCGAGCACCTCGGGTAATTCTGACGAAACGAGCACAATAGCGAGGCCTGTCTTCGCCAGGGCGTTGATCTGGGCATAAATTTCCTGCTTCGCGCCAACATCAATGCCGCGGGTGGGCTCATCCAGAAACAAAACACGGGGATTGGTCAACAACCATTTAGCCAGGACCACCTTCTGCTGGTTGCCACCGGAGAGCGTTCCGGCGATGGTGTAAACCGAGTTGGCTTTCACTCGCAAGTCTTTCATCGTGCGCTCACCCGCTGCCGATTCAGCGTCGATGCTCGTGATGAAGCGGCCGGAGATGCGTCGCAGACCGGCGAGCGTCATGTTGCTAAGAATTGTTTGGTCCAACACAAGCCCGAAGCGTTTGCGATCCTCGGTCACAAAACCGATGCCCTGTTTGATGGCGTCCGCCGGATCAGAGATCTGAACAGGTTTGCCCGCAATTTTAACCACTCCCGTTCTGGTACCGGCGTGAGCACCGAAAATAGCCATCAGTAGATCGCTTCGCCCGGCCCCCATGAGACCGGCAATTCCCAACACTTCGCCGCGGCGTACTGAGAAACAAACCTTCTCGACCAGCTTCTTCCCGGGAACGTCCGGGTCCTCCACCGACATATTCTCCACTTCAAAGACTACTTCTCCATGAGCGTGGTCTACTGTAGGAAAGATGTCACCGACCTCGCGTCCCACCATCCGAGCGATTACGCTCCCCTCGTTCCATTCAGTCGTAGGATTCGTGCCCACAGTTTTGCCGTCTCGCAGCACTGTAATTCTGTCACTGAGCTGGAATACCTCCCCCAGCTTGTGCGAAATGTAGATCATCCCCACACCGTTGGTGCGCAGCTGGTTGAGTATCCCGAACAGCGTCTTTACCTCGGTGTCGGTGAGCGCAGCGGTAGGCTCGTCAAGCACCAGAATCCTGGCATCCTGCGACAGTGCTTTGGCGATCTCGATCAACTGCTGCTGACCAATCCCAAGATTGCGAACAGGTATATGCGTATCAATATCAAGATTCAGACTATCCAGCAGTCTCCGTGCGCGGCGGTGAAGTTCCTCCCAACGAATGACGCCCCATTTCGCCGGCTCGCGTCCCAGAAAAATATTTTCCCCGACGGTCATCTCCTTTACTAAGGATAGCTCCTGATAGATAACCGCAATGCCCGCTTTCTCCGCATCCCGCACCCCGCTGAAGCGTCTCGGTTGGCCTTCAATCAGGAGTTCGCCTCCATACTCAGGATGCGGGTAAACGCCGCCCAGCACCTTCATCAACGTCGACTTGCCAGCCCCGTTCTCACCGACGAGCGCATGGATCTCACCCTTGTGTAGATCAAAGGTGACGCCATCGAGCGCACGAACCCCGGGAAAGGATTTCGTGATGCTCACCATTTCGAGGAAAGCGGTTGGCATTGGGTTTGGTCTTGGGTTTTTGGTCTTTGTACTTTGTTCTTTGTACTTTGAACTTCGATTCTCTGCTCCTGCCTCCTGCCTCCTGCTCCTGCCTCCTGCTCCTGCCTCCTGATTAAGGTTTCGGGCATTTCTCGGGCGCCAGCCCAGCGCAGATGTCTTCGAGTTTGTGATAGCCATCCTTCACTACGGTGCTAAGAATGTTGTTGCGATCTACTGCAACCGGCTCCAGGAGAATCGCCGCAACTTTCTTAAAGCCATTGTCTATTGTCTCCGCAGTTTCCACCTTTTCTCCGCGCGCCAGCTTGATTGCGGCCTCCACCGCACCATTGGCCAGTGGTTGAAGCGGTTTGTAAATCGTCATTGTCTGCTTACCTTCTACGATTAGCTTCATCGAAGCGAGATCGGCGTCCTGGCCCGACACCAGCACTTTGCCCACGAGATTCTGTCCCTCCAGAGCCTGAACCACGCCGCGCGCCGTACCGTCGTTTGAACTCACCACCGCGTCGACCTGGTTGTTGGCCTGGGTGAGCGCATTCTCCACGATGTTCAGCGCGGCGCTGGCCTGCCACTCTTTGGCGTATTGATCGGTGACTATTTTGACGTCGCCGCGATCAACTGCCGGCTTGAGAACATTCATCTGCCCCTGGTGCAAGAGTAGGGCATTGTTATCTGTGGGCGAGCCGCCCACGATTACAAAATTTGCCGGCTTCTTGTTCACGTGATCCAGCAGGTACTGCGCCTGCATCTCACCCATTTTGACCACTTGATGTGAGATGTATAAATCCACATCGGAGTTTTTGATCAAGCGGTCATAGGCTATTACCGGCACGCCCTGCCGGTGCGCCGCCTCGACAATCGAGGCAGCAATCTCGCCATTGTGAGGGGCCACGATCAGCACATCTACGCCTTGCGTCAGCAAATTCTCGGCCTGTTTGATCTGAAGATTGTCATCTCCATTCGCGACTTGTATATTAACTTGCATTCCCAACTCTTTCGCGCGCTTCTCAACCAGATCCTTGTCGCGTTGCCAACGTTCCTCTTTCAATGTGTCCATCGAAAATCCTATTACTACCGGCTCATTCGGGCCCTTCTTCTTTCGAGCGCCACCGTCGTCCGTCTGTTGTGGGCCAGAAACGCAGGCACCGGCAAGTAGCGCCAGGATAATGAAGCACGACACTAAGGTTGCACGTCGCATGGGCTGAAATTTTTCCCTTCTAGGTGTTTATCGGACGAGTTTAGACCAGACCAACTATTGAGTCGCCTCCGGAGGGCAAATCAACGTCAGCGACTACCGGAAACCTGCGCGCCTGATTGAGGGGCTAAGCTTACCAGACTCTCATCTGAAATACATTCTTGTAGTTTTGATGATTTCTTGGCATGTTAGCGGACGTTCCCCAGTTTGTGTAATCCATCCGGAGAGAATCGAGACAGCCGTCACAATAACTGCTGGCTGAAGCTGAGCCTGGTTTAAGCAGAATCGCCAGGTTCCGCGAGCAATGCAGATTGAGGGATTGCACCGGTACAGCAAACGTATGCCGTTGGCGAGACCGGTTCTTCGGAAAGCTGTCTGATTTCACTACAGTCGCAATGTTTGAGGGAAACGTTAGTTACAAGGGTGGTGTGCCTCGGCGGAAAGCTTCGATCGAGTGGGTAATTCATTCAATTGAATGGGTTCAGTCTTTCTTACAGAACCGGAAGCGGTAGCTACCGCACTAATTGGCCCACCGATCCCGTCGGTCCATTCGTCGAAAGTTTAATTAACCTTTTCTCACCCCTCAATCGTCACGGAGGAGCACCCTTCAATTTGGCGTGAATAGTGCTGGCCCTTGTCTGCGATCGCTTACCGCTCCCGGTTCTAGAGAAAGTGGTCGCTAACTCCTCAATAACGAGGGGACTGGAGTGTTCTTGTCTGATTCCGGCGAGCCGCCTTCATCGCGGCCTGGTTTCGCCTTTGGCCGGTCTTTAGTCCAGGATGCTCTCACCGCGCAGCCCGGTAGATCACCTTTCCATCCCTGATCGTATATCGCACAGCCGCAAAGACTCGAACGTCTCGCGAAGGGTCCCCACTCAGCACGACAAGATCGGCGACGAGACCTGGAGCAATCCGCCCGAGCCGGCCCGATTCTCCAAATTTCTCGACCGGCGCAGTTGTGAGCGAGGAAAGGATCTGACGAAATGTCATTCCCGCGTCGGCCATCAAAGCATACTCTTCCCCAGGATCGTAGTCGTCCATACCGGCATCGACATCGGTGCCAAACAAGACCATGCCTCCCGAGGCGAGCCATGCTCGCAATTGGCTAACGTTGGTCCTGGTCCACTGATCGCGCAAGGAAGCGCGGTCACGAAGCAGGTATGTCCACACTTTCAAAGTCGGTATGAGGGCGACTTTCGCTTGCCGCATTGCTGCTAAGACAGATTCGTCCCATGGCCCGGATATCGGAGTGGTGTGCGCGATTACGTCGACGCCGCCTGCCACGGCCGCGAGTAAACCGCCGCGGCTTTGGGGATGGACGAAGACTGGCTTGTTCCGACGATGGGCCTCATCGACGACGGCTCGAATCACTTCGCCGGAAAGAATGGCAAACGGCGAAAAGGGGGAAGCCGCGTACATCTTCAGCCCATCCGTCCCGGGATCGAGGCGCTTCTTCGAAGCGGCAAGAGCTTCGCCGGGATTCGCCACCACGGGTTGCGGTGTGACCCGCATAGTCCCGGAAGCCCTTAAAATTTCTTCGGGTACTGAGAAGCCGAGCAGCATTTCGCCCGTCGAGCGTATTCGCGGACCAGGGATCTCACCAGACTCGATGCGCTCGCGGATCCGACGCGTGTTCTCCCAGGGAGACCCGAGATCGAATACGCTCGTGAAGCCGTATCGTGTGAGCATCTCTTGAATCTGGGCGGCCAGGTCGGGTGCTGGAATGTTCGCCGCATCCGCCCATTTTTGTTTCGAAAAGTGAACGTGACTATTCCAGAACCCGGCGGTGATCGTGAGGCCAGAGCAATTCACTGTTGCAACGCCGTTAGGAACCCGAACAGATCCCCGGTGGCCGATCGCGGCGATCTTGCCATCGCGGATGACCACTACACCGTTCGTGATCGGATTTTCCGTGGGACTAGCGTAGATCGTGGCGCCCGTCAGAACGAGTTGACCGTCTGGCTTTGAATCACGTGTTTGACCGTTTATCGGGTGGCTCAGATTGGAGAGAAGAATCGCGAATCCCAGAACAAGAATCACGCAGTTGCGCAAGCCCGGCGATGCGCAGGAAAGTGGCGTCCTGTCCTCGCAAGATTTCGCGCACTGGTTTGCATCACGTTTCATAAGAATCTATTCCTTTGAATGGCGTCTGGGCAAAAATCCGAATTCAACATAACATCGGTTCTCACTTCTTAATATCTTTCTGGTTAGCTTTCAGAGCTCGCTGACGAACCTGGACCCACAAGGGGCCAGTGACTTGTAGACGGCGGAGGTTATCAAGGTGACTGGGTTCAGTACCGAGGCTTTCGTAGTTGCTCTGGCGATCATCGGGATCGTCATTGTAGTGTCGGCGCTTCTTTCGGGATTAATTGAAAAAAGCGGACTACCGCAAGTAGCCGTGTTCCTGGCCATCGGAGCGGCTCTCGGTCCCGCGGGGCTCGGAGTCATCAACGTCACGCTGGAATCTCAGAAGCTACGCGTAGTTGCCACCCTCAGCCTGACGCTCGTCCTGTTCACTGACGCCGTCGCTCTCAACATCTCGGAAGTTAAACGTCACGCGATGTTGGCGGTAAGAGTACTGGGTCCCGGGACGCTGCTCTCGGCAGCACTCGGTGGATTCGTCGGTTGGTGGTTGCTCGGTCTCCCAGTACCAGCGGCAGCAATTCTGGGCGCCGCGCTGGCATCAACCGACCCGGTATTGCTGCGCGGGCTACTTCGTCGTCGCGACATCCCCACCAACGCACGCCAGGCTTTGCAACTGGAGAGCGGATTAAATGATGTCGTACTGTTGCCGGTTGTCCTGGTGGCCATGGCATTCATGGGACAGCACGGCCCGGCTGACGCAGCAGCCTGGGCGAAGCTTGGCCTTAATCTGTTCATTCTTGGGCCAGGTGCGGGCGTCGCCGTGGGACTGGTGGCCGTAGCTGCGTTGGACCTCATCCGCAAGCGCATTGGAGTCAGACGCGACTATGAATCGCTCTACTCGCTGGGAGTGGCTTTCTCCGCTTTCGCAGCCGCTGAGGCGGTGCATGGCAGCGGCTTTCTAGCTGCGTTCGCTGCGGGTTTAACCATCGCCGCCCTCGACGTGGAACTCTGCGACTGCTTTCTCGAGTACGGTGGTGTAACGGCCGAGATGATGCTGCTCTTTACTTTCGTACTCTTCGGTAATTCCCTCATCTGGAGCGGTTTTACTGTCGTGAGCGGCGCAACTCTGCTCTTCGCCGCCCTTATCATACTGATTCGGCCACCTGTTTACCTGCTCTCACTCTATCGATCCAGAGTCGATAGGCGTGGTCAACTGCTAATTGCGTGGTTCGGTCCACGCGGACTTAGTTCACTGCTTCTGATCTCGCTTCCAGTATTCGCGGGGATACCTGGAACCGAGCGAATGTTTGCGATCTGCTGCCTGGTAGTCCTGATTTCGGTGGTGATACACGGCGGCTCACCGATGCTACTAGCCCGTGCTGCTCGGCGCCGCGCGCTGGAGGAATCCCGGACCGCAGAAGTTGCGCGCGACTTTGGCGCACCGGCAGAGGGTTCTGAGTCTGCCGATGCGACCAACACCGATGGCCGAGAGTTGGCACTAATTCAGCCGGGTTCCTACGACGAAAGCGGCGGTCGTAGCGATTTCACAGTTGACGACCGAGATTCCGATGGCGGTAACCATAACGACGAAGTTAGTTCGGAACGAATCTCTATCAATGAAGTACTCCGCTTGCTGAAATCAGACGAACCTGTGGCAATCCTCGATGTACGAACCGAGCGGAGCCTGGAGACCAGCGACTCGCAGGTAAAGGGTGCAGTTCGCTTGCCACCCGAGCATGTAGTCCCGCGAGCTTGCGAGCTAAATCTTCCCAAGGACGCGTGGCTAATCGCCTACTGTGCTTGACCAAACGAAGCGACCAGCGCCCGTGTGGCGCAGGAACTTCGAAGAGCGGGTTGGTCCAAAGCGAGAGCGCTTACCGGCGGCTGGGATGCGTGGCAAGCCGCCAACTTACCGGTGGAGCCCAAAGCAGCCAGTGCAGAAGCGAGTGGTGACTAAGCAATCCGCAGCGGCCAACATGAATTTACGAAATCAACCAGCGCCGGAGGCGCGGCCGAAGTAGCCAGCGGCAAGCGCTTTGCGCGCCCGCCCGTGGGTCGGCCAGAGCACGACCGCGCCCTGTAAGGGCGCACAGAATCTCCGATAAACTGATCTAGCCCCGCTCGTTCTAAACGAACTAAATCCTGACGGCGTTTGCCTCATGCCCTCAACTCACTTGAGCCTTCACTATCATCTCGCTTTAGTACCAAGAATCGCTGGAGTAACGAAGTACGTCTTAAATCAGGAGGAGCACCATCGCGGCCAAACTTTTCAGGATGAATATCTTGAGATTCTCAAACTTAGCGCGATTGAATACGACGAGCGCTATGTTTGGTGACACTTGCTGCGCGCCCTTTGAGGTCCAAGTCGGGGAGACGTGATCCAGGGGCAGCGCTCGTCGCGTGTTTCTTCTTAGGTCAATTCTGACGACACGACACTAGTTTTTGCTTGAGTCTTGGGGGAATTTGAAAGTAGGATATCAGCAATGAGATTAAAGAGATGGGCAAAGGCACTGGGATTCTGGGGATTCCTATTCTTCCTCGTCAAGGGATTGTTATGGCTAACGATTCCTGCACTAATTGCTCTCATTGCCAGCTAATTATTGTCCAATAACTTCGCGGTATGAAAAAGCGTCGGCTGAGTACTGTTGGAGTAGTTCTTATTCCGATCCTCACGGCGGCGCTGCTAACTGCTCATCAATCTACCACTCCGTTGACTCCGCAGAATATTCAGCGCCCCCGGGCGCGTGAGGCGGGCATCATAGTTGGTGTCTTGCCCCCTGGCGCTCTAAACGCGATTACTGACGTCCCGGGTGTGCTGGTTGGTCACACCACGATTATACGGCAAGAAAACATTCGAACCGGAGTTACCGCAGTCGTCCCTCATAGTGGAAATCTTTTTCGCGATAAGGTCCCCGGCGCAGTCTTTGTAGGGAACGGCTTCGGCAAACTAATGGGCTCGACCCAGGTAAATGAGCTGGGCGAGATCGAAACTCCAATCCTGCTGACCTCCACGTTGAGCGTGCCGCGCGTTGCTGATGCCTTGATGGATTACATGGTGAACCTTCCCGGAAATGAAGATGTTCAGTCAGTGAATCCTCTAGTGGCAGAAACCAACGATGGATATCTGAACGACATCCGCGGACGGCATATCACTCGCGAGGATGTTCTGGCGGCGATCAAAAATGCCAGGAGCGGAACAGTTGAAGAAGGCTCGGTGGGCGCTGGGACAGGCACAGTCGCCTTTGGCTTCAAAGGCGGCATCGGCACCGCTTCACGCAAGTTGCCCGCGGGTTTGGGCGGATGCACGGTTGGAGTGCTCGTGCAGTCAAATTTCGGCGGCATTCTAACAATCAACGGAGCTCCGGTTGGCCGTGAGCTCGGGCAGTACTATTTAAAGGATCAACTTGGGATCACCAACCCGGCGGGAAACCGCAATACCACTGCTCAGGGTAAGAATCTGAAAGAAGCCGACGGCTCAATCATCATGGTGATCGCTACCGACGCGCCGGTTGATGCTCGCAACCTCGGACGCATGGCAGCGAGGGCCATGATGGGGCTGGCAAAAACTGGTTCAGCAGGCACAAATGGTAGTGGCGACTACGCGATTGCCTTCTCGACATCCATCGACGTGCGTATGCGAATGGCCGCTAATCCCGCCGATCGCAACGCCGCGCGCAATTTAAAGTCGCTACCAAACGATGCCATGTCGCCATTGTTCCTCGCAGTAATCGAGGCCACGGAAGAAGCTATTTACAATTCGCTGTTTCGTGCCCACACCATCACCGGCCGTGGCCATACGGTGGATGCACTCCCCCTAGCGCAAACTTTCGAGATACTGCGCAAGTACCGGGCGATTAAGAACTAGTCCAGGTCAAACATCCGAAGAGTAGTGTCTTATGTTTGAACTTGAGAGGCCACTCCACTGATAGGGTGATTCAACAACCGAACCGAGGAGCGGTAGTTGAGTGGCAACCGCTCCGAATTCTCTCAACTGAACTATCGTCCGACGTTCGACGAATCACGTCCTGGCCGACTTCCGTTTTGATGACACTGGACCCTTGGACTTTGGACATTGGATCCTGGACCGCTCTTGGCCCATACGTGTATTGACACTTCATTCGCAGCCGCATAAAATTCCCTCCCCCGAGATCAAACAATCGATCGATTACAAGGAGGTGAACCAGTGAAAACTAATGTACGTGTTAACCGCAAGAGGCCAGAGTCGCTGACAAAGCAGATTACAGACCAGCTCACCGGGCTGATTGAGTCGGGAGCGATGACGGTGGGGAGCTATTTGCCGAGTGAGCGTGATCTTGCGGAGCAGGTAGACGTCGCAAGAAACGTCGTCAGGGGAAGTTACGAAAACCTTATGCGGGCGGGCAAGATTCAGAGCGAAGGCCGCAAGGGGCGAACAGTGCGCGCCTCCGGTACGAAGAAGCGTGCGGGCAAGAGTGCTGCCGGGTCTAAGGCACGCAAAAAATAACGGCGGATTGCATCTCCCCTTCCCCCTTCCCCAAGATTGGAACCCCGCTAGTTGGTGACAATTGCGGCTTCGTCACCTAGAGCCAGAATTTCGTTCCGAATAGCATTGCGTTCAGCAATTAGCCTTACGAAGAACCTCCGCCTCCTCAAAAAGAAAGCCAAAGCTCTTAATCCTCCGAGAAATCTGTCGAGCTCTTCTGAAAACCGGATCGCCGCGTAGCCAGCCGCCGGCACCACCAGCAGCGCAATAAGGGAAACTATCCCACCCAGGAATCTGTAAGTGATCAATCCCACAATCAACCACGTCAAAGGAAACAGCAGCATTGCCGAGATGATCTTGATTGTTGAGATAACGTCGTCGGAATCCTGGTAAAACCTGGTCGACAGATAGCCCCCCAGTCGATAGGCGGGATAGTGAATCAAAAGTCCCACCGTGGCAGGCACGATGAGAAGCAGGAACAACAGTCCGCGACTAATCAGATGGCTAAAGACGTCCAGGGTGGAGGTTGGTGGTGATAGATCGTCTGGGTCCACCCCCGCCTGTTTTAATTCTTCTTCGAAGCGGGTCATGCGCACTTCGAGTCTTGCCAGACGCTCGGGCGCATGATCGCGCAGGATTTTGTATGCCTTAATAAACCGTTGCTGGAGCTGCAGCTCTCCCGCCAGACTGTCATTCTTCTCTTTTCCCTCCTCGGAAAAAATCCTTTCGGCGCGCGCGATGGTGTGCAACGCCTCCTCATGCTCAGCGTCGAGCATCACTTCGCGGAGCGCCGACTCAATTCTGCCTGAGAGATTGCGTACGGCGGTTCGCGGCGGGTCACCGTCTGCCTTCAGTTCCGTGCGTGTTACTTCGATAGGCTTTCCGAAGTGGAGCAATACCGCGCTCCGAAAAGTCGTTTTTGAAGTGTAGTAGAGACCAGCTGGGACAATCTTAAGATCCGTGACTTCGCCCGTCGACACCGCGCCGAGAGCGATGCGCGCTGCACCTGTTTTAATCGGGCGTAGTCTTGGCTCGTCATGAGAGACGCCTTCGGGACAAATGCCAATCGTCCCGCCCCTCGCAAGTAGTTTCCGGGCAGCGGCAAACGTTTCGAGATTACGAGAAACGTCTTCGCCTTCGTCCTGCCGGCGATAGACTGGGAGAGCCTCGAGTGCCCTAACCAGGAATCCCAGCACTGGAATTTTGAATAGTGGCGCCTTCGCCAGAAAAGAAACGCTACGCGGTGCCAGACAAAGTAGGAAGGCCGGATCTACCAAAGCGTTCGGATGGTTGAGAACAAAGATCACCGGACTTTTCCGCGGTACGTTTTCGAGGCCGTCGACTTCGACACGCCGAAAATAGACGCGGAATGCGAATCTCAGTAGGGCAACAATGATTCGGCGCGTCATTCGCCGCTATTGTACCCGTTTCTCTTGTTAGAACCGCGAGCGGTAACGAACAATTCATGTCAGAACGGCGAGCGGTAGCGACCCGGTCTCAACTGGGAGAATACAACCCAATCGATCGGGATAGAAACTGAGCGCACAGCACCTTAGGAAGAGAGTGACCAGCTCCGCCGCTTTCGCCGTGGGGAGTG
>JACCUI010000045.1 GCA_013811945.1 Pyrinomonadaceae bacterium | reverse complement strand
TTCACTTCTTCCGAGATTTGGATGGCGAGGCAGAGGGTGAAGCCTTCGCTGCACTGTCTGGAGCTTCCGGGTGGATCGTTTCCTGGTAGATATACCTTCCATCCTGCAGCTTCAAAATCACCGCCGGTTTCACAGCGTTACGCTCTGAATCCATACTGATGATTCCGGTTACCCCTGAAAAATCCTTGGTCTGCGCCAGCGCGTCTCGCAGTTTTTCTACTTCGGTCGTGCCAGCCCTTTGGATGGCTTCAACCAGAAATCTCATCGCATCATAGGCAAGAGCCGCATGCGCATCGGGTGTGAGATTCCCCCAATGCAGTTTGTAGTCGTGCACAAACTTCTGAATTGCCGGCGAAGGATCGTCGGCTGAATAGTGATTTGAGATGTACGAGCCGTTTATCGAATCGCCGGCAAGCTGCCAGAGTTCAGGCGCGTCCCAACCGTCGCCGCCCAGCAGCGGTTGGGTTATTCCCAGTTGACGCGCTTGCTTTGCGATAACCGCGATATCGCCATAGTATCCGGGAAGATAAATGACGTCAGGTTTGGCGCTGCTAATCGAACTCAATTGACCTTTGAAATCTAAATCGCCCTGAGAGTAGGACTGCTTGCTGATTACCCGGCCGCCCAGCTTGGTGAAGCTCAGCTCGAAGAATTCTGTCAGGTCGCGGCTGTAGGGGGAATTGAAGTCGAGCATGATGGCTGCAGTTTTCGCCTGCAGACTGTTGTAGGAAAACTTGGCCATCACCTCGCCCTGAAACGGGTCTACGAAACAAGCGCGAAAAATGTAGTCACCAATCTGCGTAACCGCCGGATTAGTCGACGATGGCGAGATCATCGGGACTTTAGCGGACTGCGCATTTGGCCCGGCGGCTAAACTGCTTCCCGAGGCGCCACCGGCGATGAGCGCAATTACTTTGTCCTGCCTGGTAAGTTTGTTAACGACAGTTGCCGCGAGCTCGGGACTGCCCTCATCGTCTTCGATTACAATGTCGATCTTGCGGCCGTTGATCCCCCCCGCCTGATTGACCTCTTCAACGGCCATGAGAACGCCATTTTTTGCCGATTGTCCAAAATTAAAGGTGGGTCCGGAGAGGTCGCCGAAGTACCCTATCTTAATCGTACTGCGATCCCGCGTATCGCCTGGTTGTTGTTGACGCGCACAAGAAACGGCACTTGCCGGCAGAACTACGCAGGCCAGGATCAGTAGAACGGCTCTGGCTATCCTTCCTGGTTTGTGAGTTGGCTGGCTTTGCTTGTACACCTGGTAAACGGGCAGAACCTCAGATCTATTCCCCAAGGTAGGCTTCCTTAATGCGCGGATCCGCGGCAAGCTCTTTGGATGGCCCTTCCATGACGATTCTGCCGGTCTCCAGGACGTAGGCGCGATCGGAATGGCTCAGGGCCGCGTGGGCGTTTTGTTCTACCAGCAGAATGGTTGTCCCTTTGCCCCGAATTTCGTCGATAGCTTCAAAGATGGTGTGCACGACCAGGGGAGCCAGTCCCAGCGATGGCTCATCCAGAAGCAGTAGCCGAGGGTTTGACATGAGAGCGCGGCCCATCGCAAGCATTTGCTGTTCACCGCCCGAGAGCGTACCGGCCTTCTGCGATTCGCGCTCTTTGAGTCGGGGAAACATTTTGAAAGCGCGATCCATGTCGGCGGCGACCTTACCTCTATCCTTGATCAAATAAGCTCCCATCTGAAGGTTCTCACGCACTGAGAGGTTCGCAAATACGCCTCGCCCTTCTGGCGACATGGAAATACCGCGGGCTACAAGCTTGTGTGTTGGCCTTCCCCCAATGTCCTCGCCTTCGTAAATAATCCGGCCTTGTCGCGGCTCGAGCAGGCCGGTGATCGTTCGCAAGGTTGTAGTCTTGCCCGCGCCGTTCGCTCCTATCAGCGTTACCACTTCGCCTTGCTCAACGTGCATGGAAATGCCGGTGAGGGCTTCGATAGCGCCGTAGTTTACGAAAACGTTTTCTAGAGTAAGCATTCCTGAATAACTGCCATGTAGGACTTATTCTTAGAGCTTAGTTCTTTGTGCTTTGTTCGTGTTTCCACCGATCCAATTCCAAGTTCAAAGCACAAAGTACAAAGCACAAAGCACAAAGACTTAAGTTCTAGTCACCAAGATAAGCTTCAATAACCTTCGGATCATTCTTTATTTCCTCGGGAAGTCCGAGCGCGATTGATTTCCCGTAGTCCACAACCTGGATTCGCTCGCACACGCCCATCACGACTTTCATGTTGTGCTCCACCAGCAGAATCGTCAGACCAAAGCGATCGCGAATCTGCTTGATGAGTTTCATCAAGTCTTCCTGTTCGGATGGGTTCATGCCAGCCGCGGGCTCGTCCAGTAGCAAGAGCTTGGGACGGGTTGCGAGCGCTCTGACGATCTCCAAGCGTCGTTGATTGCCGTAGGGCAAGCTCGTTCCACCTTCATCTTTGAATTGATCGAGATCGAAGATACCCAGCAGTTCCATACAATAGTCGCGATGCTGATCTTCGTCCTGCGTGAACCGCGGGGTACGCAATACCGCATCGACCAGCGTTTGTCGGGTATGGATGTGACAGGCCGTCATGACATTGTCCAGCACGCTCATGCTGGGGAAAAGACGTATGTTTTGAAATGTACGCGAGACGCCGCGGCCGGCAATTTCATAAGGGCGCAATCCGTCCATCCGCTGGCCTTGAAAATAGATCTCCCCTGACGTCGGTTTGTAGACTCCCGTGAGCAGATTGAAGATAGTGGTTTTGCCAGCGCCGTTAGGGCCGATCAACCCGTAGATCTCACCTGCAGCGACGCCCATGTCCAGCTCGTTAACCGCGCACAATCCGCCGAAACGAATAGTGGCTTTTTCAGTTTGCAGGAGTGGTTTGTTGTTAGGCTGCGTGGAGGCGGCAGTCCCGGAGTGGGCCATTGAGTTTGTGCTCATCGCGGCTTCTCCTCTCCGAGGGAGGTTTCACTTTGACGTTCGCCGAGCGTGGCCTTTTCTACTGACTCCTGGTCGCGCGTATCCTCGGCAGTAATCTCTTCGGTCTCCGTTCGCGTTTTAGCGCGGCGACGGGCGCGCCAGCCCTTGAAAGCCTCGGTCTTACCTAACAATCCCTGCGGGCGGGTAATCATCAGGATAATTAACAGAAGGGAGTAAATGACCATGCGGTACTGGGCAAAACCGCGCAAAGCCTCGGGCAAAACAGTGAGCAAAATCGCTCCCAGTATCGAACCGACAATTGATCCAAGACCGCCGAGGATAATCATAATCAGAATTTCAAACGACTTGATGAACTCGAATGATTTGGGATTGAGGTAACCATCGAAGTGAGCCAGCAATACACCGCCGGCGCCGGCCATCGCCGAGGAGATAACGAATGCCATGACCTTGTAGCGCGTGGTATTCACGCCCATGGCCTCAGCGGCAAGTTCATCCTCGCGGATCGAGATCAAGGCGCGTCCAAACGCCGAGTTCACAATGTTGTAAACGACGACGATCGTTACAATGGCAATCAGGAAGATCCAGAAGAAACTCTTGACGATGGGAATGCCGGAATAGCCACGAGCGCCACCTACAGCTTCGATATTGTTTAGAAACACCACGATAATCTGGCCGAAACCGAGCGTTACAATCGCTAGGTAGTCGCCTTTCAGCCGCAGCGACGGCACGCCCACCACCAGGCCCGCCAGGCCGGCCGCGACGGCGCCGATCAAAGTTGCAGCTCCCAGGGCGACCGCCCAACCCAACGTACCGCCCCCGAGGGTTTCGGCGAGACTTGCACCGTAGCTCACAGAGAAATAAGCCGACGAGTAGGCTCCTACCGCCATAAAACCCGCGTGTCCGATGGAGAATTGTCCGGTGAAGCCGTTGATTAAATTCAGGGATACGGCGAGGGTGATCGCGATACCCGACAACATCAGAATGCGACTGAAGTAGGGGTTCATCATCCGGCCCTGAAACACGAAATCCAAACCGTAGAGGACGCCGATTACAACCAGGGCTATGATTAGATTGCGTAAGTAACGAGGCATAAGCATTAGAAGACAGGAGTCAGCAGTCAGGAGTCAGAAGGTAAGACTAAGACTTAGAACTGAAGTTTTTCCATTCTGACTCCTGACTCCTGACTTCTGACTCCTGTATTCTCCTGCATTCTCCGCCCGGTCATACCTTTTCTTGTGAAACTGAACCGAGAAGGCCGGACGGTCGAAAGAGCAGTATCAGGATCAGTATGGCAAAAGCGACCGCGTCCTTGTAAGTCGGCGACAAGTAACCAACAACCATTGTTTCAGTGACGCCGATAAGCAGTCCTCCCAGCATGGCCCCGGGAATATTTCCAATGCCGCCCAGCACTGCTGCCACGAAAGCTTTCAAGCCCACTAAAATCCCCATCAGCGGATCGATGCGCGGAATTCTAATCGCGACCAGCACGCCCGCAGCCGCTGCCAGGGCTGACCCCAGGGCAAAGGTGAAGGCGATGATGCGATCGGTATTGATACCCATCAGCTTCGCCGACTGCAGGTTAAACGAGACGGCGCGCATCGCCCTCCCTGTCTTGGTGCGGAACACAACGAGCTGCAGTCCGATCATCAGCGCCAGCGCGATCACCAGCACGATGATGTCGGCGCTATTGATGCTCGCGCCGCCGAACAGCTCGATGTTGCGTTTCTTGAACAGTTCAGGGAAGAACTTTGGGTCAGCGCCGAAAACTACCTGACCGCCATTCTCCAGCAGAAGGGAAACGCCGATGGCAGTGATCAGTGCCGTCAAACGAGAATACTTGCGCACGGGTCGATAAGCGAAGCGTTCTATGATCACACCGAGTGCGGCACAAATCGCCATCGCCAGCAGCATCACCGCCAGGGCGGTAATGAGAGACGGTTCCATCGCCCCACTTCCGAGCAAGCCCCGGGCGAGTAGACCGTCGGCGCTCATACCCAGCGCCTGAGCACCGCGTACACCCAATCCGTTAGCCAGGTAGTAGCCCATAAAAGCGCCAACCATGTAAACGTCGCCGTGTGCGAAGTTAATGAGCTTTAGCACGCCATAGACCATCGTGTAACCCAGCGCTATGAGCGAATAGATCGCGCCCAGTGAGACACCGTTAATCAGCTGTTGAAGGAACGTACTCATAGGTGTGTTCCGCAGTGGTGACGATTTCTTTTTATGTTTGATTTCTACAAGTTCGAACGACAGCGGAAAGCTAAGGTCAAGGCCAAGCTAACGTCACTATCCCCTCAGGGCACGATTACGGAGTGGCGCTGCGGGTAGGGCTGGGGCTGGCCTTCACGCCGGCCGCAGGCGTTGCAGCAGCAGGTGTACTCGCTGCTGTCGGTGACACACTCGTCGACGCCGCTGGTGAAGCGCTGCTGGAAGCCATAGGCATAGCGGCGCCGTCGACTTGCACGCGCTCGCGCACAGCGTACGTACCGCCATCTTTGATTTCGATCATGACGATGGGCTTCACAGCATCGCGGTTCTCATTGAAAGTGACGGCGCCGGTAACGCCTGGAAAGCCATTAGTTGCAGCCAGGGCATTTCGGATAGCGGTGCCGTCGAGAGAATTGGCCCGCTTAATAGCGTCGAACATGATGTGGGCAGCGTCGTAGGCGGTAGCCGCCAGAGCGTCCGGGACGGTGTTGTACCTGCCCTTGTAATCGTTGACGAACTTCTGGACCTTTGGGTCGGTGTCGTAAGGCGAATAGTGATTGGTGAAGTAGGAACCGTTCAGGGCCGAGCCACCGATTGCGTAGAGTTGGGCGGAATCCCAGCCATCGCCGCCGATAAGCGGCACCGTGATGCCTCTATCGCGTGCCTGTTTCGCGATCAGCCCAACATCGTTGTAGTAGCCAGGCACGAAGATCACTTCGGGACTCGAGCCTTTCAGCGAGGTTAGCTGCGCGTTGAAGTCCTGATCGCCTTCCTGAAACGACTGGGTGGCGACGATCTGTCCGCCCATCCGAGTGAACACTTCGTTGATAACCTTCTCCAGGCCAGTTGAATAGTCGTTCTTGCGATCAACCATTATGGCTGCGCGTTTCGCTCCCAGAGTGCGGGCGGCGAATTGCGCGATTGCCGCTCCCTGCACGGGATCGATAAAACAGCTACGGAAAATGAAATCGCCCTTCATTGTAACTTCCGGGTTGGTGGAAGAGGGCGTAAGCATGGGGATCTTGGCGTTCTGTGCAATCGGAGCGGCCGCAATCGATCGTGAGCTGGCGACTTCGCCCAAAATGGCGTGTACCTGATCCTGGGTCACAAACTTGGTGACAATCGTGGCTGCCTCTGATGCATCCGAGCGATCGTCCTGCACTAGCAGTTCGACCTGCTTGCCATTGATTCCGCCTGCCGTGTTTACTTCGTCGGCGGCCATCTTGATACCGTTTACGGAGGAGATGCCGAAGTTGGCGGTCGAGCCCGTCAGTGACATGAAGACGCCGACTCTGACTTTGTCGCCCACGCCGCTGCCACCAGGTTGGCATGCGAAAGCCGTCAACAAACTAACGGTTATTAGTAAACTCAGCAGGATGCGTTTCATATGGTCCTCACAGGCGATAGTATTTGACTGATGTTAGAACTTAGAAATCGTGTTTGATCCCGAACACACCGGCCGGGCTTGAACAAAATCTGAGGGGGGCTCACTCTTAACGATTGGTAGCCGAGTCTGAATAATAGCCGCGACACTGTCCTGACGCAAACTTTCTTGCTGAACCGAGTGAACTAGTTCCTGGTACCAGCTGGCTCGGGTTCACCAATTTGAGATCTGAGACCTGAGTTGAGATCTCATATCCGAGACTCCCCTGTTTTGCTTTTGCTGGCGCGTAATTATAACCATTTCATCGGCCCTGTCGAGACCCTCGCGCGCCACAATTATAGGGGTGTCACTCCGTGGGCACCCCGCGCGGCAGAGACGACGGAGATTTCGATAGCGTTGAGTTAGGGGCCACGAGGGCGGCCACGGAGTGCCGCCCCTACAGCTTCCGCCACATTGTCGGGATCTGCGTGTTGCATCAGTTGCCAATGACCTATAGAGTTTCGCGAAAAGAGAGTGAGAAACACAGATGCGAAGAGCGGACCAGTCGTCGGGTGATATTCCGCGGCGACCATTCGGCCGAACAGGTGTTGAGGTTCCGGCAATTGCGCTGGGTGGTTTCCATCTTGGATTGGTCAAGACGAAACGCGAGGCGATCAGAATAGTGGAGGAAGCCTTCGATGCGGGCATCACTTTCATGGATAACGGCTGGGAGTATCACGACGGGCTGAGCGAGGAAATCATGGGCAAGGGGCTCGTGGGCCGGCGGCATAACGCGTTTCTTATGACCAAGGTCTGTACCCATGGCCGCGGGCGGAAGGTGGCCATGAAGCAGTTGCACGAATCACTGAAACGACTCAAGACCGACTATCTGGATCTCTGGCAGATTCATGAGGTTGTCTATGACAACGATCCGGAATTCCATTTCGCGAAAGACGGAGTCGTAGCGGCGTTAGACCAGGCAAAGAAGGAAGGGAAGGTTCGTTTCGTGGGATTTACGGGGCACAAAGACCCCGCTATTCATCTGAAGATGCTTCGATACGACTACCCATTCGACGCATGTCAGATGCCGCTTAACGTTCTCGACGGGACCTTCCGCAGCTTTGAGCAACAGGTGCTTCCGGAACTCAACCGGCGCGGGATCGCAGCCCTGGGAATGAAAAGCATGTGCGGCGATGGTGGGCCAGTTAAGAAAAAATTTGTAACGCCGGCGGAAGCTTTGCGTTATGCCATGAGCCTCCCGGTGACTGCGACCGTCAGCGGAATGGATTCTTTGAAAGTGGTGCGGCAGAACCTTCGCATTGCGCGCAACTTTCAACCAATGAACTCCGAAGAGATGCAAGAACTGCGTTCGCGCTGCGCCGCCGGGGCTGCAGATGGACGATTAGAGCTCTACAAGACCTCGAAAGCATTCGATGGTCCGCCGGGACGTAAGCAGCATGGTTTTCCGCCGCCGAGTGACCTGGCTGCATAAGACAATGAAAGAAGCACCACAACTTCATGACGGAACCGCTCCCTTGTCTGGCGACATGACCGCCGACGAGTTTCGACGCTTTGGTCACGAACTGATTGACTGGATCGGCGACTATTTCGAGCACATCGAGGAGATGCCCGTTCTCTCTCAGATACATCCCGGTGATTTGAAGGCGCAGCTTCCGTTATCAGCGCCGCAAAAGGGTGAACCCATGGCGCAGATTATCGCTGACGTTGATCAGCTGATCGTGCCCGCGCTAACTCACTGGAGCCATCCTTCGTTCTTTGCTTACTTCGCTACCTCCACGTCTGCGCCCGGCATCTTCGGCGAACTCTTGTCCGCCGCCTTTGATAACAAGGCGATGCTTTGGCGCACTTCGCCGGCGTCTACGGAGTTGGAAGAAGTGGCGCTTGACTGGCTCCGTCAGATGATGGGGCTCGATGCGGGATACAGGGGGATTATTTACGACACGGCCTCCGTCTCGAGTATGCATGCGATTGCTGCCGCTCGCGAAGGCGTGGAACGGCGCATACGAGAGGAAGGTATGAGCGGGAGGCATGACCTGCCCCTCCTCCGTGTATATGTTTCCGAACAAGCCCACTCCTCAATCGAGAAGGGCGTGATCACCCTGGGTTTAGGACAGCGTGGTCTGCGTAAAATTCCTACCGACGCCGAGTTTCGGATGAATGCCCAGGCTCTCGCTGAAGCGATTGATGAGGACCTGAGCCAGGGCATGGTTCCTTTCTGCGTAGTAGCAACAGTGGGAACGACGTCAACATCGAGTATCGACCCGGTCAAAGAGATCGTCCCTATTGGTGAGAAGCACGCCATGTGGCTGCACGTTGACGCTGCTTACGCCGGCTCCGCCGCAATTGTCCCCGAACTTCGACATATTTTGGCCGGCTGCGAGCGGGCGGATTCCGTTGCCGTTAATCCTCACAAGTGGTTATTCACTCCTTTTGATCTATCCGTTCTCTATTGCCGGCACATGGATCTACTACAGCGGGCCTTCTCTCTGGTTCCCGAATACCTACGGACGCCTGAGCAAGACCGGGTGCGCAACGGCTCTGACTACGGCATTCAACTGGGTCGTCGTTTCCGGGCGCTGAAGCTCTGGATGATCATTCGCTATTTCGGACATGAAGGCCTCGCATCACGGATTCGGGAGCACTGCCGTTTGGCGAGGTTGTTTACCTCATGGGTGGAAGAGTCTCCCGATTGGGAATTGATGGCGCCG
The DNA here is from genome assembly GCA_013811945.1 of Pyrinomonadaceae bacterium. Taxonomy (GTDB): domain Bacteria; phylum Acidobacteriota; class Blastocatellia; order Pyrinomonadales; family Pyrinomonadaceae; genus PSRF01. The sequence goes on along the minus strand of JACCUI010000045.1, from coordinate 14,089 downwards.
GTGCCTTTGTCCCTCGTCTGTTTTCGTGCCTGTCCGCAAGTCGACGCGGTTGACGAGAAGTCGCGCAATGCCCGCTGGGATGCCTTGAACGAGGAAGTAATGCATGCCGTCAACCGAACGGGCAAAGCATTTCTGTCGCACACTCGCCTAAACGATAAGCTTACCTTGCGGCTCTCCATTGCCAACATTCGCACAGCGGAACGGCATGTCCGTCAGGTTTGGGAATTGCTGAATCAGCAACTAGGGCAGTTAAGGTGAACTAAGCTGACTTGATATTTGCGTAAACTCCTTCCTCTTTCAGGAGATCCTCACAATGACTGAAAATGAAGTTGCGAAGATAATTGTAGATGCGGCCTTTACCGTTCACACGAGACTGGGTCCCGGTTGTTGGAGTCAGTCTATGAAGCAATCATGGAGTATGAACTTAGAAAAAGAGGGTTGCTTGTAATTCGCCAGCGGCCGATGCCGGTCATCTATGAGGAAGTACGCATGAACATCGGCTTTCGACCAGATTTGATTGTTGAAGGTAAGGTTATTATTGAGGTCAAATCGGTCGAAGTAATAGCCCCGGTTCACATGAAGCAACTTTTGACCTACCTTCGTTTATCAGATAAGCGCCTCGGACTCTTACTCAACTTCGGTGGGGCGCTGATTAAAGATGGGATCATGCGAGTGGTTAACAGGCTGCCAGAGTAATAGCGGATCATGGTTATCACGCAAAGACGCAAAGGGGCAAAGACGCAAAGAAGAGAATGGCTTTCTCATCTTTGCGTCTTTGCTACCTTTGCGTCTTTGCGTGAACTCCTAATCGTTACGGCAGCTCTAGTCTCGATATCATTATCAAGTTCTTTTGCCCAGAGCCGCCGACCGTTCGCACCCGCTGACATCCTGCGCGTGGCCGGGGCCAGCGACGCGCAGATATCGCCAAATGGTCAATCGGTTGTTTACGCCGTCTCAACGACCGAAGGTGACCGAACAATCTCGACACTATGGCTTGCTCGAGCTGGACAGGAATTTCCCGACCCACCAACCAGCCAGCCACTGCCTACTCGACAAAGGGATCTAGACTGGCGGGAAATCGCGCGCCCCCCGTCCCAGTTGTTGCCTCAATCCTGGATTGCTTCTACGCCTCGCTGGTCTCCTGATGGCACCAGGATCGCTTTCCTTTCGAATCGCGATGACCAGAACGGCATTTGGGTACTGAACATAGGCAAACCCGAGCCTCGATTTGTGGCTCCGGTCCAGAGCACCAATTTCTTCATCCCCTACACTGGCGAAACGGTCGCGTGGTCGCCGGATTCAACGCGCATCGCCTACATTTCAGCGGGGGAAGAATTCTCAGAAACCGCCGGAGCCGCAAAGAAACCCGATGACCCACGCGTCATAGATCGCATTCAATACAAGTCGCGAACTTCATTCTCGGATAATCGCCGCACGCATGTTTGGATTGTAGAGGTTGATAAACCAGAACCGCGGCAACTGACCTCGGGTCTTTTCTACGATCACGCAATCACCTTCAGTGCCAGGGGTGACGAGATAGGCTTTCTCTCCAACCACGAACCCGACCCCGACGCTAACAACAATTCCGATATTTTTGCGGTGGACCTCGGAGGCCAAGTACGACAGCTTACCCATACGAAAGGTTGCGAATATGAACCCCGTTGGTCACCTGACGGAAGATGGATTGCATACACCGCCACGAAACGAGAGATAACAACAATCGATAGCGTGGCCGAAGACACGCACGTCTGGGTGGTAGCGGCGGCGGGAGGCGTAGGTAGGGAACTGACCGCTCAACAGGACCGGCGGGCGCGCAGCCCGAAATGGTCGCCTGACAGCCGCTCCATTCTTTTCCTCGCGGGTGATCATGGCAAAACAACACTTTTCCGGGTCGGACTTGACGCGCGCAGGATTGATAAGTTGTCGGTCTTTTATTCTGATGGACAACTGGGCGCCACTCTTGAGGATCAAGACTCAAAATCTCGACCTGCTACCGAATCTACAGTCGCGGCCGTTCCGTCGTTTCAAATCGGAAGCTTCAGTGTGGCGAGCAAGACTCTTCCCGTGGCGAGACCGAGTGGCGTTACCGACAGTTACTTGATGCCATTGACGTTTACCTTAACCGACGCCTTGCATCCGGCCGAGGTGTGGGTTGGGTTAGGAAGTGGTGTTCCGCTGCGACGTTTGAGCGCTCACAATGATTCTTTCACGCGCTCCGTTAGAGCGACCGGTCCCGAGGAAATTAACTTCAGAAGCTTTGACGGGACACCGGTCCAGGGTTGGTTGACGAAACCAGTTAATGTTCGTGAGGACCGGAAGTATCCGTTGATCCTGAGTGTACATGGTGGACCGCATGGAATGTCGGGGTGGGGATTCAATCCGACCTTTCAGGCTTATGCGGCCCGCGGCTACGCTGTGCTGTATCTTAATCCGCGCGGCTCGAGCGGCTATGGTCAAAAATTTTCAGACGGCACGCTGAATGAATGGGGCGGTGGCGATTATAAAGATCTGATGGCCGGCGTCGATGAAACGCTCAGACGCTACTCGTGGATCGATCAGGGTCGCATGGGAGTGACCGGCGGTTCTTATGGCGGCTTCATGACCAACTGGATTATTACTCAGACGCCGCGCTTCAAAGCCGCGGTGGCCAGTGCCAGCGTCAGTAACCTGGTGAGCTTCTATGCGACTTCGCTTTATCAGGACTTGATTCATGCTGAATTTGGCAGTTTTCCCTGGGATAATTACGAACAGCTCTGGCAGTGGTCGCCTCGGCGTCACGTCAGACAAGCGCAGACACCGACGCTTTTCATTCACGGCGAGCAGGATAATGAGGTGCACATAACGCAGGCGGAAGAGATGTACATGGCGCTCAAACGACGTGGGGTGGAGACTGTCTTCGTCCGCTATCCGCGCGAAGGTCATGGCTTGCGCGAGCCGCGGCACCGGGTAGACGCACTTGAGCAGACGCTCGCCTGGTTCGATCGATTCTTGAAGTAGTTCAACATTTCGTTTCCGTTTTGGAATGCGGCAGAGCGCAGCGGCCGCGGCGCTTTGGATTGGATTAAGGGTCTACAGAGGTGCGTCTTTGGTGAAAGAGATAGATACGATCCACGAACTCACACGAAATGTCACTAACGCAATTTCGTGTTGGTTCGTGTGATTTCGTGGATCGTTTGAGCAGGTCGAGAATTCTAAACCAGCAAGAAACTGGGATTTGGTTCGCAGACAGTTCAATGCGATTTGTTAAGGAGAGTCTGATCCATGCGAGCCCCGAACGCGTCTTCGCATTTCACGAGCAACCGGAAGCGTTAGTGCTTTTGCTCCCGCCCTGGGAGAGCGCCCGAGTGATACAGAGTGCGAAGATTTCGGAAGTCGGCGCGCAAGCGACAGTCGAGACGCGGATTTTTGGACCGATAAAAGTTCAGTGGATTGCCGAACACACCGTTTACGAGCCGCCGCACATGTTCGAGGACATGCAAGTCAAAGGGCCCTTTCGCAGCTGGCGTCATCGCCACCTGGTTGAACCTCATAAGAATGGGGCGACACTGCTAGATGAAATAGACTATGAACCGCCGTTGGGATTTGTGGGACGTTCCTTGGCCCCGCTTCTGATCGAGAGCCGCCTGCGGAAGCTTTTTGACTACCGGCACCAGGTTACTCGCGAGTGGTGCGAAGAAAGGGAACGGGAAACGGAAGGGCTGCATCTTTCGAGAGACTTATGCTGACACACATCGTTATCTGGAAGTATCGGGTCGATATTGAACAGGAAGTTCGCGAGGAGCACGTCGGTCTTCTCCGAGCACTGGTTGGTACTATCCCCGAGCTCGTGAGCCTGACCGTGGGCTTCGACGTGCTGCGTCTGCCCCGCTCTTACGATACGGGGCTGGTGGCCGTCTTTCACGATCGCGCTGGGCTCGAAGCCTACACCATTCATCCCGCACACATTAAAGTCGCCGAGCTGGGTAGAAGGATTAGCGAGCACGTGGCCTCAGTTGATTTCGAAGATTGAACCGTCGCGTGGAGTCCTGTTCTTATGAAGTCCTGGAAGAAGCTCCTACTGCTCTTGCCCGTACTCGTCTTGATCTCGCAGATTCCCTTTGCCTATCGCCGTTACAAATTGGGTCGTCTTCATGCGGCGATTCAGCAAACGAACTCTCAACGCATCGCGACTCAGGACGACTTCGTTGAGTACAAGGGCGTGATGCATGTCCATTCATTTATCGGTGGTCACAGCACCGGAGGCTTCGACGAAATCATCGCCGCCGCTAAGTCGAATCAATTGGACTTTGTAGTTATGACTGAGCACCCTTCGAAGAATTTCAACACTGCTGAGATGACGTTGAAGGGAGTGCATGCCGGCGTTCTATTTATCAATGGCAATGAGGTCAGCACGGCTCAGGCAGACCGTCTGTTGGTTATGCCGGGAAGCGAATCCGCCGCCGATACGGACCAGCACTCAACTCAGGACGTCATCGCTCGGGCGAAAGTTACGAAGGCGACGGTGTTTGTTGCGTATCCCGAAGAATTCAGGAGCTGGGACTCAACCAACTACGACGGTGTGGAGGTTTACAATGTTTATACGAATGCGCGAGAAATAAATCCCATCGTAATGTTCTTCGATGGACTCTGGTCGTACCGAAGTTATGCCGATCTCTTGTTTGCCACTTTTTATGAACGACCGGCTGAGAGTCTGCGGCGCTGGGATAGTGCAATTGCGACCAGAAAACAAGGACTGGTTGCCGTTGCCGGCAACGACGCCCACGCAAACGTAGGACTGGCACTTAAAGACACCTCGGGAAACACGTTGCTGGGCCTGAAGCTCGATCCTTACGAAAGAAGTTTTCGGTTGGTGAGGGTCCACGTACTCATTCCAAATGGCAGCATCCTTGATACCGAAACTTTGCGAGGGGCTATTGCTGCCGGCCATTGTTTTATTGGCTTCGATCTATTCTCCGATACCTCGGGGTTTCGGTTTACCGGGTCAAACGCAAAGGAGACCAGGATTCAGGGTGAGGAGATCAGACTTGAAAGTGAAATCCGTCTAAACGTGACGGCTCCCATTTCCAGCCGCATCGTCCTACTGCGGGATGGCAACGCAATTCAGAGTGAGAGCGGGCTGACCAGAAAGGAGTTCGTTGTGACTGTGCGTGGCAGTTACCGGGTCGAGCTCTATCTGCCCCAGCTCCCTGGGTCTGTCAGCGAGCAACCCTGGATTCTTTCTAATCCAATTTACGTGAAGTAGCCGGGCGGTAGGCAATCGCAGTCTTGTTGGTGTCATTCTGAAAACACGACGACCCACCCGCTACGCGAGGTGGTACCGACCTCATGAACGCACGATCTCTTTTGCTTGGCATGTCATAACTGGGCAAAGCGAAAGGCGTAGCACTTCCTAGCGGCTGGGTAACAGACATCCAATTGCTGGGGAGTTGGTGGAAAATTACAGTGGGCTAGACACGACATCGCCCCAATCGGGTCTGCCCTGCTGACCGACCGGTTGGGGCGACGAACGGCGCCGGAAAGCTCCGGCTATAAATCGGAAGCGGTGACGTACGTTCACCGTGCAATACTGTAGAGAGCCGTAGTGTTTTTGACTCTTCTCCCAAGTCTTCCCGAGTATTAGGGAAACCCGAGTACAGCCTTCCTTTTACACTGTTTCAAGTGGAGTCAGTCTAATTCCGGAAGACCCCGCTGTCAAGTTTCAGCTTGACCGAGGAGTGTCCTGATTTGACTAGGCGACACCGGAATTGAGCGTGTTCACGCCGCTTCCCTACCAGCCGCGATGAATCTCCCAACGATCCACAATTCGACCGCCCTCCAAGACATTGTAGTGCGAGTGTTGGGCAGCACTCAGGCACGAGTGATTTGCAAGCACCCGAACTCGCGACCCGACTTTCAGTCTCGAAATATCGCCAGTCCCGGCCATAACCTCGCCATGTTCCTGTGACAATGAGGCGAGACTAAGACCCAGGTCTTGGCCTTCAAGATCCAGCACGCGACCATATCCGGAGGTGGGATCAAACTCGATCGCGCCGCGGTCCTTCGAGAGGGCAATCGCCCCCGCGTCAATGATAATCTTGTTACGCTTAAGATCCCGATGAATCACCGCGGCGAGAACGGTCAACGCGCAGTCGTCCAGCGTGCAGCTTCCGATTGAGGCCTGGAATGCATCAAAGAAAATATAGTTACCAGGCCGCGCCTCATCGATCCCGTCAAGATGGTCGACAACTGTGATGCTAGGCGTCGACCCTATGCTGACAGTCGGGACGTCAACTCCAGAATCTCGCAATTCTGCCGCGAGTTGCCTCATCACATCGCGTTCACGCCTGGCGACGGTCAGGCGCTCATGCCGTGAGCGGCAGTGATACGAATGACCGGCGTGCGTAAGAATTCCCGCGAAACGAAGATTCGAAGAATCCAAGATTCGTTCAGGGATTTCGCGTGCCTCTTTGGAATCAGGCTCCACACCACAGCGGTGGTAGCCACAATCAATCTTCAAAAACAGGTCGACAAAGACATTTTGATTTCGTGCGGCTTCGTTGAGCAGAGCCGGAAGCTCCGGATCGTCGGTGATCAGACTGAGACGTTGACAGGACTTAGCCAGTGCGAGCGCTGTCGGGAATTTACCCGGCTCTATCGGGACTGCGTAGGTGATGTCTTGAAACTCACGAGCCGCAAAAGCACTGCCCTCAGCTAAGGTGGACACGGTTATCGCGCCCGAGTGGCCCTCAGTCTGAATGCGCGCTACTTCAATTGACTTGTGTGTTTTCACATGCGGGCGCAGTCGTACGCCGAGATCGCGAACGCGGTTGCCGATTCGTTCCGCGTTGCGCCTCAATCGCTCGACATCAAGTAAGAGTGCGGGAGTCGTTATCGTTTCGAGGTCCATATTTTCATCCAATGATTATACAGTATGAACTTTGGTGCGCCGCCAGGAGCGCAGCGGCGACGGCGCTTTGGTTTATCGCAACTAATCCAAAGCGGTGTCGCGCTTCGCTTGCCACCGCACTCCAAAAAGATTGCCAGCGTCGTTGCACGCCTACAGATTTGCGAACTTTGTCCGTCCATGGTCATAATCTGTTTAAGCAACGGTCACGTTTGGTCTTATCTTGAAATAATCTAAAGTCATTCATGCAACTATCGATAACTACGCCCCGCACTTTCAGCTTCAAGCGAACCGCGATCAGTCATGGTTGGTGCGAACTCTTGCCATTCGAGATTGATCGGGACAGGTGGGTGCTCACGCGCACCCTCGATCTCTCTGACGGCGCACCCGTCACAGTCTTAATCACAGCAAACAAGCGTGCCGTGCTGATTGATCCACCTCGCACGCTTGGGAAAAAAGCTGCCCAGCGAGTACAGCGGGACGTATGTCACATGCTGCGGCTGGATGATGATATGGCCGCTTTTTATCAAACGATGAAAGGGACACCCGATTTTGAGTGGGTGTCGGAGCAGGGAGCAGGCCGGCTGCTCCGCGCTCCCACCGTTTTTGAAGATTTGGTGAAGATGATCTGCACTACAAATTGCTCCTGGGCACTCACGAAGAAGATGGTCACGGGGCTGGTTCAAAGTCTGGGACGTGAATCGACCCGCGGACGGAGAACCTTTCCGACTCCGGAAGCGATGGCGCTGATGCCCTTAAAATTCTACGTGAACGAAGTGCGAGCTGGTTATCGTGCTCCATATTTTAAGGAACTTGCGGAACGCGTGGCTTCCGGCTCCTTAAATTTAGAGGCATGGCTCGAGAGCCCATTGCCTACCGCAGAACTGATCAAGGAGATGAAGAGCGTTAAGGGAGTTGGCGACTACGCTGCTGAGAACGTTCTCAAACTCCTGGGCCGCTACGATGGTCTAGCACTGGATTCCTGGACCCGCGCGAAGTTTTTCGAAGTGCGCAACAATGGACGCAAAGCGACGGACAAGACGATCGCTCGTTACTATGCGGGCTTTAAAGAGTGGCGTGGTTTGGCCCTCTGGTGCGACCTCACGCGCGATTGGCTGGACGTCGACGGCCAGGCAAGCGATTGACTCTGATCTCAGATCTCAAATTTCAGATTTCAGATTGGGCGTCTCGACTCTCGCGTTCGGACAGAAGGCAAATAGCACGATAGGACGGGACTCATCGCAGAGAAACCTTAGGGGCGTCCCTCCGTAAGCGCCCCAATGCGACGACCCCCTGGGGCGTCCACGGAGGGACGCCCTACAATGTCACTGTTTGTAGACAACTCCATTCTTCATTACAAAGACGGTTTTCTGCATGTTGTGAATGTCTTTCAGGGGATCGCCTGAAACGGCCACGATGTCAGCCCATTTCCCCACCGTCAATGAGCCCAGGTTCTTGTCCCAGCCAAGTAACTTCGATCCATTCAGCGTACCTGCCACGATCGATTCCATGGGAGTCATCCCGCCCCACTCCACCATCAGTACAAACTCCCGCGCGTTTATTCCATGAGGTATCACGCCGGCGTCGGTACCCAAAGCGATCGGGACTTTGTTAGCGACGGCGATTTTAATTCCGTTGCGCATAGCGGCGGAGGCAGCCAGGGCTTTCTCGGCTCGGTGTCCTTTAAGAATGCCGCTCCTGGCGGCTCTTTCCACCGCCTCACCGGCCATCATAGTGGGAACCAGGAATGTGCCGCGTTGGGCCATCAGTCGCGCGCCTTCCTCATCGATAAAAGATCCGTGCTCAATTGAAGCCACCCCTGCGCGAGTGGCAATCTTGATTCCCTCCGTGCCATGGGCATGAGCGGCGACTTTTCTTTCCAGCTTAGTCGCTTCATCAACCATCGCCTTCATCTCGTCATAGTTGTATTGAGTTGTGCCCACGGCATCGCCTTCCGACAGCACGCCGCCGGTCGCGCAGGTCTTGATCACGTCGGCGCCATACTTAACCTGAAAACGGACCGCTGCTCGTATTTCGTCCGGACTGTTCGCAATGCCGTCTTCGATCGACCGATCCATGAGCCCGGGTCGATAGCCATTCGAATCGCAGTGGCCGCCGGTGATGCCGAGTGAATGGCCGGCAGCCTGCATTCTCGGCCCCGGTATCCACCCTTCGTTGATAGCCTTCCGCAGCGCCAGGTCATCGAACCGGCCGCCCGCGCCAACGTTACGAACGGTGGTGAACCCGGCCATCAATGTATCTCTTGCATTGTTGACGCTGAGAATGGCCCCGAAAGATTCATAATCCCGAACAGCGGCCGTCTCGATCTCCGGATCGCCCAGCACGCGGCCGATGATGTGAGTATGCGCGTCAACAAAACCAGGCAGGAGCGTCACATCGCCAAGATCGATAATCCTGGCTCCGGCAGGAACAGGCACGTCGCCGGCGGCGCCAACCGCGGTTATCTTTTCGTCGGTCACTATCAGGACGGCATTGCTAATTGATGCCTTGCCGGTCCCATCGATCAACCGTGCTGCGCGGAGCACGACCACGCCTTTGCCTTGTGGAGGTGCAGGCCTGATGGCGCCCGGTTGTTTTCCGGATTCTTGTGATAGGAATGTAGGAGCATTAGCGATGAGTACTAAGAAGGCAGTCAGAATTGTTCTCAAGGTGCGCATGTTTGAAGTTCCTGGATAAGTTTGGAACGCCCTTCAAATGAAATGGTTGATCGACGAAAGCTCGCGCATTCTAGTAGAGATCACGCCACCGCACCAGCGGCCACCAACGTCAAAACGTATCCACAAGTCACACGAAAATGACACTAACAGGATTTCGTGTTGGTTTGTGTAGTTTGGTGGATCGTATGTTTTGATGCCACCGCGATTATCGATCCTGTCAGAACGGCGAGCGGTAGCGACCCGGTATCAACTGGGAAGCATACGGCCGGTGATTCTGATAGGGTTCGCTGAGAGCCGGCGCAAGTCAGACCTTGTGGCTACCGCTCGCCGTTCTGACAGGGTTCGTGTATCGTGCAGCACTCGAACGTTGAGTCTTCGACAGGAGGTTTTGCCCGATGGGTGACGAAAGATTTGGATCTGGTTTTGGCGCGGGTATCGCACTGGCGATTGGGTTAGTGCTTGCCTCTGTGATTGGCGGGTTGGCTTTCGTAAAAGGGAAGCGCGGTGATCAGATGATTACCGTGACGGGCTCGGCGCGCAAGCGAATCAAATCAGACTTGGTGATTTGGAAGGCGGGTGTTTCCTATCAGGCACCGGTGCTGGCAGACGCTTACCAGTCTCTTTCCCAGAATGTGCCTCGCGTTAAGTCGTACCTGATCGGCAAGGGCATTCCTGAGAATCAAATCACGATTTCTTCCATCTCCTCCCAAACCTTGCACGCTCGTAACGACCAGGGAGAAGAAAACACCGGACAGATCACCGGCTATTCGCTGCGACAGGAGCTCGAGGTGCGTTCCAATGACGTGGACAAGATCGCGAAGATTGCTCGCGAGGCTACTGAACTGATTAATCAGGGCATTCTGCTGGAGTCGATGGCGCCTGCTTACCATTACACCAAACTCGGTGAGGAGAAGATCACGATGCTTGCCGAAGCGGCCAAAGATGCCAAGGTGCGCGCTGAAAAGGTGGCGGAGAGCACTGGCAGCAGCATTGGCAGCTTACGCACTGCAAGAATGGGCGTTTTGCAGATCACACCGGCAGATTCAAACGAAGTTTCCGATAGTGGTATGAACGACACCTCGTCACTTGAAAAAGACATCACGGCCGTGGTCAATGTTGGTTTTGAGATTAATTAGCTCGAGCATTACCAGTTTCCGGGGGCGTTGCCCCGGCTTTGACTGCGTCCCTTCCAGGGACAAGAGAAACTGGTTGACAACCCGCAGGGGCATCGGCGAATCTAAGTCTGCACTCGCTGCCCCTGGCGAGTAGTCTTAAGTCCAAGAATTCGAAAAGAATAGATATGAAATTAGGTCCCCTCGCAATCACGCCAATCGTTTTTTCTATTACGTTGGTAGCAGCTCAGGCACAATCCCCGGCAGTCTCGGAATTGACGCGCCCGCGAACGGTGTCGTCCCCGGCTCCCCAGTCGACCAAGATTCTTCAGACTTCTGCGCAAACAGTACCGCAAAAGCAAAGTCCAGAGCCGCTCCAAACACCCAGTCCACAGCCGGCGGGTTCACCAACAGTAGTCCCGCCTCAGTCGGTCGAGTTGGCGGGAACGGAGCCTGACGCCGCTGAAGCGCAGAAGACCCTGCTGCCTCTTTCGCCGCATACGATTCGCGCAAGAATTGCTGAGGCGGAGCGCCTGTTTAAGTCGCGTCCGATGCCGACATCGATGGGGCCTTCAATTCAATTTGTAACCCTCTCGGCTCTGGACCAGAGCACGGCCCACATCCATCACGTCACACTCCTAAAGGAAACGTTTCTCACCAAGGGCTCGGAATTCACAACGACTAGTTCATTAGGCGTGCCGTTGAGTATTCGCGTGCTGCGTGCGAACGGAGTGAACACCGCGGTAGTCATCTTCGACAATCAGGGCCGCTCCCTGACTCCCCTTCTGGTCGAGTTTCCGATTGAGAAGCGCGGCGTTTTTCGTGAGCTGGCTTATTACACCTCCGCGCATCCGGCTCTGCTTTCCTCTGATCTGGCCCGCTCGGGCCAATTGTATGTGCGCACGATGTTGGATCTGGCAGCGAAACGTTTGCGTGAGAAGGGTGCTTTTATCTCGCCTCAGATCGTCGATGTCGCTGAACGCCTTTGCCTTGTTGAGCACGTTGATCATGAGCGTTTTCGACAGGAAAACCGCGGCGCACTGTTCCAGGAGATTTATTCGCTCTTTGCTCTCAATGAACTTGATACCTACCGCTATTCGGTTAGCAGTGCGGGGGCGGGGGGCATGGTGCAAATGATTCCCTGGGCATACAACCTTATGAAGCAGCGCCACCCGGGCGTGGGTCTGACGCCTGATTTTGTGACGGGCATGCGCAACCACGGAAATGCGCTGCAGGCGATGCTGCTCTACATGCAAGACACCTGGAACGATCTGGCGGTAAATGAAGAGGTGCAATACGCCCTCAATGCGAAACTCGCGACGCAACCGGAGCTGCTCGCTGCCGGTTATAACTCAAACGCTGCTCGTCTGCCGGGTTATTTGAACCGCGGAGGTTCGTCGTGGCGCACACTCATTCCGCGTGAGACGCAAATGTATCTGCAGATCTACAAGAATTTCGAAGCCCTGGTCCCAATAAAGCCGCGCTCAACGCCTCAAATCTCCAATGGCAGCACCGCCGGCTCGAGTAACCGCAACTAGACTAATCCCGAGGTCGGCTGATTCCTCGCAGCACACTCTGAACCTCATGAGTGTTTGCCGAGCGTTGAGGCGCAGAGCGCCGTGTGCTCAACAAGACTAGTTCGCAGAGATTTTGGTACGTTGAGGAGCCCTCCTTAACAGTCGAGCTACTTGCCTGGTGCTACACTCGGATCATGGTGAAATGGGCACACCCAGCCGGGTTAGGTCCTGTCTTGGCCCTTCTTTGAGCATTCCGAAAGTGCATCACGATCCACGAAACAACACGAACCACCACCAAGGGCGTTAGTGGCATTTCGTATCGCTTCGTGAATCGTTCAAACTTTAAGAAGCTTTCAACCTTGATCACGAGGAGGCTTAAAGGGATGGATGTCAACAGCAGCTAGTCCGAAGTCTTGCCGAAGAGTACGTTAACCCAGTAGAACGCGACGGTGCCCGCTCCGATCACGGCGCAGGTTGCTACTGTGCGCCACAAAATGTCGGTCCCGGTAAACTTCCAAAAGGCGAGCAGGGAGGCGACCACCGCCACCAGGATGCAGGCGCTGGTAGTCCAGAATGAGATCGTCCTCACCATTTGTGGATTAAGAAAGCCTCGGCGCTTAGGGCCTGGTTGAGAGTCGGGCAACTTGTCCTCCACCCTGGTTACTTATTTACCGAGCTGATTGTTCGCCTTCCCGCTCTCCCGCGGCTTAGCTCAACAGTGGTCACAAATGAACACGGAGAAACGCAGATCTGCGCAGGCTCGGGCTCCTACCCTTTCTCTTTCTTATCCGTTGTCTCCGTGTTCATCAGTGGCTCGTATTCTTATCCGCGAATAAAGCGTACTTAAACGCGATTCTCTTAACGGTATTCGCGTTCCGTATCGTGGCCGGCATTCTCAGAATACGCTCGAGCTGGGCGCCGGAAAACTTGGATTCGCTGATGTTCTTACGGGAAAGCCAGTACACTTCACGACCATACACTTTAAAGTCGTCGACCTCGGTAATAAATGTCAAGAGCATCCGCTTGGATTCGGTGCTGGGCTCATCCGCTGTAAAGGCGATATACAGTACATTTCCGTCTGCATCCAACTCCGAATCGTCAAATGGTTTGTATTCCGCAATGTTTGCCACTTCAGATGTCGATCTGATAAAGGTCGCCACTCGATAACCGAAAGTCTCCTGCAGAAGACTCTCAACCTTCCTTTCCAGAGTCTTTGTGCTTTTTGACATCGAATCAAACACTCTATACCAAGTGAGTCTTTTAGAAGCAACGATTTGCAAGTCTTCTCAGAGTCAAGTTGCATCAAGAGTTGCATATTGATAGCGCGCCACAGCTTTAAGACTGAAAACGCGCCACAGAGTCTTCTCGCTTCGCGAATCAACATCACACAGAAGCTTCAGCTTGCGCTTTTTTCTTCGCAGTTGGCTTCGTCGGGCCAGCTTTCGCTTTAACTGCTTTCATGTTCGCTTCCGCTGCCACTTCCGCGCTTTGTTCGGCAATCTTCATTGCCGGGCTATTTGCGCCACTCCCGATGCTCTTGGTTAACTTTCGCTTTTCATCGCGTAAGGTTCCCACAAGCTTGGTAGCAGTGTCTCGAAGTTTGTCTGCTTCTGCGCTTGCTGCTTCCAGACGTTCAATCAAGGAAGCGTGACGAGTCTTAGCAATGAAAGAGTCGGACGCGCCCAAAGAATTGAACTGCCAGATTGAGGCTTGATTCACGTTGTCGAGAATCGTCTCTGCCACAACTAACTCATTATTGACTTGCGCTAGTTGTGCGTATTCCGGTGAACGTGGGCAGTGATTCCGGCAGCAACGTGGGCAGGCATTCCGGTTGATTGTGGGCAGTGCGCCGTCGCCTGATGCTGGCGGCTGAATATTTACTGCTTCGACGCATTGGCC
>JACCUI010000029.1 GCA_013811945.1 Pyrinomonadaceae bacterium | reverse complement strand
GCGACCTTTCAAAGAAAATTACAGTCGACGTCAAGGGCGAGATCCTGGAACTCAAAAACACCATTAACACCATGGTGGACCAGCTGAACTCCTTCGCTTCGGAAGTGACGCGGGTGGCCCGCGAAGTGGGTACCGAAGGAAAGCTGGGCGGACAGGCGCGAGTGATTGGTGTGGCCGGCACCTGGAAGGACCTGACTGACAACGTGAACTTCATGGCCGGCAACCTTACCGGCCAGGTGCGTAACATTGCCGAGGTCACGACGGCCGTGGCCAACGGCGACCTCTCCAAGAAGATAACGGTGGACGTGAAAGGTGAGATTCTTGAACTCAAAGACACTATCAACACCATGGTGGATCAGCTCAATGGGTTCGCGTCGGAAGTGACCCGTGTGGCCCGCGAAGTCGGCTCGGAAGGCAAGCTCGGCGGACAGGCTGACGTGAAGGGAGTCGCCGGCACCTGGAAGGACCTGACTGACAATGTGAACTTCATGGCCGGCAACCTTACCGGCCAGGTGCGTAACATCGCCGAAGTCACGACCGCGGTCGCCAACGGCGACCTCTCCAAGAAGATAACGGTGGACGTAAGGGGCGAGATTCTCGAACTCAAAGATACTATCAACACCATGGTGGACCAGCTCAACGGTTTCGCCTCGGAAGTGACCCGGGTGGCGCGCGAAGTAGGAACCGAAGGTGAGCTGGGCGGTCAAGCCGATGTGCGCGGCGTGGCCGGTACTTGGAAAGACCTAACCGACAGCGTGAACTCCATGGCCGGTAATCTTACCGGTCAGGTGCGCAATATCGCGGACGTGACCACCGCCGTGGCCAATGGCGACCTCTCGAAGAAAATCACGGTCGACGTCAAAGGCGAGATTCTTGAATTGAAGAACACCATCAACACCATGGTGGACCAACTCAGCTCGTTTGCCTCGGAAGTTACCCGCGTTGCCCGAGAGGTGGGTACGGAGGGCCGGCTAGGCGGTCAGGCGCAAGTGATGGGCGTCGCCGGCACCTGGAAAGATCTCACTGACAACGTGAACTTCATGGCCGGCAACCTTACCGGCCAGGTGCGTAACATTGCCGAGGTAACTACCGCCGTGGCCAACGGCGACCTCTCAAAGAAAATCACGGTCGACGTCAAGGGCGAGATCCTGGAACTCAAGAACACCATCAACACCATGGTAGACCAGCTGAACTCCTTTGCTTCGGAAGTGACGCGGGTGGCCCGCGAAGTGGGTACCGAAGGGAAACTGGGCGGCCAGGCTGACGTACGTGGGGTCGCCGGCACCTGGAAGGACCTCACTGACAACGTGAACTCAATGGCCAGCAACCTCACCGGACAGGTGCGGAACATCGCCGACGTCACGACGGCCGTGGCCAACGGCGACTTATCCAAGAAGATCACGGTCGACGTGAAGGGCGAAATCCTGGAACTCAAAAACACCATAAATACCATGGTGGACCAGCTGAACTCCTTCGCTTCGGAAGTGACGCGGGTGGCCCGCGAAGTGGGCACCGAAGGAAAGCTGGGCGGTGAAGCGGACGTACCTGGGGTCGCCGGCACCTGGAAGGACCTCACCGACAACGTCAATTCCATGGCCATCAACCTGACGGATCAGGTGCGAGGTATTGCCCGGGTCGTTACCGCGGTTGCCAACGGCGATCTGGAACGCAAGCTGACGGTGGAAGCCAAGGGTGAAATCGCCGAACTCGCTGACACCATCAACAACATGACTGACACCCTGGCCACCTTTGCCGACCAGGTTACCTCCGTCGCCCGCGAGGTAGGTGTGGAAGGCAGGTTGGGCGGGCAGGCAAACGTTCCTGGTGCGGCCGGCACCTGGCGCGATCTTACTGATAACGTTAATGGCCTCGCAGCGAATTTGACCACCCAGGTCCGCGCCATCGCGGAGGTCTCCACGGCGGTGACCAAGGGGGATCTGACCCGATCGATTACGGTGGAAGCTCAGGGCGAAGTCGCAAAGTTGAAAGACAATATCAATGAGATGATTCTTAATCTCAAAGATACTACCCAGAAAAATATGGAGCAGGATTGGCTAAAGACCAACCTCGCTCGTTTCACGCGGATGCTGCAGGGCCAGCGCGACATGACTACCGTTGCCCAGATGGTCCTTTCGGAACTTGCTCCTCTCGTAGACGCGCAGCAGGGGGTGTTTTACGTAAATACCAGTTCCAACGGCCAACCGCTTATGAAGCTATTGGGAGGTTACGCTTATAAGAAGCGCAAGAACCTGGCCAACGAATTTCACGCAGGCGAAGGCCTGGTGGGCCAATGCACGCTGGAGCGTGAAAGAATCCTGGTCACCAACGTTCCCTCCAATTATGTGTACGTGGCATCGGGTCTGGGCGAAGCACCGCCCAACAACATCGTCGTACTGCCCGTGCTGTTTGAAGGTGAAGTAAAAGCGGTGATCGAGCTTTCCACCTTCAAAACGTTTAGTGAGACGCATCTCACTTTCCTTGATCAGTTGACCGAAAGTATCGGCATCGTACTGAACACGATTGCCGCCAACACCCGTACGGAAGACCTACTGCTACAGTCGCAGTCACTCGCAGGCGAGCTGCAGAGCCAACAGGACGAACTCAAGAAAACCAACGAACAACTCGAACAGCAGGCCGAATCACTGCGCGAATCGGAAGAGCTCCTGAAGAGCCAGCAGGAAGAGCTGCAACAAACCAACGAAGAACTGCAGGAGAAAGCGGCGCTCCTCGCGCGTCAAAAAGCGGAAGTGGAGGCCAAGAACCGCGAAGTGGAAGAGGCCCGTTGGGAGATGGAGGAAAAGGCCGAGCAACTGGCGCTTACTTCAAAATACAAATCGGAGTTTCTGGCCAACATGTCTCATGAGCTGCGTACTCCGCTCAATAGCATGCTGATCCTATCGCGGCAGTTGGCTGAGAATCATGACGAGAATCTGTCATCCAAGCAGGTGCAGTTTGCGGAGACCATTCACTCGTCTGGATCGGACCTGCTTTCCCTCATCAGTGACATTCTCGACTTGTCGAAAATTGAATCCGGGATGATGGGTATAGAGGTTACCGATGTTGCCGTAGCAAAGATGGCCGAACAGCTGGAGCGCAGCTTCCACCAACTGGCTCAGGACAAGAACCTCGATTTCATAATTGTGCGAGACGAACAACTGCCCTCAACCATTCGCACTGACGATAAACGACTGCAACAGATACTCATGAACCTGCTCTCGAACGCGTTCAAGTTCACCGATGAGGGTCAGGTCGTTCTCACAATCGCTCCCGCGCCAAAGGATCTGACCTATCATCTCGATTCGCTGAGCCGGGCCGCCGACGTGGTGGCGTTTTCAGTAAGCGACACGGGCATCGGAATTCCCACCGAAAAACAACGGATCATTTTCGAGGCCTTCCAGCAGGCAGACGGCACCACCAGTCGCAAATACGGCGGCACTGGTCTGGGGCTCTCAATTAGTCGCGAGATCGCCCGTTTGCTTGGAGGGGAGATTCGCGTGCTCAGCACGCCGGGCGAAGGCAGCACTTTTAGCTTCTATCTACCTCGCAACTACACGCCGGCCGGGTCGTCGAAAGCGGAGCCCGGCCAGAAAAGAGATAGCGTAAGCGTCAAGGAAATCGAAGCAGCCTGGACTCCGGTTGAGGCCTTCGATAGCGAATCCATGGCCATGTTGTCCGGCGAGTCGGCAGTAATTCTCGACGATAGAAATGAGATTGAGGCGGGCGACCTCGCCGTCCTGATCGTCGAGGACGACATAAGCTTCGCCAGCATTCTTTTGGATCTGGCGCGCGACAAAGGATTCAAAGGTTTGGTTGCCACCAGCGCCACCATGGCCCTGGCACTGGCGAGAAAATACAAGCCCACGGCTATCACTCTTGATATCCGCCTGCCTGATCGCGACGGCTGGACGGTGCTGGATCGATTGAAGCATGACCGGGAGACGAGACATATCCCCGTCCACATCATTACGGTTGAGGAAGAGCGCCAGCGGGCCTTGCAGCAAGGCGCTTTCAATCACGTGCAAAAACCTGTCTCACATGAGGACCTGGGTAAGACCTTCGACGATATGCGGGACTTCACTGAGCGTCGTATGCGAAAACTCCTGGTCGTGGAGGACGACGACGTGCAGCGTATGAGCGTGGTGGAATTGATTGGCAACGGAGATGTCAAAACCACAGCCGTGGCCACTGGTCAGGAGGCTTTGAACATTCTCAAAGACGAGAGATTCGATTGCATGGTGCTGGATCTGAAACTTCCTGACATGAGCGGATTCGAACTAATCGAAAAACTACAAACCGATCTAGGCCGCTACGATTTGCCCATCATCATATACACCGGAAAAGAATTGACTCGAAAAGAAGAACTGCATCTCAAGAAAGTGGCAGACGCGATCATCGTCAAAGAGGCCAGTTCTCCTGAACGGCTGCTGGCCGAAACGGCCCTGTTCCTCCATCGCGTCGAAGCCGATCTACCCGAGCCGAAGCGTCGCATGCTGGAGAAGTTTCATCGCAGCGATCCGGTGTTGGCCGGACGCAAAGTGCTGGTGGTCGATGATGATGTGCGAAACATCTTTGCCCTGACGAGTGCGCTGGAGACGCATCACATGGGCGTGGTCCACGCCGAGAACGGGCAGGAAGGCATTGATCTGCTGAAGTCCACACCCGATATCGAAGCCGTCTTGATGGACATCATGATGCCCGAGATGGATGGCTACCAAGCAATCGCCGCGATTCGTCAGTTGGAGAAGTTCAAGCAGCTTCCAATCATCGCGCTGACGGCCAAAGCTATGAAAGCCGATCGGGATCACTGTCTGGAAGTTGGCGCGTCAGACTATATTTCGAAGCCCCTCGACATAGACCAGCTGCTCTCGCTGCTGCGAGTATGGCTTTACCGGCAAGATGAAACTACGTGAGCAGAGTCGCGACAGAAGCAAATGATCTTGAAGACATCGAGATCGGTCTACTGCTCGAAGGTCTTTACCGCGCCTATGGTTTCGATTTCCGGGAGTATTCGCGCGCTTCGATAAAACGGCGAATCCTGGAAATGATGCGGGCAGAGAAATTGGGGACGGTGTCGGCTCTTCAGGAGCGGGTGCTGCACGATGCGACCTGCCTGGAGCGTTTCCTGTTGGGTCTCTCGGTGCACGCCACGGCAATGTTTCGCGATCCCAGTTTCTATCTAACTTTTCGCAGGAAAGTCGTGCCGCTGCTCAAGACTTATCCCACGGTACAAATCTGGGTGGCCGGCTGCTCCACCGGTGAAGAGGTTTATTCCCTGGCCATCCTGCTGCAGGAAGAACGTCTTTACAAAAGGTGCCGCATCTATGCCACCGACATCAGCCGGGCAGTTTTGCGCAAGGCCCGGGATGGAATTTTTCCGCTGGCCGCCATGCGAGAGTACACGAACAATTATCACCAGGCGGGCGGAGCAAACGAATTTTCCGACTATTATACCGCTCAGTATGACAGTGTGATTTTCAGTACTGCACTTAAAAGCAATGTCGTTTTTTCCGAGCACAATCTTGCTACCGACGGTTCATTTAACGAGTTTCAGGTGATCCTCTGCCGCAACGTCATGATCTATTTCAACAAAGATCTGCAGGCCCGCGTTCACAATCTGCTTTACGACAGTTTGAGTATGTTTGGCGTCTTTGGTCTGGGTAATAAAGAGTCGTTGAAGTTTACGCCTCGGGCAGCGTTCTATGAGCATCTTAATGATAAGGACAAGCTCTTTCGAAAGGTGATGTGAGTGTCCTTTGAGATAATTGTCGTGGGCGCCTCCACTGGAGGGTTGAAGGCCTTACAAGTATTGCTCTCCGAATTGCCGGTGGAATTCTCTTTGCCGATGGTTATCGTGCAGCACCGGGGAAAAGACATGGAAACCGGGTTGTGTGAATTCCTGGCTCGCAGCAGCCGTCTGCCGGTTAGGGAGCCGGAAGACAAAGAGACCTTATTGCCCGGCCAAGCTTACCTGGCACCGAGGGACTATCATTTAATGATTCAGAGCGGAAGCTTTGCCCTGTCAACCGAGTCGCCGGTGGGGTTCGCGCGGCCCTCGATAGACGTGCTCTTCGAGTCGGCCGCGAACGAGTATCAGGATCGGGCCATCGGTTTGATCTTAACCGGCGCGAACCACGATGGGGCTCGCGGTCTGGCGGCCATAAAAGCACAGGGCGGACTAACGGTGGTAGAAGATCCCGCCACCGCCACGTGTCGGGAAATGCCAGACGCCGCCATTAATCTGACAAAAGTTGATTGGATTCTACCGTTGTCGGAGATGGCAGCCGGCCTTCACAAACTAACTAACAGTACCAAGCGCTATGAAAGCTGACGAACGGATTAACATTCTGATGGTGGACGACAGCGCGACCAACCTGTTGGCGCTGGAGTCGATCCTGCAGGCTCCGGATAGAAATCTTGTCAGCGCTTCTTCCGGGGATGATGCTCTGCGATATCTGTTGAATAACGATGTGGCCGTGATTCTGCTTGATATTTTCATGCCGGGAATTGACGGACTCGATACTGCCGAACTGATTCGCGCTCGAGACAAATCGCGCGATATACCAATTATTTTTCTTACCGCCGACAGCACGGGCGGCAGTCATCTGAGCCGGGGCTATTCCCTGGGCGCGGTAGACTACATTGTGAAACCGATCGAGCCGAACATCCTGCGTTCGAAGGTCGCGGTCTTTGTCGAGGTGTTCAAAAAGACTCGGGTGATCCAGCGTCAGGCTGAGTTGCTTCATGAGAAGAACCTGGAGCTTGAGAATGCGAACCTGGCCCGACTCAACATGCTGATCGAGCTCGGACAGGAGTTGGCCGCCGAACATGATCCGTCACGGGTATTACAGAACTTCTGTACCTCGGCCAAAGAGATTGTGGGAGCTCTGGAATCAGCTATCGGCATACTCAATGCCGACGGGACACTGCGCTACTTCTTCCGTTGCGCGACTGGCGAAGAGAATCCTTCCTCCAACGGAGTTCCGACGGTGGCCCAGCGGGCCCTGGACACCTTGATCACCACACGTCGGCCGCTGCGGCTGAACGAAACCGATGATCTACTTCACAGCGACGAGATAACATCGCACTCAGTACAGTCTTTCCTGGGAGCTCCAATCCTGACGCCCAGTGGCGTTCGCGGTTGGATTTATTTACTGAATAAGCTCAATGCCGAAGATTTCACCGAAGCCGACGAGCGACTCGTTGCTACGCTGGTAACGCAGGTGGCCATCGCTTACGAAAATGCGAGGCTTTATACCGATGCGCAGCGACACGCGACCGAGTTACAAACGGAAATCGCTGAGCGCAAACAGGCAGAAGAAGAGCGCGCCCAGCTATTAGTCCGAGAGCAGGCAGCGCGGGCTGAAGCAGAGCAAGCGAATCGCACGAAGGATGAATTCCTGGCCACGCTTTCGCACGAGTTGCGCACACCCCTCTCGGCAATTTTGGGCTGGAGCCATCTAGTGCGCACGGGAAAACTCGACGAGCCTCAAATGACGCGCGCCTTAGAGACGATCGAACGCAACGCGCGCTCGCAGTCTCAGCTGATTGATGATCTGCTCGACGTTTCCAGGATCATCACTGGCAAGCTGCAAATAGAACTGCGCTCGGTGAACCTCTCTTCTGTGATTGAAGCCGCAATTGACGCAGTGCGGCCGGCCTTTGCAGCTAATGACATCCATTTGGAAATGGTGATGGAATCGAAGACTTGCCTGGTTACCGGCGATGCCAATCGCTTGCAACAGATCTTCTGGAATCTGTTCAGCAATGCCGTCAAGTTCACGCCGCAGGGTGGCCGGGTTCGCGTGGGGCTTGAGCGTTCGGACTCGCGGGCTCGGATTTCGGTGAGCGATTCGGGCATTGGCATCAAGCCTGATTTTTTGCCTTACATCTTCGATCGCTTTCGGCAGGCGGACGGCTCGACCACCAGGGTGCACGGAGGATTGGGACTGGGTCTAGCCATCGTGAAACACCTTGTGGAACTGCATCAGGGCACCGTCGAAGTAGAAAGCAAAGGAACCGATCAGGGTTCGACTTTTACGGTGAGTCTGCCCATCGCGATTGCCGAGTCTATGGGAGTTTTGGACAACGTGACTGTTTTAGAGCGCGAAGGCAATGGACTGCCTGCTGGATTCTCGGAATTGCTCAATGGCCTGCGTATTCTGGTTGTTGATGATGAATTAGATTCGCGTGAGCTGATCACCGCTATTCTGACCCACTGCGGAAGTGAAGTGAAATGCTCCGAATCGGCAGTCGAGGCCATCGAAGCCTTCCGTAATTGGAAACCTGATCTACTTGTCAGCGACATCGGAATGCCGACGGAGGACGGCTACAGTCTGATCCAGAAGATAAGGAAGATGAGATCGAAGTGGGCCAGGGAGATGCCTGCCGTGGCCCTGACGGCGTACGCCACTGTTGAGGATCGCGACCGCGCACTCGACGCCGGCTTCCAGGTGCACGTCGCCAAACCCATCGAACCCGAGGTGCTGGTAAGATCAGTCGCCGGCGTTGCCGGCCGGAAAATCTGATTGCTCGTGGGATGGTGTTCACTTCCCGGACCGGGAACCTCGCGGGATCATTTGCCCTCAACTAAACAGGCAGTCTTTTCCCGTGACGGCAGACGTCGCGTAAGTGCAGAAAAGTCTGCCTGGGTTCGCCGCCTGACACGCCCGCATATTGATGAAAGCTCTGACGCATGAAGCTTGGTAACCCATCAACGAAATTAATACCCTTGACAACTAATTACAGCCTAGTAGATTTACTGCGCTTTCTCAAAAACTGAAAACTAACTCGGGCCCTTAAACCATGACAACGAGAGAAACTCGATGGGAGCGTTATCGGAGAATAGCGTTCTTTCTGCTCATGTTTATCACGATATCCGCCTTGAATGTCGCAACTGCTCAGGTAAGAACCGAGTATCGCGCGTTTTGGGCAGATACCTTTAATACTAGTCTGAATAACCACAATGACGTCCTTGCGATGGTCAACAATGCCAAGGCTGCAAAAGCTAATGCTGTCTTCGTGCAGGTACGTCGTCGGGGCGACTCGTGGTATCTCAACTCTCTGGAACCACGAGCAGATAGAGTGCCAATTCAACCAGATTTCGACCCGCTTCGGGACATTATTAACGTAGCTCATGCGGAGGGCATTGAGGTCCACGCTTTTGTCATCATGGGCGCCATTTGGGGACGCGCCCCCAACCTTTTTCCTCCCGAGAATCCTAACCACGCTTTCAACCTTCACGGTGGCTTTAATGCGGCGACCAACATGATTGTTCCCGGACCTAATAATTGGTTGACCCGTACGCTATTGCCCGATGGCGTCGCCGGCATCACCTACCAGGGCCATCGCTTCGGCAGCGACTTCTGGGTCGACTTTGGTCATCCTGATGCCGCAAAGTACACGGTTGACGTACTTAATCACCTGGTCCAAAACTACGATATCGATGGTTTGCACTTGGATCGAATTCGTTATCCTGAAATTGGCGTAACCGGTCAAACTCCTTCGACCGGCACTAACATCGGCTATAACACTACGAGCATTGAACGCTTTCAGCGGCACTTTGATGTCCATCTCGGTTCGCCGCCGCCCGCTCAAAACAATCCGCAGTGGAACCAGTGGAGACGCGACCAAGTGTCCAACGTGGTACGCCGAGTCTATCTGAATGCTCTGGCAATTAAACCCAACTTAAAAGTCTCGGCCGCGCTCATTGCGTTCGGCGGCATCGGATCCACCGAAGCAGCTTGGAACTCTGCCGAGGCATACTGGCGCGTGTACCAGGATTGGCGCTCGTGGACCGAGGAAGGCATCATCGATATCGCCATGCCGATGGCCTACAAAGCAGAACACACCGCGACCATTCGACCGCAGTATGACCAATGGGACCTATGGCTGCGAGAACATCTTTACAACCGCGCCGGCGTGATGGGGCAAGGCGCCCTGAGCAATGCGATCGAAGGAACTCTCCGGCAAACCCGAAGAACTCTTACGCCCGCCGGAGGCACGAACCTGAGCGGGATTATTTTCTTCTCGATGGCGACAAGCAATATCGCGGTCGCCAGCAATCCCTTCGCTATTCCGCCAGGTGCTACGCCGGCTCGACCGTTCGCGGAGTTTTCGGCAGGGTTGACCACTGGTAAGTCGGTTAACGGCGTGACACTTTATGAGCCGGCAGGAATGGCGCCTATCTTCGGTGAACCAGCGTTGATTCCCAGTTTCTCCTGGAAAATTGCGCCAACGGTCGGACATGTGAAAGGCGAAGCTCGGCTTACTGATAGCACACCGCTCGACACAGCCACGGTGTCGATCGAAAACCTCGATACTCACGCGACGAGTACCACGAAGACGGACGGCGGCGGCTTTTTTGGCGCTATCGATCTGGCGCCGGGCTCATATCGATCTCAAGTCGAGTCGTTCTACTACTGCTTCACCGTGACGCCAGGCCTGGTGGCCAACGCGACGTTGGATAACCTCTCTCCTGAAACAACGGCAGCGCTCGCACCGGTCCCGCCTGATGGGCAAAACGGTTGGTACAGAACAAAGCCCACTGTCAGTTTGAGTGCCACGGACAACTGTTCTGGTGTTGCCGCGACAGAATACTCGACTGACAGCGGTGCAACGTGGCAGCCCTATAGCGGAAGTTTTGTGGTCCAAAACGAAGGGACAACTACAATTCTCTATCGTTCGACCGACCAGGCCAGTAACGCGGAAACTGCCAAAAGCATTACCCTCATGGTTGATACAACCGCACCGGTCACCACGTTGACTGCTACGCCGTCTCGGATTTGGCCCCCGAACGGTCGAACCGTAAACGTTGCCATCAATGGAACTGGGGCTGACTCAGTTTCAGGGCTGGCAAGTGTGAGTTACGTTGTTACGGATGAATACGGCTTGCCGCTCAGCATTCCGGTCAGGCTCCTTTCAGGAAATTCCAGTCAATGGAGCGAATCGCTTGGAGTTGAAGCGCATCGAAACGGAACTGATGCTGACGGCCGACTCTACATTGTGGTCGCAACTATCACAGATATGGCGGGTAATGCCGCAACCGTGTCTGCGAACATTCTAGTTCCGCACGATCGAGGAAGGCATTAGGTCAAACGAGAGCCAGAAGCGTTGACCGGGCGCCGCTATAGAGGCAAGGCCCGGTCAGCGCTTCTGCAATTACGCCAAAGGCGTTTGTCAGTTCATGCCCGAGACAACCTCACGCGAAGAAAACAAACCAAGGTGTTAGCTAAGCACCGACGCTCAAACGTGAGCGTCACACTTCGGCGAAGTATTAACTCCCACATGATGCTCGTTTACCGTCGGTGCTATCAAAAGTCGCGAACGCTCCCGCTGTGTGACCTACTCTTGGCAATTCACGTCTTCAGTTGACGCTGACGTTGGTATCCTATCGCGCAGAAGACTCGTAGGCCAGGCCAATTGCGGTAGACGCCACATAAGCGTGCCTCTATCAGCAATGGGCCTGGCGCGTCGCAGAATGTGGGACGGTGCTGAGCAATAGCAGCAGTCAAGCGATCCACTAAATCACACGAAGTAACTCGAATTAAGGCATCATTCGTGCGGTTACGTGTAATCTCGTGGATCGTGTTTGCTTTTTGCAGCCTTCCAGGAGTGAATTTATGGAGAAAATCAAAGCGGACGTAGTGATCGTCGGAGCCGGCCCGACGGGACTCTCTCTAGCCTGTCAGTTCATCAGGTACGGAGTTGATTTCGTCATTGTCGAGAAGAATGAAGGCGTTACGCCTTACTCGAAAGCCATCGGTGTTCAGGCTCGCACTCTTGAGATTTACGAACAACTCGGTTTGGCGGAGAGAGCGACAACCGAGGGTGCGATTACCGGGAAAGTTCGAATGCTGGAAGGCGGCGAGGTCCTCGGCGAAGTTAATTTATCGAACATCGGTGAGGGCCTAAGTGCGTACCCCTACATGCTCTTGCTGGAACAAAGCAAGAACGAACGACTGCTCTATGAATACTTACAAAGTCATGGCCAGGAAGTTCTTTGGCAAACCGAACTCGAAAATTTCTCACAGACGGAAACGAATGTTACGGCGCAGGTTAAAAACGCTTCCGGCGCATCGCAAATCATCGAAGGCAAATACTTAGTCGGCTGCGACGGACCTAAGAGTCCGGTCAGGCACGCGCTCGGACTTTCGTTTGAGGGCAGCACGTTCGAGCGTCTCTTCTACGTCGCAGATGTGCAGATTGATTGGAAGTTCAGCCACGACGCTCTGCACGGTTGTCTGGCGAGAAATTCAGTCGTCGCCTTCTTCCCGATGAAGGGCAAGAATTCTTACCGCATCGTCGGTGCTTTTCCCGAAGGCTTCGACAAAGACGAGGGCGAAGTTTTGTTTGAGGAGATCGAACGGCGGATTAGAGAGGAGGCGGAAATCGCGCTCGACATCACACACGTCAACTGGTTTTCGACTTACAGGGTTCATACGCGCCATGTCAATAAATTCTCCGAGGGCAGGTGTTTTCTCGCTGGTGATTCGGCGCACATCCACACCCCGGCGGGCGGGCAAGGCATGAACACAGGGATTCAGGACGCCTACAATCTAGCCTGGAAAATGGCTTACGTCCTCAAAGGCTTCGCCGGCGAACGGATTCTGGATACTTACAACGAAGAGCGTCTCCCGAACGCTAAGAGGCTAACGGAGACGACCGACAGAATGTTTAATATCGCGGCTGGTTCGGATTGGTTGCTGAATCTAATTCGGACGACCGTGTTGTCGCCGATGGCGAAATTCATTCTCAGTTTTGATCTTGTCAAGGAAAGGTTTTTCCGTTTAATTTCACAAATAGGCATCAACTACCACGATGGCTCTCTGAGCGATCACGGTGGCGACGGAGAATTTGATGTCAAAGCCGGAGACCGAATGCCTTACTCCCTGGTGGACGGCAAGAGCATCTACGACGCGTTGCGTGAACCTAAATTCCATCTCCTGACTTTTACGGACGGCAAGGGTGATTACCAAACGATGAGAGGCGAGATTGAAACCGAATTCGCTCATCTGGTTGATTATCAGGTAGTTCCGCTTTACCCACACGTGGCAGAAATGTTCGGTGCGACAAAACCTTTCAATGTGCTGTTGAGACCGGACAACTACATTGGATTTATGTCTCAGGAAACCGGGTTGAGCGGACTAAGAGTTTATTTGAACAAGGTTATAGGATGCCCCTAGAATCACTCTGCCGCTTTCTACCCGCAGGTGGCGGGTGAATTCACTCTTCGGCTTTTGTTGCTAGCGACCCACGACGCGCAGAGGGGAGATATGAGGAGTATTAAGCATGAATTTTTATTTCGTAACTGCAGCAGTTCTGGCACTCGCAATCGGTCTGGCTCATTCATGGTTGGGTGAGCGTTATATTCTTATTCGCCTCTTTCGCCGACAGAACATACCGCATTTATTTGGAAGTGATGATTTCACAAAACGCACATTGCGCTTTGCATGGCATCTTACGACGGTCGCGTGGCTCGGTGCAGCAGCCTTGCTCTCGATATTTTCCTCAATTCCGCTCGATTCTTCTGCTCGTATACTATCCAGGTCCATTGCCGCAACCTTTTTTGCAAGTTCGGTTGTTGCTTTGATAGGTTCGCGCGGGCGTCATCTGTCATGGGTAGTATTTCTGATAATTGCGGTTCTGGTATGGATGGGTAGCGGAATCCAACACATGTAGTGTTATCACTGCACCGAGCCGTAGACTTTCCTTAGCCCTTATTACCTTTCCTCAATTTATCGGCCTTCTCCAATGAGCCGAGTGGATGGCATAAGCATTGATCCTTTGCCGGTACTACGCCGTTTGACGGCAACATCTTTAACGATTCGGAGCTTACTTATGAAAGCACCCTCACGAGGTTTTATTAAGCATGCCCTCTGGTTGTTCTTCATTTTCTTACTGCCGGCGTCGGCAGTCGCCATGGAGGCTCAAGAATCTCAAAGCGCGGGGCAGGAAGAGGCGCTCTGGGAGCAGGCGATCGCTGCCAAGGCGGGCGTGAACAGTACCGGATAAGTAGTCTGGTGATGTCGTACCAAGAGACCGTGCGGAATTCTCTGGGCCTAACGGCGCATCGCGGGATCGTGGAGCGACTGTATGTTTTCCCCGGTAAGTCATGGAATGGGACGACGGACTTCCGCCGCTGTTCCGCCTGATAGTCCGCTCAATAAATCTCGAACGTAACCTCCGCTGTCATGTCTACGGGTGCGCTTCCGCACCGGTATGTGGTCCGGCTAAGCAACCCAATCCCCCCCGACGAGGGCATTACCAGGTGCAGTACCTGTATCTGATGGAAACAAGATGGGTGAAGCCTGTTCCTCTCCGCGTGACGGAAGGCAGAATCGGCTTGAAGAAAGTCGATGTGCTCCACACCCGGGTTGACAACAGGAGGGTTGACTACGTTCTGGACCGGA
>JACCUI010000285.1 GCA_013811945.1 Pyrinomonadaceae bacterium | reverse complement strand
TTAAGGTCCATGGGTGATGAGTCTCTCCAAGGCATCGAGCACCTCCTTTTTGGCGGTGCCAATATGCCGGAAAAGCGTTACCTATCAACCCGGACTAATCTGTTACCTATCTACCTGGACTATACCCTGTCCAAAACTAACATGCGGTTGCACAACGTCGGTAAAGCAGGACGGGCAGACACCATGACTGAATTCAGCTTCCGAATGTGTAGCGATGTAGCTCTCAACGTTTTGCCAGTAGTCTTCATCGTCGCGAACTTTCTTGCAGTATCCACAAATAGGGATAATTCCCTGCAGACTTTACCCGATCCAAGGCTTCTTCGAGCTTGCCAATCCGGTCGGCCAGCTTGGTTTGCAGTTCGATCATACGTACGCCAACCTGTACTCGCACTTGCAATTCTTCACGGTGATAAGGTTTGGTTAGATAGTCGTCAGCACCTGCCTGCATTCCCTCGACGACTTCTTTTGCTCCCTGTTTTGCTGTAAGCAGAATAATATAAGCAGGTATGGTCGCCGGGGATTCTCGGATCCGGCGGCAGACTTCGGTCCCTTCCATCTCGGGCATCATCCAATCGAGGATTGCAAGTCGTGGCGCATCGGCTTCCTGCGAAGCGCGCCACGCGTCACGGCCGTTCACGGCAGTAACAACCTCGTGTCCCCAGCTAACAAGGTTGGTCGTTAGAACAAGTCTGGAGACGGAATCATCCTCGGCGATCAGTATTCTCATTTATCACAAGCCTTCAACTATCAGTGAAAATATAGTGCCAACTAAACGTAAATTCACGCGAACAAGAAGTGGAGTATTATTTATGCAGTGACCAAGTGCGGAATTGATGAAAGGTTTTTCGAAAGTCGCATTGCAGGAATGAGACCGTTTCTATCTGTGGAATCTAAGCACTCACGCACTTTAAGAGCTAGAGCATCTGGCGAGAAAGGCTTTTGCAGGAAATACATGCCCTCGTCCAGTACGCCTTGATGGACGATTGCGTTGTCGGTATAGCCAGACATATACAAGACTGAAATACCAGTGCGGATCTTCATTACCTCCTCACTTAAACGCGGCCCGCTCATGTTCGGCATCACTACGTCAGTTAGCAGCAGATGGACTGGGCCTTCATAAACTTTACAAATCTCAATTGCCTCATGCGCACTGGCAGCCTCAAGCACGGTATAACCACTAGCTTCGAGGATATGGAGTGCCAGGTGGCGTACCATCTGTTCGTCTTCGACAAGCAGAATAGTTTCCGTTCCCAGAGAGACCCCCGGAACCGCACCTTCAGCGAGTCTTACTTCCGTAGCTGCGTCTACTCGCGGCAGATAAACTTTAAAGCTTGTACCCTTGCCTACTTCACTGAATACCGAAATGTTGCCACCGCTTTGTTTCACCACGCCATAGACGGTAGACAATCCGAGGCCGGTGCCTTTGTCCACTCCCTTGGTGGTAAAGAACGGTTCAAATATCCGCTCCTGAGTGACGGCGTCCATGCCAGTACCCGTATCACTCACGGACAGCAACACATAAGCGCCGCTCTGCACCGATGTACGTCTCCCCGCGGAATTGTGCATCACATCGATTTTCTCTCTTCCGTAGGCGGACAAATTGCCCTGGCGATCGAGCGCAAGCGTGGCGAACAAGCGCTTCAGGAAGCCAACCAGCGTGCGTGACGGAGTTTGCAGCGGCACCCCCAGCCAGGACACGGAGGAAGTCCCGCTCATTTTGACTGTGCCCTCGCTATACTTTTGTTCCTTGAATTCCCCGGTCAGGGATAAGGCTTGACCCGTGCGCAGCACATGGCTGGTAAAACCGTCGCCAATTGGCTGCGGAGGCGGAACAGGATCGAACTTGTCGATCCAGTAGGGAAAGTGAATCAAGTCGGTAGTTTGATCGTGGAAGGCGACAAAGCAGTTTTCTGCGTAGAGAACCCGTTTGAGCGACTGATGAATGAATCTCAACAGTTCGTCCAGATTAGTGGTGACATTCATACTCTGGGTAATATCGAGAATCACCTGGCGTTCACATTCTGCTCTGAGCCGGGCCGTAACATCAGTGGCCGTTATCAGTTCAGCTCTCTTGCCGTCGAAAATCAGAGGTAGCGCGGTTGCTTCAACGTCGATAGTGCTGCCACCATTCTTCAGGTGTTTACTGGGTTCAGGCAAAGTTCCGCGGTCACCCTTTGGCCCTTGGTCGTCGAGACGTTTCTTCTCCTCTGCCGGTTGAATGTCCTCGATCGTCATTGACAGGAAATCTTCCAGCGAATATCCGTAGCTTTGTATGGCCGCGTCATTCACTGTAAGAAAGGAAAGGGTCTCGAGATCGTAGACCCACATGGGATGTGGGTTGGCTACGAAAAGCAAACGATAGCGATATTCCGAGTCGAGGAGTTGGTGTTCGATCTTTTAGCGTGCGGTGATATCTCGACCGAGTCCCTGCAACTCGACAACTTCGCCATTTTCGATGACCAGTTGCACGGTCTGCCCGATCCATACCTCGCTGCCATCGCCGGCCAAGGCGGGAAAATGAAATAAGTTAGCGGGTTCTTCTGCCGTATCTGCTCAAGATAAAACTTCGACACCTCAGCTACATAGTCTTTCCTGATCAGGGAGACAAAGTGGAGATTAATGCAGTCCTCGACCGCTCGGTGAACGACTCCCGCGGCGGTCTGATTAACGAAGGTAAAGTAACCTGCCGTGCTGCTGCGGTAGAGGATCTCGTTTGCCTTGTCAACAATTCGTCTGTAATCGCTCTTCACTCCGTTGTAATGGCGCCTGCAAGGCTTGGACAGCCCCGATGCGACTGGCCAGCAAGAGGAGTTCGCGCTCAAGCGATTGCACGTTGAGATTTCCTCTCACAAGGCAACCGGCAGCACCTGCACGAATCGCCTTCAAATCT
Organism: Pyrinomonadaceae bacterium; assembly: GCA_013811945.1. Taxonomy (GTDB): domain Bacteria; phylum Acidobacteriota; class Blastocatellia; order Pyrinomonadales; family Pyrinomonadaceae; genus PSRF01. The sequence goes on along the minus strand of JACCUI010000285.1, from coordinate 6,929 downwards.
ATCTCTCGGGAGGTCAACTACTACCAGCAGAGCCGGGGGAACGCGAAGGCGGCGGGCTCTGGTGAGAAGGACAACGGCTTCTGTCAGCGGTAAGTCAATGATACAGGCGTCGCAGTTCCCAGCTGCTAAAAGCTTAATCGCTTGGTTCTCACCGGTAACGCCAGCCAGTATGAATTCTCGCCTATTCAACAGTGACAGCAGTCCAGGAATGTTACTCTGCTCCACTGCCAGCTCAGTGACAAGCAAGACTCTGGTCGGGTTCTTATTCATGAGTGATTTTCTTCTGATTGGGCAAGTGATCTTTGCTGGGGTGGGAGCGGCGCGTTGCGACGCGCTGTTGAGAGTGTCCTTATTCGGGGAGGTAAACCGCCCCAGCGAGGGGGTTAATGCCACCAAAAGGCAGGACTAGAGGCGTCGAGCCGCCTCTTTCAAGAAACGCAACAATGTCTATGCCAGACCAAATCGGCCACAGGAATTGGCACGCCATACGCTAAAGGGTTCAATCGCTAACTTTGGAGCCGCGCCTGCCTGTGACTTAGCGTACGAGTTAGAATTGATGAGTAGGGAAGGAAATCTGGCAGGGAGTGACTCTGTTCTAACGGCTTAGAAGCTAAACTCCGACGCGTATCGCGAGTCACGAGGTTAGTAGGTGAGCAGGAACAGAACGCTCTTGTGTCCTGAATAAAACAGGGTTTAGTGTTGCTGCCCGCTCAGCTAACCCGCGATAGCAGTGACAGAGTAGAGCCTGGGGCGACGCGCAAAGGGGAACTCCGGAGAAGTCGACTAATAAGGCAGCCAACTCGCGGAGGAGTTTCTCGGGAATCTATCTCGTTCGTGCGTCTATTTCTCATCAACGATTTTTATTTCTGTTGCTGCTGGCGCCCGCTTCGCGAACTGAGATCTCAAACGCGATTGCCCTGGGCATCACCCTCCGGCTTTACGCTTGCGCCGCGCTTTGCGGGCTCTAGGTCAAATCGCCGCCAGTAGCAGGTGTCATCTCCGAAGAGGGAAAGCGCTTCGCCGTCCTGGAACGAGCCTTTAAACCTTCGACTTTACGATCGCGGGCAGGAGCATTCGTAACCAGAGATCGAAGGAGTTCGTGTGCTGCTTGCGCCACCTGGTCTACGCCGCGATTGAAGGCGACTTCGTTGGCCCTCGAGGGCTTTGTGAAGCCGCTCAGTTTTCGAACGAATTGCAGCGAAGACGCACGGATTTCTTCGTCCGTCGCCGGCGGTTTGATGTTGTGCAGGGTTTTAATGTTTCGACACATAGTGTTTGTTCACCCTCATGCTGGGCCCAAAGATTGCCCTTCATCTCAGATTCCTTAGATCTGCGGCTACCTTACCCTTTTCAACAGTTCCAAGTGAATCAAGCAAGCCGAGATATCGTGCCGGATTGCGAGTTGCCGCTTGGAGCGCTTCCATTGGCGTTAATTCAGCCTGTACCAGGAGAGCGAGTTCGTTATGGATGCTAAAACCCGGAAACACATAAGGAAAACCAACATCAGACCCGGCCATGAGCTCTACTCCCGCGTGACGCATTGCGCCCACTTCCTGATGCCCCGCTGAACAGACGTTTTCGCAGCCGCAGTAGCGTCCGGCGTGCGGCTCTTGAAAAAAGTATTAATCTGAAACTCCCAACTTTCTTTTATAGAGGGCTGAACATATTTAATCAGCACATCCCTGGTGAAGTCGCTGTCGTTTAGAAAGGCCATCGCACGTAACGTAACGAGTGTCGGGCATTGCCAGGTGCCATTCTTTATAAACAGCGCGTATAAAGTCCCGGCCTTTTCGTCATCGTAGGTAGAAGGGAGACCACTAAGGTGCTCAATACTTCTTTGTCCGGCATTGGAAGCTTCAGTGGCAGTCACCGCGGCTGGAACGTGCCCGGCAAACGGCAATCCCTGCTTCTTTGCTTCATTTGCGATAGCGAAGTAAGCCTCTCGTGAAAGAAGGTTATGAACTTTTATGAAGCCCACACCGCGATTTTTGAGAGAGTCAACTGTTTGTCTAGCTTCGGTTGCATTCTCCACAGTGATGCGCAAAGGAAATCCGGGGGTTTTTCCATCTAAGATAGGACCAGCGGCTACAATTCGCGGGCTCAATAAATCTCCGAGGGTAGATTGTTGTTGCCATTGCTTAATCAAATCCAAGTCGCCGCCCATGTCACGAACACCAGTAACGCCATTGGCTATGTACATCGGCAAGGATGCCTCTTTGCCTGAGATTTCCAAATGCACGTGCATATCCCACAAGCCGGGAATCAGAAACTTGCCAGTACTATCTACAACGGTTGCGCGTTTCGGTAGTCGAAGCGACCCCGTTTTTCCAAGAGCAGAGATGTGGTCACCCGTGATTACCACGGTCATATCAGACTTGGCTGGCGCCCCGGTCATGTCAATCACGGTGACATGAGTGAAGACGAGTGACTGCATTCGAGGTGTCACTTTCGTTTGTGCTGGTGTAGGGAGAACAGCCAGCAAAATAGTCAACACCAATGCAAATATGTTCATGGATATAATAATACGCACCCAACTGGGAGAAACCAAACGCTCGATTAACGGGGAAGTGAACTCGCACTAATACGAAAGAGACCTCAACGCTATGCTTCATCTGACGGAGCGCAAGCATTCAATCATCGACGCCGTGATTCCATTCCAGGACCGCGGTTACGGTAAGCTTATTTTGGAACATTTCCTCTGGCCTGCCTACCTCGCGCGTTCGCTTATCGGACGACAGTAGCGCAAAGTTCCACGATTTGACTCGGCATCCGTATTGCTAGCGGTTGCACTCTTCAGCAACGAACACTCAGTCGGAACCAACAACAGGGGGGGATATGAAGACCAATAGTTTGAATACCAGCCACGTATCGGAATTGTTGTATCAAGCGCTCGAAACGGAGAAGGGCGGAGTACAGGTGTACGCAACCGCATTGCGCTGCGCTCTAAACGAAGATTTGAAAGAGGAGTGGACCACGTATCTCGAGCAGACCAAGGTACACGTGCAGGTTGTCTCCGACATCCTGAACGGGATGAATCTGGATCTTGAGGTTGAAACGCCCGGGCGAAAAATTGTCCGTCACATCGGGGATTCCCTTGTTAAGGCCATGGAGATGGCCTTAAGAGGACCCGACCTTGCTGCCGCCCAAATAGTTGCTGCAGAATGCGTGACGCTGGCTGAAACCAAGGATCACCTTAATTGGAGTCTAATTGGTGAGATCGTGAAGAACTCAAGTGGTGAGGCAGCTGCGGTATTGAAGCAGGCGTATGATCAGGTGGAGCCGGAAGAAGACGAGCACCTCTATCACACAGGCGGATGGACGCGCGAGCTTTGGATCGAAGCACTGGGAATGCCGGCGGTGCTGCCGCCGCCAGAGGAAGAGCAGGACGTAGAGACCGCCATCGAAGATGCGCAAGCAAAGAAGTCGCGAGCGAAGAAGGCATAGATGCAAGCATAGGTGGCAAGGGTAGACTACTGGGGAAGACTGGCACTAGGGATAGGCACCTCGCCTGTCTGACTCCGTACGACCACTAATTGCAACCTGGTCGATCATCAAAGGACAAAGGGAGAGACGATGACCACGAGAAAAGTGAGCAAAGCGAAAGACAAGGCACCAGCCGGTCAAGTTGCGAGCGAGGCTAAGGTGCAACAAGCCCGGACAGACGCTAAGCGTGACCCACGAAAAAACGACGCCAAGATAGATGACCTGCAAAAGAATACTGAGGACAGCGGCGGCGAATTCCTTACCACCAATCAGGGTGTGCGCATAAACGACAACCAGAATTCGCTCAAAGCAGGCGAGCGGGGCGCGACCTTACTTGAAGACTTTATCCTGCGCGAAAAGATTACACATTTCGACCACGAGCGCATTCCCGAAAGAGTGGTTCATGCGCGTGGCTCGGCGGCGCATGGTTTTTTTCAGGTATACGAGTCGATGGCCGAATACAGTAAGGCAGGATTTCTGCAGGATCCATCGGTTAAGACGCCGGTATTCGTGCGCTTCTCGACGGTCGCAGGCTCGCGAGGTTCAACCGACCTCGCCCGCGACGTGCGTGGTTTCGCAGTCAAGTTTTACACGAATGAGGGAAACTTCGATATTGTCGGCAACAACATGCCGGTCTTCTTCATTCAAGACGCGATTAAGTTTCCCGACCTGATCCATGCCGTGAAGCCGGAACCTCATAACGAGATGCCGCAGGCGGGATCAGCGCACGATACGTTCTGGGACTTTATTTCGTTGATGCCGGAATCAATGCACATGATTATGTGGGTGATGTCCGATCGCGCAATCCCCAGAAGCCTGCGAATGATGGAGGGTTTCGGCGTTCATACCTTTCGATTCATCAACGAAAGAGGAAAAGCGCGTTTTGTAAAGTTTCACTGGAAGCCGCTGCTCGGCCTGCACTCGGTTGTCTGGGACGAAGCGCAGAAGATTTCCGGCAAAGATGCCGATTTTCATCGCCGCGATCTTTGGGAAGCCATCGAAAACGGCGATTTTCCCGAGTGGGAGTTTGGCGTGCAGATTGTGGAAGAGAAAGACGAACACAGCTTCGCTTTCGATCTGCTTGATCCGACGAAGATTATTCCCGAAGAGATTGTCCCCGTGCGTCGAATCGGAAAGCTGACTCTCAATCGTAATCCGGACAACTTTTTTGCAGAGACGGAACAAGTAGCTTTTCACGTGGGTAACGTCGTGCCGGGGATTGATTTCACCAATGATCCGCTGATGCAAGGCCGTCTCTTCTCATACACGGATACGCAGTTAATTCGCCTGGGAGGCCCAAACTTCCACGAGATACCAATCAACCGTCCGGTGGCGCCTGTGCACAATAATCAGCGCGATGGCTTCATGCGTCAAACGGTGAACCGTGGCCAGACCAGTTACGAGCCAAATACACTTAGAGGAGGCTGCCCCTTTCAAGCGGGAGCGGACATGGGTGGTTTCACCAGTTTCGCTGAACGGATTGATGCGAAGAAAATCCGTGCGCGCAGCGCAAGTTTCTTCGACCACTTCAGCCAGGCGACGTTGTTCTTCAACAGTCAGTCTGAGCCGGAGAAGGGACACATTATCCGGGCGTTGCGCTTTGAGTTAGGAAAGCTAGAGACGCCGGCTATCCGAGAGCGCATGCTGGGCCTGCTGGCGCAGGTGAATAAGGGTCTTGCGAATAGCGTCGCCGAAGGCCTCGGCTTAAGCGTGCCGGCGAAGCTCGATAAACCTATGAACATGAGCGTACCTGCTGATGGCGATCCGCCGAAGTTTCAGCCAAAGCGCGTGCCTCAAGCGATAGAAATTTCTCCGACCTTGAGCCAGGTCAATAACCCCAATTTCCCGAACGATACAATCAAGACGCGCAAGATAGCGGTGCTGCTCGCAGATGGATTTGATGACGCTGCCGTGGCTGAAATGAACAAGGCGCTGCTGACCGCTGGCGCGGCACCTAAGACAGTTGCGCCGCGTCTTGGAGTGGTGACTGGAGCCGATGGCGAAAAACTGAAAGTGGACTTTAGTTTTCTCACTGGCTCTTCGGTTTTGTTTGATGCCGTTTACATTCCCGGAGGGGACGCCAGCGTCGCAGCCCTCAAGCAACAAGCTGAAGCTCACGAATTCGTGTATGAGGCATACAAGCACTGCAAGGCGATCGCGGCCAGCGGCGCCGGCGTTGAATTGTTGACCATTTCTCTCGCTGGAAAATTTATCGAGACGGAAGCGTCTGAAAAACAGGCCGCGGTAAATGAAGGCGTCGTGAGTAGTCGTGATGCTTCGATGAGCAATGTGGCCACGGCTTTTATCACGGCCATTGCTCAACATCGACATTGGGAGCGCGAGAACAGTAAGCAGTAGACAGCATGGGCGGCGGCTGGAGCAGGTCGATAGCCTTCATTCGCTTAATCCTCACTTGCGTTAAGGTTGCCGTCCATGAAACTGACGGGGACAATAGGGCATTCGGTTTAGAGCCCGCGAAGCACGGCCAAGCGCAAGGCCTGGTGCGTGAGGCAACTCACTCATCGCCGATGGTCTACCGCAACCGCCGGTTCCATCGACGCGGCATAGGAACCGGCAAATGCTGCGTGAGGTGAGGAGAAGTTGCTCCACCTAAAGGAAGTGCGAGCCAGCATGAAGCGTTCATGAAGTGTGAGTCAGAAAAGCAAAAACAACAATAGAAACGAATTTTGATTGCCGTCCCGGGCTAAACGTCGAAGTCTTTTCAATTGAGAAGCCACTCTATTGGCTGTTAGGCGCGCCGCCGATGACGTCTCCTCAATCAACCGTTGTTCGCGTTTCTAATCTCAACCATCTTTCACTGCTACGGCTTCAATCTCCAGCAACCATTGCGTTTGCAGCGTTTGCGCTACGACCACGGTCAAAGCTGGGCGCACATCGCCAATCATTCGACGGCGAATCATTCCGTTACTCTCGGCTTGATCCGGATGTGTCAGAAAGGTCGTCACCTTTACGAGATTTCCAAAGCCCATCCCGCTCGCTTTCAACACCTCATGGATGTTGTTCCAGACGGCCTCACACTGGCCCTCGAAATCCGGTGGAACTTGCCCATCACGACGCTCCGGGATTTGCCCGCTGATGTAGAGGGTGCGGCCTCCGCGAACTTCGACGCCGTGGCTGTAACCGCCCATAGGTGGGGAGATTGTTTCTGGGTTTCTCAAGGCTCTCATTATCTATGACTCACGCCTCCTCAAGGTAGGGCCGAACGCCTGATTTAATCCGCCGCCCGACGTCAGCAACAACCTGGGATGTCTCAGCAGAGGCTGATGAGAGGCAGGTTGAGGGTGGTCGGTTGAATGCGTTGTTGAACTAAGCGCTGCGCGCAGATCAAGGCCTTCCTCCTGGTAACCCGATCATTCTCAATCGCAAGTCCTCTCCGACTACACTTCCATAAAACAGTCCAGAGATTCTTAGCAGGAAACTGGGCT
>JACCUI010000271.1 GCA_013811945.1 Pyrinomonadaceae bacterium | reverse complement strand
AGTTAGCTCCGTTGGGCGATGGTGCGCCTGAGAAGGCGCCAAACGTGACCTGATCGGCTGTAGTGGACTGTCCACCAGTTGCGAAGGTTGAGTCGAACGCGGAGGTGCCCCAGTCGATACCTGCCTGAGCAATCGACTTGGCGATTGTCTGCCGTGCATAACCTGCGAGGGTCGTTGAGCCGATCTCGTTGACGTTGGAGCCTGAGACAGTCACCGACCACACAGAGTTACGGGCCATGTTAGCGCCTGAGCCAACGACCGTGGTTGAGAGGCCCATCGTCCACGATGCAGGCGGCGTGATTGTAGCGGACGCGCCCATCACATAGTCGGTGACAAGCTGCGACATTCTCTGAAAAACTACCGTTGCCATTAGGTCGTGACCTCATCAAGAAACTTCATATTGAGCTTCTTATCTTCCTTCATCTTGAAGCGGGAGGCAAATGGCTGCTTGGGGTCGATGTCCTGCATCGGATGGGTAAGCCCCCTGACTTCTGTGACGAGTTGATCGACCTGCACGACGTTGTTATCGTCGCCCATCGCCTTAACCAAATTAGTTAGTTCCTTGGTAAGAACCTCTGCACTCATGGTCTGTGCAGGATTAAACTCGTTTGGGTGCTCGTCGTAGATGTAGACAGCAGCTACCCGTTCTGCGGGTGCTCCAATAGGGCCACCAACTTCGCCTGACATTGCACGACGCTGATGCTCAGAAAGTGCGATTTTTGCTTCTGCGTCATCTTCGTAACATGCGACTGAGGAGCGTCCTGTCTCAAAGACAATCTCGTAAAAGGGCATCAGAGTCTAGAGCCTCTCTGGTTCACGCGCAGGGAGCCTAGGAGCCTCCCATAGCGCCGCTGCAGTTTCATCGTCGCCGTCAAGGGAAACAACCCCATACGCGGCAAGTCTGAGGGCGGCTTCAGGAGTGAAAGTTCTTCCTGATTTTCTGAGTTGGATGTGTTGCCAGTCAGGGTGAGTCCGGTTGTGTCTGTCGCGCCATAGTTGAGTTTCAATTGAAACCTCCTGTTGTACTAGGGGTGTGTAGGCGTATTGGGGGGTGTCAGGCGTGTTGATAGCGCGGCCCGCTTGAAACACAGCCCCACAGAGACGACAGGCCGCATACTCACGATCCTTGCGGAACTGTAGACCAGTTAGGTGCTGACCTACGATTGAATGGTCAAGGATTACTCGGCGTTGTGGGCTATTTGTTGTGTGCAGCGTCAAGTTCTTTGAGGAAGCCGATGATGGGTTCGTCCTGCAAGGTCTTGGCGCTGTTCAAGATGGTGTCATACGTCCACATCGAAACCTTAGCCTTCAAGGAGTCATTGGCCGAATGCTTCATGATTGTACGGAGAGCAGCTAGTGCGTCCAGTTTCAAGTCTTCGATGTCCTGGATCGCTGCTTTCGACGCAGTAGGCTCTACACGTAGTTCTGCTTCCAGGGCGTCCTTGATCTGTTTGACGCGCTCTGAATCTTGTGGAGTTAGTTCATGCAAGTTGGTTGCCTCCTTCGGAGTCGTTAAGGGGATAATAGGGGGCGTCAGGGGTTTGTGCGGATCAGCGCAACCTAGAGATGATCCTTCGGATACAACTTGTATCCAAGATGGACAACACGCCTATATGAGACTGGAGATAGAGCAACACGGTCGCCTTCCTTTATCTCTTCTGCCGATACAGTCCCTTCCCTTTTGATAGTGGTCATTTGCAGGCCTTCTACATCAAATGTCGCAAATAGCGACTTTTTCCTTTCAACGTACCTTGCATTAGCTGAATCGTCATGTAGGTTACGTCATGCAAGCAACGAAGTAGTCCACATAGCTAGATCGGGTGCGCCTGACCTAGCACTACATGGAAGGGGCACAACGTGGAACCCACACAATGCAACCATCCCGCATGCAGCCGCTGGACCTACGCGGACTACTGCTCGGACGAGTGCAGCGGATTCACCGCCACCAGTGCAGCGAAGGGTATCGGTATGGTGACTCCCCCCCACAAGGTACGCGTTACCGCTATCAAGCGCGTTCGCCGGAATGAAGGCTACATCGCCAGCAACGGCGCATGGATAGCACGCGAGCCTGCCCCATACCTCGAGTTTGCGCGTGATTGCAAGATGCCCGCGCGAAAGACGAACACACCGCGCGATACTGGGCAGACCGCCCAATCGACCGCACATAAGGCTAGCCTGATCAGCCGAATGGCACCCTCGAACGGCGGCAACCCAGACGCGTAGCAGTAGCTAGGTAGGGGAGGGGTCATACCCTCCCCTACCCTTTGCTTTACCCGCACGTTAGTACGCACGTTAGTACGACCGCGCATTACTTAAGCGCGAGAAATATCCTGGGATTTTTCCGAAAGGGGAAACCGTGAAAAAGATCCGCGAGTATGCCGAGTATTTCGGCTTGTCACTGATCGAAGCCTACTTTGAGCTTGTTGATTGTGGCGAGATCAGAGAATCGGATACACTGCGCAAGCAGTGTGAACGACGTGTCTAGTTTCACCGATAGGTGCGCCCGCGAGGATGAAGAGGATCGCGTCGCACTAGTGCAGAAAGCCCGCGATGAAGAAATCGCGTCGGACAAAGCAGCATCCGCCTATTTCAACGGCGGAACGTGGAGAAGTGACTATCGGACGGGAGAAAAAGCATGATCGGTTGGACGTACCCTGAAAT
>JACCUI010000240.1 GCA_013811945.1 Pyrinomonadaceae bacterium | reverse complement strand
AACACTGTATGCGAGGCGCTGATCACGGTCCCAGATTATGGTTCGCTGACCAGAGCGCGCGTCGATGATGATGAAAGCAATCTGGTTGCGAGCCCCGGGCACGACTTCCGCATGTTCAACGTCAACGCCTTCATCCTTGAGCGATCTGAGTCCGAACTGTCCTTCCGAGTCAGAGCCAAACCGGCCTGCGTAAGCGGATCGAAAGCCCAACCGTTTCAAAGCAACCATTGCAGTAGCGGTTTGACCGCCCGGAGACTGCTGATGCTCTCTGAATCGTACTTTAGTGTCGAACGCCGGATACTCGGATACGACGATCAGATGGTCGACGGCATTCAGGCCAAAACCGACGGCGTCGAATTGTCTTTGAGGCGGCAGTCTGAAAGGAAATTCCACTATAAGTCTCGCTTTGTCGAAAGGCGGTAGTAGGTCAGTCAGGGTTCAGCACATCATCCCGGAGGGATCTAAGTTAATAGCCGTGGGCGAGCGTTGCGCGACGCCCACGGATAGGAGAAAGAGAAATGACGACCCTGAAGGGGTCACATTTTGGACTTTGTTCGACCCTTCCAGGATCGTGAATCTTTCTCCCATAGTCCGTGGCGTCGCAAACGCTCGCTTACGACTATTGACTTAAATCCCTTCGGGATTCGAAAACACATTAAATCTGACCTCAAGCTCAAACTGACCCAGGCCCAGCGTTCATTAGGCGCCGAAAACTATCGCGCCCTCTCAATAGAAGGCGAACGAGCTGGGCAAGCTCGAGTGGCGGCGTCGAGGTTGGCACAAAGCGGTAACGGAACAGCGTTTCGCGGCAGTCCTCGGTTTCGCGAAAGAGGACGTCCTGCGTGAAGTTTCCCCAACGTTCTGACCCAATGAGTTCGACAAGCCCGCCCGCGTGCGCCGTTGGCAGTAGCATGTTTGATCCGTGCACACCGACGACAACGTGGCTGGACGCGTAGCGTTCGCAGCAACGCCGCTCGTGGTCGTCATCCATCGTCGTACGGCGGAGGTCTTGGACCCATGTGGGTAGACCATCGCCGTTCCCCTCTTCGCACAACCCCGCGATGGCAAAGTCGAGCGTGGGGAATTCGCAACGCAAAGTCTCCGCCAGCTCTCCAACCAACCTGCGCTGCGCTGCGCCCGAATTAGACGGCCGCGTTACCCAGCGTCTCAGTTTTTTACTGACACCAGCAGTCGAACTGTCGGCTGGCATTTGCCACGCGCGGTCGTCGCGCCAAATGAATGTCACCGTGGGGCGCTTGAGTCGGTCTTCCCATTGCTCAAGGGGAAACGGTTTGACACCGGTGAAGCGTTCGATGTTGTAGTCTTCAGGATTCGGGTGAGACAGCGCGAGGCTCAAACTGGCAGATTGGAAATCTTCGACACGACGGTGAATTTCGCGAGCCAGCCAATCGTTCCATTCGGTACCGCGCTTAAGGGGTAAACCTACTATCCAGACTTGGGCGACGCCGTCCGGAACCATCCACGCGAGAAACGAAGGAATGATCAATATAAGGTCAACTTCTCCCTCGAGATAGTATTGCGCATTGAGCAGCTTCAGCAGCGAGTGGCCATAGAGCGTGTCAAGACAATTGAGTAGTACGACCTCCCGGGTTATCGGTAAGCGTTTTTCCACCTCGAAAGGAACGGGTACTTCCGTGCGATGGGCATAAGAATCGCGCAGCCAATGGGCAAACCATTCAACGCCGTGTTTGTGATAAACCACACCACCCTCTTTCTCCAGCAACATCGGCGTGTATAGAGCCTGTCCAGCAGCGAGATCACCATAATACTGGCGACCGCAAATTGAGCAGCGGAGATCGGCGAGGTTACGCATGCCCGGAGTATGCCAGCCGAAGACATCCAAATGCTGGAGACAATGTGGGCAGTCATGTTGAGCATCGGGGAATGGGTGCAGGCGAATGGCTCTCATGTGAATTTCGTGGCGGCGGGCGTTGCGAGGTGCATTGAGAAACAGGCGGTCTGCGGACTCTCTCTTCCTGGGAAAACAGGGTCTTTCTCCACGACGTTTCGCAACACATAGCCGAGACCTTTTAGGTACGCTTCTATTTCGTTCGGATCATTGTCCATATCGAAGGTGGTCTGTCCGAATTCGAACGCTATGCACCGGACGCGGCGTGCTTCCAACATTCGGCGCGCGCCGAGCAATACTTGAAACTCAGCGCCCTCAACGTCCACCTTAAGGAGATCAATCGACACAATCCGGTTTTTTTCGCAGTAAACGTCTAGCGTCGTGGCGGGCGCCTCCTCACTGCTAATTGGTCTGACGTCTATTCCATAGCTTTCGAGTGGCCGCAGGGCTTGTGAAGTCCAGCTTAGGTAATCCTCACCATACGAATGCAGCGTTACCGTCCCTTCTTTCTCCGCGAGGGCAATGGAGTTGAGTTGCACGTTACGAAGAGAGGCCGCGGTGCAGATCGCTGCCAACCGTTCGAAGCTCACCCCGCTCGGCTCGAATGCGTGCACGCAGCCGCCGGGCTCCACAAACCGCGAGAACATCAAGGTTAGCTCCCCGATGTTGGCTCCTACGTCGAAGACCGTCATACCCTCGCGCAAAAACTCCAGGTAAAACAAACGTTCAGCTCGCTCGACCTGAATGAAAGTCGCGAATGATGGGGCGCGAGAATTGATTAGTTGCCGAATAAGATCGGTGGCTCTGTTCTTCAAGAACGGCCCCCTATGTCAGCGCTTCGAAAATAACGCCGTCAAGCTGCGCAGCCCGATGAGCGAACGAGTGATCACGTAATGTGCGGCGCTGTCCAGCCGCCGCGATGCAGCGGCGCTCGCTGTCGTGCCCAAGCAAATATTCCACTTTTTCAACACACTCGTCTTCGTCGCGATAGGCAACAACTTCCGAGTCAAGTTCAAAAAGCCCTGAAAGGTTTGACTTCCAGTCTGTTAACAGGCAAGTGCCAACACCGGTGGCCTCGAAGAGACGCATATTTGAGGCGTTGAAGGTCGAGATGTCTATATGGGTATTGAGGGCTACTCTACTGTCGTGCAGTTGCTGAAACATGTTCAAGCCGAACAGCGGCGGGTTTGAGCGAAGCCTGACGTCGTGGTCCACAGTCGGCGAAGCAGATTGATCTAACCCTCCGAGAATGAGACGTGACGCACGACGTATTATAGGGGCGAGAAGCGGGACGGCTGAGAGGTAGCGACGCCACTGGGATGGCCGAAAGCCCGCGACCGCTCGTTTATCATTGCCTGCCGGGACGCTGAACGGCGTACTACGCTGCTGCGCAGACGAAGATTGCTGCCCGGCGTCAGACCATATCCGGAGATCGGTTTCTCTAATCAATTTCGAGAGAATCCTCTCACGGCCTATGTGAAACTGATCGGATTTAACCAGTGAACCGAGGAAGACAAAGTCGGCATTCGTCGGCGCGCGCACATCGATTTTTCTTAGAACGCGCGGATCAAATGCGTGGTTAATGTGGCGGCTGCGATGTCCGTTTTCCTGGAAACGACTGACCAGTTCCGGGACACACGATAGAACGATGTCGCATTCGTAGAAAATCGATCCATCCTGAAAAGGAGCACCGCACCAACCAAGTACAAGGCGAATCGAAGGACAAATGTCTTTTAAGTGGCGCAGAAATACCGCGGTTAAGGTTGAGTAGTCGGCAACTAGTAGCACGTCGGGACGAAAGGCTTTTATCTGGGCCGCCGTGATATCAAACAGCCAATGCGATTGGTCGAACTTGAGACCCTGCTCCTTCGCCCACATCGTCTGCATAGGCTCGGCGTTGGCAACGATGTCGCAGGTCTCATAACCCAGGTTATTGAGTGCAGCGGTCCAGAAGTTAGCCGAGCCGAAACAGTCGTCCATCAGGGCGGCATGTTGTACCGAATAAGCCTCGGACGCGAGGTTGGGACATCGAGCATAAAACTGCTCGAGATATGCTGAATAGTAGACCCCGATCTTCAGTAAACGCATGACGCTACTGTTGCCAAGCATCTCTTCCGCTACAGATCCATGTGGTAGACGAGATTACCAGTCTCAGACTCCATGCCTGTTTGAACGAAACCGAGTCTAAGTGCGCCGCGCCGCGAGACATTGTCAGGATGAATCTTCGCCATCAGCTGTTGCGCACCTGATAGGCGGCAAATCAGTTTAGCAACATCGAGAGAGATCCTCATAAACGCACCGCCGCGGTATTTCGCCGCCACGAACACGCCGAATGATGGGACATCGTACCCAGCGTCCCATCCCCGCAGCATGAAGATCCCGGCTAGTTCGCCGCGCCAGAACATCCCTGAATACACGTCCTGTATTCTCTTAGCGAGTATGTCAATGATCCTTTCTTCGTTGAAGTCGAATGCATAGAAAAACCGCGCATATTCCGCCGGCTGCGCGAGCAGCATAGCCGAGACCGCTCCTGCGTCTTCGGTACGGAGGGGTCGGATTGTAAGATCGGTGTCGCCGGCTGAACCTTTCATGTTTGTCGAATGCACCAGACTGGGAATTCCCTTCAGGATACACTACTCTTACCCGACTTCAGTGAGACTTAGCAGGTTCGTTGACTAATTTCGTGCATCAAATCGCAGTTTTCCTTGCCCCACTCCGTCCGTATGGACCAAACGTTTATGGGCCGATGGCATAAAGGTTGCGAAGCTCCGGACGAGCGAATGCGTCGTTTGAATCGCACGGGAAAACATTTCGCTCCCCGGAGCTGGCGTAATATCTTCGGCCAACGGTCTATGAATATCCGTCCTGCGGGACTGGGGTGACTGTTACACTCTTGAAAACATGAACCCCATCTTGCTATCGATAGAAAACCCGAATGAAATATCCCGAGCCATGAATTTGGTAGCTGCTCTTAAAGACAGTGACTCTGGCCTAAAAGTATTAAACTGCGATCTGCCAGTCGAGGAGGATTCGCCGCAGCGTACTTTCTTCGAATATAAAGGGAGTGCTATCATTTCACTCACAACCTCCCCCACTTAGTTGGCCTTAGTCTACAGAGTTTCTTGAGTTTCAACGCAGGCTGCGCGAGCCGAGTCTTCCCCTGCTGCTGGAGGCGAAGTCAAACGGAGCTGTCGGCATCGACGCGTCATTTGGTGATTATCTCTGGTTTTGGGACCATGAGCTTAATGGGAGGGTTCTTTTTGATTAGTCTTGATAAACGCTATGACACGGACTTGGAGCGGTTCGCCGAGGGCACTCTCGGTGCGCTTCAGGAACACATAGCAGTGATCGATGCCGGGGGCGCCGTCGTGTTCGTGAACAGAGCGTGGCGCGAGTTTGGCAAAGCGAATTCCTCGCATCCGGAAGCGCTGTGCGAAGGGGCTAACTATTTCGCCGCGTGTGAACACGCAACAGCCGAAGATGCCGGCGACGCAGCTCGCTTCGCCGCCGCCCTTCGCTCAATCATCAGCGGCGATCTGAATGAGTTCTCACTGGAATATCCCGGCCACTCTCATGACCAGCAGCGATGGTACAACGCCAGCGTGACGCGGTTCGAACTTGGGGGGAGAGTACATGCGGTAATCACGCACGCTAACGTTACAACGCGCAAGCTTGCGGAGCAGCGAATGTCCCAAAGTGAGGAGCAGTTACGAGCTATCTTCGAGGCTTCTCGCGACGGAATCCTCGTTGAACACGACGAACGTATTGTTTACGTGAACAATTCGTACGCGCGTCTGTTAATGTACGCACCAGAGGAACTAATCGGAGCACCGGTTTCCATCGTCATGTCGAGCGACGACGGAAAACGGATGTTGGAGTTCGGTCGGCGCCGGCTGCGGGGCGAGCAAGCTCCCGCGACTTATGAATTCAGCGGCAAGCGCAAAGATGGTGTACTTATCGACTTCGAAGCGTCGGTCTCGATTCATACGGTTGCCGACAGAACATTCATCACCACAACGATCCGCGATATCGCCGATCGGAAGCGAACCGAAGAGGCTTTGAGGCAAAGCGAAAGCAAGTATCGATTGCTTATGGAGCAAGCCTCGGACGGCATGCACACCTACGACTCGAGCGGGAATTTCATCGAGACCAACCTAAAGCTCTGCGACATGCTTGGCTATACCCGAGAGGAAATGCTGTGCCTCAACGTGAAAGACCTTATCCCACCCGACGAACTCAACGTCGCCCCAATCCGCTTCGACCAGCTACGGGCAGGCCAGACACTCCTGACCGAGCGGCGATTACGACGCAAAGACGGATCGCTTCTGCCGGTGGAGATCAGCGGTAGGATGGTTCAGGACGGTGTTCTGCAGTCAATCATCAGGGACATAACGGAGCGCAAGCGGGCCGAGGAGGCCTTGCGCGAAGCCTACGATGAATTGGAAAGCCGTGTGGAAGAGAGAACCGCCGAGATCGCAGAAGCTAATGAAATGCTGAAGAGCGAGATGGCAGAACGCCTGCGGGCGGAGCAGGAACGCCAGGAACTGCTGCGTCGCCTCGTTCTCGCGCAAGAGGAGGAGCGGCGGCGCATTTCGCGCGAATTGCACGACCAGATGGGCCAGCAGTTGACCGCGCTAATGATGGGACTAAAGGCACTTGATGCGGCTTCTTACGGACGGCAGTCGATTATTGCCACCTTGCAGCAGCTACAGGATTTAACTAATCAGTTAGCGCGTGAAGTGCACCGTCTTGCCTGGGGACTGCGGCCACCCGCACTCGACGACTTGGGACTTCACACCGCTCTCTACAACTATGTTGAGGAGTGGGCTAAGCGATCTCAGGTGCTGATTGACTTTCACAGTTCGGGCCTGGAAAGCGGTCGACTTCCCGTCGCCTACGAGAATGCGATCTATCGTATTGCTCAAGAGGCGTTGACGAACGTGGTCAAACACTCGGAGGCTGACCAGGTAAGCTTCTTAGTGGAGCGGCGTGACGATCAGATCGTGACTGTTATCGAGGATAATGGCAAGGGGTTTGATGTTGAGGCGTCGGCACAAGCATCAATCAAGGAGGGCAAACTGGGACTTCTGGGGATGCGCGAGCGGGCCCATTTGCTGGGCGGAGCGCTTGTCGTCGAATCGAAACCCGGGTTAGGTACAAGCATTTTCGTGCGCATTCCTGTCGAAGAAGAAGGCAGAGGAAGTGATGCTTGTGAATAAACTGCGCGTGCTGCTCGCTGACGACCACATGATTGTGCGCGAGGGCCTAAAGACACTGATCAACGGGCAACCGGACATGCAAGTTGTGGGAGAGGCGGTAAACGGCCGAGAGGCCTTGAAATGTGCCATCGAACTATCGCCCGACCTGGTGGTTATGGACATATCCATGCCGGAGATGAACGGAGTAGAGGCGACCGAGCGGTTAAGGAAAGAATGCCCGCAAATAAAAATTATAGCTCTCACGATCTATGAGGATATAAGCTATCTCCGTCAATTGCTTAAGGCGGGCGCCTCTGGGTATGTAATCAAGCGCGCTGTCGTGGAGGAATTGGTTCACGCTGTCCGCACATGCGCTGCAGGCGGCTCCTATATCGAACCCACACTCGCCGGTCAAGTAGTCAGCACCTATATCAATCGCGGCTCCGGTTTGGGGGGCCCATCCCAGGGCGAGTTGAGCGACCGCGAAACTCAGGTGTTGCGCTTGGTCGCTTTTGGGTACAGCAATAAAGAGATCGGCGCGAAGCTCGGTATCAGCGTCAAAACCGTAGAAACCTACAAAGTAAGGTTGATGGGTAAACTCAACCTCAGGAGTCGCGTTGAAATGGTGCGATATGCTCTACGGCAAGGGTTACTGCGCGACGAATAGACCTTCGATGTAAGAAGTCTCACTTTCTGCGGGCTCTCGTGGCCCTGTCTGTCAGGGTATTCCCCTACATGCTTTTTAGCAATTTTCCTACAGACAACCGATTGCTTCACAAAGTAGAATCCATTTCCACCCCCAGAACTAGGTTTGGTGTCTTCGTAGCTTCGGTGCCGAATTCCGTGTGATATCGCAAGCGATCCTTTTCTATTGCGGATTTATTTCAACCCCCTGCAGGGACGCCAATCCGAGTGGTGGGTGACATCCGTACTCTATGAAACTCAAGGCACTTTAATAAGGAGAGCACGCAATGGGCGAATGCCTCCTCAAGAAATAGACGAAGTGAGGCGTGTAACGTTCGCGCCTTCAAACATTACCGCGTGACGTCAATTTGGGAGCCCGGCGTTGCGCCGCTCGGTGGATGACCCGGGCACACACAGGGGGAAAGAAAGAACAGCCATGCGAAAACCGCTACGAAAATTATCAATCATCATCGCCGTCACCTTGTTAGGCGTGGCGTTCGTCGTCAGCCCGCTAAGAGTGCCGGTCACAGAGGCGTCGAGCCACCGCGAAGCGCCTTTAATCAGCGCTGATCCGTTGGCTGACGGCACGGACACTTACGCGTTCGTCAGCCCGGACAGGCCGAACACCGTGACTATCCTCGCCAACTTCATCCCGGATCAGAACCCTGCAGGCGGGCCGAACTTCTTCAAGTTCGACGACAGCGTGCTCTATCAAATCCGGTTTGACAATAACGGCGACGGGCTGCTTGACCTCGCCATCCAGTTCCGTTTCAGAACGGTTGTCGGCAACGGCGATTCGTTTCTCTACAATGGCGACTTCGACAACAACGGTGAGGGGACGATCAACAACTTGTCCGACCCCGATTGGAATGTCAAACAGTTTATGGACGTGACGGCGCTGATCCGCCAGGGCAGCGCGGCCACGCCGACGTTTACCACATTTGTGCTCGGCACCAACCTGCCGACGCCGCCTGTCAACGTCGGCGTGCGTTCGACTCCCAATTACGAAACGAATCTCGCGGAAGCCTCAATCAGCACGGTTCCGACCGGGGCCGGCAACATCAGAATTTTCGCCGGCCAGCGCGAGGAAGGTTTCTACGTTGATCTCGGCTCGGTTTTCGATCTCGTCGGCCTGCGTCCGTTCAATAACGCTCACCTCGGGCCGTTGGCGGTTTCCAGGGGCGTTGACGCCCTCGCTGGCTCCAACGTCCACACGATTGCGATTCAGATTCCGACCCAGTTGCTGACGCGCACCGGCGCACCCCCGACGGGGGCGACCGACCCGACGGCGATTCTCGGCATCTACTCGACAGCCAGCCGTCCCGGAACCAGAGTGCTGAACGTCAACGGCACGAAGACGGAAGACACTTCCGGCTGCGGCACTGCGGCAGCCCCACAAGGAGCGGCCCCGAGCGCAACCTGCGTCCAGGTTTCGCGTGTGGGCAACCCACTCTTCAATGAGTTGTTCATCCCGATGGGCACTTCGCCGACCGCCTCGGAGAACGACAAAGACCTCTTCAACGCGCAACTTCCGGCGACCGATGTGAACCGCATTAACTTTGTACGCGGCGTCCCCGGCGCGCCCCCGGCAGGTCGCCCCGTCGAGCCGGTGAATCTGATTAATCTGCTCTACGGTCCGCCGGTTTTGGACGCGCCGACCTCAGGACGTAACGATCTCGTGCGCGTCTACCTGACGGGCGTCCCCGCTGGAACCGCAGGCAGCCCCGCGGGAACGCGCTTCCCATTCGTGGCTGACCCGAATGACACGGGTACGGGACCCGGTTCGGCTCCGGCAGAGTACATACGTCTGAACACTGCTGTTCCGGCGACGGCGCAAGGATCAGAAAACCGGATCGGCTTTGCCGCGGGCGACTTTGCCGGTTATCCTAACGGTCGGCGCGTCGGCGACGATGTGGTTGACATCACGTTGCGCGCGGCGGCGGGAATCTTGCTTCCGGGTAATGCCTGTAATGGTGGCACGGCCAACTGCAACAGCGCGCCGAATAACATCCTCGGCGACGGTGTCAACCAAAACGAGATAGCTTTCCGCACGTCGTTCCCGTATCTGGCGTCGCCTTATGATGGGTACACGAATCCGTATCGCGGTCGCGAGTGCGCCGCAGACACGACTTCGCCGTGTCCGTCGCCAAGCCCGACGCCGAGACCTTAGCGAAGCGGCGTTAAGTAGGGCGGGCTGGCGGGATAAAATTTCGCCAGCTAGTGCTTTTAACTGGACGGCATTTCTTCGAAAAGCCTCAGCCCGGGGTTGGGTTTCATTTGTCCAACCCCGGCTTTAGTTTGCATGGCTTGAGCTGCGGCGACGGATGGCGTGACGGATAATAAGGCGCGACGGGGTTGAGCGGAATTACGCACCCTGTCCCTAGTGCCTTTTATCTGGGAGCCGTGCCCCAGTATTCGATGAGAAGTTCGGCTTGCGCGTCGAAAACTAACCTGAGCAATAAGGTGACGAGCGATGAGTGAAAGTTTTCGCTCATCGCTCGTTTACTCTTAAAGAAACAAGAAGGTATTCATGAAAACGATCAAGCTTGTCGTCTTATCACTGACCATGATCGGTCTGCTCGCCGCTGCTGTCTTAGGTATTCGAGTCTTCTCGAATCGTTCGCACCCAAGCGACGAAGGGCATAGGACGTCTGACACATCCACTCAACAAGCCACGCCCGCCGACCGACAAATTCGCGCGGCGCTTGGCACCATCGAGCGCGCGCCTTCCGCCGCTAAGGGCTACAATCTGCTGGCCGCCGCCTACATGCAGAAGGCGCGCGAGACCGAAGACTACGCAGTAAACACGCAGGCCGAAGGGGCACTCACACAATCGCTCAAGGTAGCGCCCGAGAACTACGACGCGCTCAAGCTGCGCGCCAAGCTCCTGCTCACCTTCCACCGCTTTGAGGAGGCGCTCGAAGTCGTGCACCGCCTGCAAGGCATTAACCCGCGGGACCACGACAACTACGGCGCAATGACCGACGCTCTCGTCGAACTCGGCGATTACCCGGCGGCGGTCGAGGCCGCACAGAGTATGGTAGACCTCCGACCAGACACGTCGTCGTACGCGCGCGTCTCGTACCTCCGTTGGCTGCATGGCGACGCCAAAGGCTCAATTGACGCCATGCGCCTCGCCGCCCAGTCCGCAAGTCCGCAGGATCCGGAAAGGGTGGCGTGGTGTCACGTCCAACTCGGCGACGCGTTTTTGAACTCCGGCAACCCGGCCGCTGCCGAGCGGGAATTTGACCGGGCCCTTTTTATCTTCCCCCAGTACGGCATGGCACTCGAGGCGAAGGCCCGCGCCCGTGTCGCCTCGGGCGACTTCGAAGGTGCTGTCGAAATTCACCGCCGCGAGTATGAGCGCGAGCCGTCGGCGGACACGGCGCTTGCCCTCGGCGACCTCTACGCGAAGCTCGGACGTTCGGACGAATCGAACAGACACTACGCGGCCTTCGAGTCTCTGGAGCGCGAAAATGCAGTCGTGGAGAACGACATGCACCACCTCGTTTCATATTGGACCGACCACGATAAAAACCTTGACGAGGCATTAGCGCTAGCCCAAAAAGAGAGAGAAAGACGCAAGGACATCTTTACGTGTGACACTTTGGCGTGGGCCTTATACAAGAAGGGGCAATTCGCTGAGGCGAGGAAGGCCGCGGACGAGGCGCTCAGGCTCGGCACGCGCGACGCGCGCTTGCTCTATCACGCCGGGATGATTGCCCATGCCCTCGGCGAATACGCTGCCGCCGCGAAGCACCTGCGCGCCGCGCTCGCCATCAACCCCTCTTTCGACGTACTTCAGGTGGAGGTGGCGCGGCGGACGCTAAGTGCTCGGTCTGCGTAAAACCTCGGCGTCCCGATGTCCCCGAGCCGACTAGGAGATCTTGGTCTTATGCTGGATGATCACACGGGATAGTCCACAGACTAAATTAATAGGCTACTTTCAAGTAAACTATGCCTTCTATCCAAAATAATGGCGGAGCCTCTTTAACTTGCCCGGGTAAAACCCTGGCCGGTGTGACTAAGTTTTCGATTCGCGAGACGGGGGTGACTTCAGCGAGCGCATGTGTGGAATCAGCGGCTTGATCAGTTCCAGGCACATCACCCCGGACGACGTTGCTCGAGTCGCCGCAATGAGCCGCGCCCTGATTCACCGCGGGCCCGACGGCTCGGGCGAATACCGTGCGCAGCACGTCGTACTTGCTTCACAGCGCCTCTCAATAATCGACCTCGAAGGCGGCTTCCAGCCGCTTTACAACGCAGACCGCTCGCTCGCCCTTGTTGCCAACGGTGAAATTTACAACTACGTCGAGCTGCGGTCTCATCTCGAGCGGCGCGGACACCGCTTCAATACTGAGAGTGACTGCGAGACGATTTTGCATGCTTACGCAGAGGATGGAGTAGATTGCGTTCACCATCTGCGGGGCATGTTTGCTTTCGCGCTCTGGGATGAAAAGCGAAGGCGGCTTCTTCTTGCGCGCGATCCGATGGGTGAAAAGCCTATATATCTCTATGAGCATGACGGGCGACTACTCTTTGCCTCGGAAATGAAGGCCTTAGTCCGTTCGGGATTGGTACCCTTTGAGCTAGATCCAGCGGCCATTGATTGCTACTTTCACTATCAATATGTACCGGAGCCACGAACCGCGATTAAGGGTGTCCGCAAGCTGGCTGCTGCGCACTTGATCACAGTTGATCTCGAGTCATGGTATGTCGAGGAGAAGTGTTACTGGAGTATGGAGGACTCACCCGCGATCGAAGGCGACGCGCCCGCCCTTATTCGTCAGGAGTTGGACAAGGTCGGGCGGCTTGTGACCCGCGCGGATGTGCCGGTTGGCGTGGCCCTCAGCGGCGGGTTGGATTCGAGTACAGTCGCAGCTTTTGCGGCTCGGCATCACCAAGGTGAACTGCATGCTTTCAGCATCGGATACGAGGGCCGACCCAAAGGGTGTGACGAACGCGCTGAGGCTCGGGATTTGGCTGACCACCTCGGGTTGCACTTCCACGAAGCCGAAGTTAGCACTGCAGATGTTGTCGAGTGTTTTAAAGAGTTACAGTTCTGGAGGGATGACCCCATCGCCGATTATGCCGGCCAATCCTACTACGCGCTGATGAAACTCGCTCGCGAGAAGGGCGTTCCGGTGGTCTTGCAAGGTCAGGGAGGTGATGAACTATTCTGGGGCTACCCACAGCTGCGGCAAGCGGCGCGCGAAACCCTCGCCAAGCAGGCACTCTCCAAAGGAGTTCTCAGCGCCATGCCTCAATACCTTTCGCCCAGTGCTCCGGCGAGTTTTTCCGCAGGGGCAATTTCCTCTTGGACCCGCGACTTCGGGGGTATCCGCTCCGGTTTGCGAAGAATGCGAGATCATCGAACGACTCCTGCGTCTCAGATGGTCTTTTACGATCTGTCGCCGGATTTCAACGCTGCTGTCGGCGAGACGCCAGATCTCTATGGTAGGGATTTCGCAGAGCAGCTTGGTGAAAGTGATGCCACAGAACTATTCACTTTGCCTTGTCCCTGGCCCAGAGTTGATGTGACTCTGACGCGTCTCGTTAGTGACACATACCTACGCGGCAACGGCGTTACCCAAGGCGACCGGCTGGCCATGGCCTCCTCCGTCGAAATGCGTCTTCCTTTTCTGGATCGCGTTCTGGTGAACACAGTTATTGGCCTGCGCAAAGCGCATTCAGATGTACATCTACCGGCGAAGGAATGGTTGAGACGTGCGGTCGATGGTGTCTTGCCCGACTGGGTTTTGGATCGACCCAAGCGTGGTTTTGCTCCGCCCGTAGCCGACTGGCACTCCGCCATCTTCGCGGCGCATGGTGATTCTTTGCGCGATGGCTACCTCACGCAGTCGGGAGTGCTAAGCCCGGCGAGTGCTGATCGATTGGCGTATGGCCCATTCCCCGCTGGACTAACGAGTCCTATTTCTTTTAAGGCACTTGTGCTTGAACACTGGTGTCGCCGAATGAGCGCTGAGTTTGATGGCTCTGAGTGGTCATGCTGATGAGAACAAGATCGCAGGCAAGAGAGTTTTGATGGAAAAATTACGAGTAGCTATCAATGCTCAAATCAAGCCCGACGGTCCATCAGGCGGTATTGTTACCGTGCTGCGTAGTTTGGCTGCACTCACTGAGTTAGAGGACGGAGTTGAAGAATACGTTTTTATCGGGCCATATGAAGATCCGGAGTGGATGCGGCCCATGCTCCCGCCGGGCCAACGGATTGTGCGCGGACCGAGGTTTATGTCCTCCGACGGGTGGAAGATTGATAGCCTCGAACCATTTAAGCGAAGACTTGGTCCGTTGCGTCCATTGGCCCGTGGCGTTAGGCGATTTCTGGCCCCTCAAGCGCAAACCATGGTAGCGGAGGTTTCATTTGAATCTGACGCTGTGCAGCAATTTGCGCCGGTCTCGAGTCGGAGTTTTTTCCAGAACTTGGGTTGCGATGTAATCCATTTCCCATTCCAGTCCTTCGAAGCGTGCGATCTTCCCAGTGTTTACAACCCTCACGATCTACAGCACCTCCACCTCGGGGAGTTTTTCACGTCTACAGAAATTTCTCGACGCGAAAGTCTCTACCCGGCGGCGTGTCGTGCGGCACACACAGTGGTAGTGGCCTCGCAATTCGTCAAGCGCGACGTAGTCGAGCGTTATGGTATCGAATCCAAAAAGGTGCAGGTAATTCCGTGGGCCCCGCCGCCCTTGCCGAGACTCTTGCCGGAAGATGAGGAGAGTATTAACCGGGCACTGCAAAGAAAATTTGACTTAGCCAGGCCATTCGCGCTTTACCCGGCGATGACCTGGGAGCACAAGAACCACCTTCGGCTTCTGGAAGCGGTAGCCTATCTCCGCGACAACGAGGCGGTGGATCTGCGCGTTATCTGTACGGGCTTCAAGACTGACTTTTGGCCGACGATTGCGAAGAGATTGAATGAGCTAGGTCTTAATGAGATCGTCAAGTTCCCGGGGCTGGTTCCGTCTACTGAATTGAACGCACTCTATCGGGCTGCGCAATTTGTTTTTGTGCCAACACTTTTCGAGGCAGCAAGCGCGCCGGTGTTTGAGGCATGGCAGCACGGGGCACCGGTTGCCTGCTCGAAAGTGACGGCACTGCCCGAGCAGGTAGCGGACGCGGCTTTGTTTTTCGATCCTTTCGCAGTGAAGGAGATCGCCTTTGCGCTCGCGCGTATGAGCACCGACTCCACCTTGCGCGAAGATTTAAGACGACGGGGAACGCTCCGCTTAAAGGATTTCAGTTTGGAGCGTACGGCTAAAGCATACCGCGCGGTCTACCGTCGAGCTGCCGGGCGAGAACTCAATGAGGAAGATCGCCGCCTCTTGGGTGGGGCCGGATGCAGAAGTGCGGAAACGAGATCCAGGTTGAGCCGGGATGAGTGAACGATTTATCCCTGTGGCTGCACCCGTGTTAGCAGGCAACGAGAAAGCTTATGTGCTCGACTGCATCGAGTCTTCGTGGATTTCATCCTGCGGCAAATACGTCGAGAAGTTCGAGCGCGCGTTTGCTGACTACTGCGGAGTGGGCCATGCAGTCTCATGCAGCAGCGGGACTGCGGCTTTGCACGTCGCGTTGCTGGCACTAGGCGTCGGGACCGGGGACGAAGTCATCTTGCCGACCCTGACCTTTGTCGCTACTGCCAACGCTGTAACTTATTGTGGTGCCCGTCCCCGGTTCGTCGACATCGAGCCAGATACTTGGACCATTGACCCCGCTCTTATTGAAGCGAAGATTACCGCGCGCACGAAAGCCATCCTACCGGTCCATTTGTATGGCTACGTGGCGAACATGGACGCCGTAACCGAGCTTGCCGGAAGGCACAATCTTTTTGTCGTGGAGGATGCCGCGGAGGCGCACGGCGCGGAGTTTCGCGGCCGGAGAGTTGGGTCGCTCAGCGATGTGGCAGCATTCAGTTTCTACGGTAACAAAATCATCTCCAGCGGAGAGGGCGGCATGGTGGTGACCGACTCAGAGGAGCTTGGTCGGTACGCGGCCCAGCTCCGCGGGCAGGGTATGGATTTAAACCAACGGTACTGGTTCCCAATTATAGGGTATAACTACCGAATGCCGAATCTGACAGCGGCTGTCGGCCTTGCGCAACTCGAACTCATCGACTGGCACCTGAATCGCCGTCGAGAGATCGCGTCGTGGTACCGAGATATCCTGCGTGACGTGCCAGGCATCGGGTGGCAATCTGCAAAGGACGGCAGGAAAAACGTCGACTGGTTGTTCACGATCATTCTGGACGAGCCAATTAGAGTAAGCCGCGACGACGTGATTGCCAGGCTCTCCGAGCGAGGAGTCGAAACACGTCCGGTTTTTTACCCGATGCATGTCCTCCCGCCTTATCGGGAGATGGGCCAAGAGGACGGTCTCTTCCCCGTCGCAGAGCGGGTCGCCCGCTCCGGCCTTAGTTTGCCCACTTGGGCGGGACTCCAGCGTAAAGATGTAATTTATGTGTGCGATGCCCTGCGGGAATGTATAGGTGAAGGTAGGTAGCTCGCGGATTTAGCGACTTGATGTCGCAGAACTCATGAAATTCGAATTTAGAAACGGAGGGCTTTGAGGGTAAATGAAATCGACGACAAATCTGAGAGGCGGAAGCAGCCTTGCGATTAGTCCTGCCGTAGCGGCGCAGATAAAGAAGCGGCGACCAGCGGAGTCCCCGGCGCGGCAGCCGCGCTGGGGTGCTCGCGGCGTCCTACTCCAAGGAGTTGAACTCCTCATTGGAGTGCGCTGCCTAGTCAGCGCTTTGGTATTAGTAGCCGGCATCGTCTGCCTGCTTACGCTCGCCGCCTGTGGAAACGGCGCCGGGGACAAGGTCGACAGCAAAGGTTCTCAAGCCAATGCAGCGGCGGCTGACAACAATGGCGGCGCGATCCCCGCCAGCAGCAACAGTCCGCCGATCTCTAACGCGACAACTACTGACAAAGGAACGCAGCCCGATACAATCCCGTCACGGAACATCGAAAACCCAAAGGCTGCCAGCATTCCGAAGCCCCAAATCAGTTCAGGGGGCAGCGACTTTTCTCTTTTCACGCAAGCCCGCGGTCTACTCGGTGCCGACGCCGAGTTGACGGCAGAGAATATCATCATTGACGTTAAGGCGGGCGTCCTGACGTTGAGTGGTACCGTCGCGAATGCCGCGCAAAAGTCGAAGGCGGAGGAATTGATGCGTGCAGTCGGCGGCGTCAAAGCAGTAAAGAATCGACTTCGGATTTCGAGCTGAAAAATTGACGAACCTGCGCGCCCAGCGCGTTGAGTTCGACCGCCCAGGAATTGAACGATTTAAGGAGACATATGAGATCGATAAGAATCCACGCTTTCGCTTTGGTTCTCTGGACGCTGATGTTCAGCTTCGCTCTGACGACCAGTATTAGGGCGCAAGAAAAGGAGAAACCGAAGCCCGGCACCACTGTCGACGCTTGGCGCCAGGCACTTCCACCGGAGGCCGAAGCCCAGAAACAGGCCGAAGAAATGACTGAAGGCACAACGCCGCCGTCTAATGATGAAACCCAAAAGAGCTTGCTCTCTCTCGAAAAAAGGTGGATGGACTCACTGCTGGTCGGCGATGCGGATTCTCTAATGGAGATCATCTCTAGCGATTTCACGTTTGCGAATCCACGTGTGATCGAAGTGATGGATAGGGCAAAATACTTGGAGCATTCCCTCCGCGACTTGAAGCTAACTTCCTATGAATTCGATAAGACCACGGTACGACTATTTGGGAGGACGGCTATCGTTAGTGGTCTCCTAAAGCAGAAGGCCACTATAAAAGGAGAGGATTGGGGGGGAAACTATCTCTTTACTGACGTGTGGATCCGCCGAGATGGGAATTGGCGGATAGTTAGCCGGCACGAAAGCGCACTCCGGAACAAAAGTAATGAACGAATTCGGCAACAATAAAAGTGCGCGAAGAGTAGGATCCATATGACGATCCTTGGATTAGCAGACCTACCCGCTCCACATCGGGCCTTGAAGGGTTGGCCGTGGACTGAGGAGAGGCCGCTCCTGCCGGCGACCCTTCATGGTAATCAGGCGTGGCCGCGAATCTCAATAGTGACCCCTTCGCTTGACCAGGGAGAATTCCTTGAACGAACGATCAGGTCGGTTTTGCTTCAGGGTTATCCCCAACTTGAGTATATTGTCATCGACGGTGGCAGTAAGGATGGGAGTGTTGGGATCATCAAAAAGTATGCACAGCATTTCGCTTATCATATCAGCGAACCTGATCGCGGGTATGTGCATGCCATTAATAAAGGCCTGCGACTGGCCACCGGCGAGATCGTCTGCTGGTTAAACAGCGACGACTTTTATCTTCCAGGAACGCTGCGCACCGTTGCAGAGAATTTAGCTAGGGGAACCGGCCGGGCCGCGATCGTGGGTCACGTGCTTAAGGTTTACGCAGATGGGCGACCTTCTCAGAAGAGTATTGGGCAATATTTAGGTCTTCACCGACTGCTGAAATTCTGGTGCGGCTATCAAATGCACCAGCCGTCAATTTTCTGGCGGCGCGAAGTGTTCGAGTCGATAGGCTATCTTAAAGAGGAACGAGACCTGATCGCGGATTTCGACTATTGGGTAAGGGTAGCGAGGAAGTTCGATTTTCATAATGTGGATCGAATACTCTCCTGTGCGACGCATCACGCTCAGGCGAAAACGGCCGACGAATGCCATGGATATCACACCGAGCTAAAGAGGCACGCTCGGAACTACTGGGGTCCACGTTTCTCGCCTTCTTACTGGCTCCTGATGACTTCGATGCTGAAGTATTTCTGCCTTACGCAGCACCTTAAGCCGGGGATTGACGCAGGAAAGCGTTACTGCCGCGCGTTTGAGCATCGGCTAAGAATGCGGATGAGGAGGCCTACTAGTGCCTGAACACATTGATAAATTGAGCATCTCCGTGGTGGTACCCGTCTATAACGGCGGCAAGACCATCGGTCGAGCAATCGAGCACCTGCTGCGTCAGTCACTCCCGCCTGCTGAGATCATTGTGGTGGACGATGGATCGACCGATCAAACGGCAAACATCTTGCGGAGTTTCGGCAGCCGTATAACCGCCCTCTCAAAAGCTAACGGCGGACCAGCATCCGCGCGAAACGAGGGGGTCCGCGTAGCAAACGGTTCTCTCATCGCGTTTACGGACAGCGACTGCTTCCCAGAAGAAGACTGGCTCAAGGAATTAGTAAAGGGATTCCACTCCCTCGAAATAGGTGGGGTGGGTGGAACGGTGCGCGCGGCCTCAGGCGGATTGATCGGTGAGTATGTCGACCTGCATGGTTGGATGAATCCGCAATGTGCACGTGATGGTAGTGTACTCTACCTGGTAACCGCGAACGCTTGTTTTAGAAGTGATCTTCTTTTTCAAGTGAACTTGTTTGATGAGAGGTTCCGCAAGGCAGGGGGCGAGGATACCGAACTTTCTGTAAGGTTGCGTAGCTTTGGCTACGAGTTTGTTTTCGTCGAATCGGCTATAGTGCGTCATCTTCACCGGAGGACCATCAGAGATTACCTCAAAAATATCGCGAATCATGGTGAAGGGCAGTTCATCCTCGAAACCCTATGGCCTCAGCAAAGATGGAAAGCTAATCGCCGTAAGGAGATTGTGAGAAGCGCTGCTGGCTTGGGCACAATGCTCAGATTCTACCGATCCTATCGGCGACAATACGATCGCAAGAGAGCGTTTGTTTTCTCGTTGCTGGACCATTGTCAATACATGGCTCGCATTTGGGGTTACCTTCGTGGCAAACGTGAGCTTTCCTCCTCTTCGCTGCGAAATCCCCTAACGCGGGATCCCAGCGCTGTCGTCTACCCTAACGAAAACTTGGGCTCCAGTTCTGTTTTGGTACCGAAGGTCTGAACAGTGGTGTTTAAGTACGTATTGATTGAGTTAGACGAACGGAGGTACCTCCGAAGGAGAACTGCGGCATAGGCCATTTAGAAATGACAAACGGTATTTTCCAATGGTCACTTCATCGCATCTAAATTCGAATCTAGAAACAGTCAGGGGCCTAGTCCTACCAATGTTTATCGCACCGAAGCTGTTGTGTTTGCTCTTCGCCTTAACTGGTGTTGCTGTCGCCGCCACGCCCACAATGCGTCTCGATTACTACCACACCGGCAACGCTACCCGGGAACTCTTTAGTCTCGACAAGCTTGTCATCGAGCCACTGCCCTGGCCCGGCAGTCTGCGCCGGCCGGTCGATCACACTAATCTCGGCAAGTATTTGTTTGAGGTGATCGATCGCAACACGAACCTGGTTGTGTATTCGCGCGGCTTCGCCTCAATTTACGGCGAATGGGAGACCACCGACGAAGCAAAGAAAGTGAACCGTACGTTTCATGAATCGCTGAGATTTCCGTCACCCGACAAGCCTGTCCAAGTGGTATTGAAAAAGCGAGACGCAAACAATGCGTTCCGGGAGATTTGGTCGGTTACAATCGATCCTGAAGAT
>JACCUI010000228.1 GCA_013811945.1 Pyrinomonadaceae bacterium | reverse complement strand
GAGTAGCGCATGGTCACGGCGGCCGCTCGCGGTGCGGTTTCAGAGTTTGCGTCGCTACCAGGAGGCCGCCGCAGTTGGGGCACCGGAGAGCTACTGAGGCCGGCGCCACGGCGAGCTTTTTTGGGCCATCAAGGAGCGGCTTGGGCGCGAGCAGATTCCGGGCTTGGGCGAGCTGCTGCCGGTGGCTGAGCAGACCGTAGTAACGAACTTTGCTGAAACGTGGTGGGAGCACGTGTTGCAGGAAGCGGCGGATGAACTCCTGGGCGTCGAGGGTGCAGTGGACGTGCAGCGTAAGCGCAAGGCGGCGGAGATGTGGTGCAACAGCGAAGGATGGAGTACATCCTTGCGACAGTTGGGTGAACCAACGCGACCACTATATCTTGTGCAATTTCATCGACGGCACAGGGAGATCTCACTACGCTATCTAGTTACAACAGTTACGGGCTGATTTCCCTTACACAATGGACTCACTATCTGACGCAGAGTGCCATTTTGTGCCATACTTGCAACACGCTGTGGCCGGTCCAACAAGCGGGGCAAGCGCAAGATCTGTAGCACAATGGGTTGGGAGCAACGAGGCAATCATTCCTACTATTATCGCAAAGAGCGGAGCAGCTCGCGCGTGCGTTCTGTCTACGTTGGCGGGGGAGAGATGGGCCATCTAAATGCCGTCCTGTTCGCAATGCAACAAGAGGATCGTCGGGCGGTGCGTGTGAACGAACAGCAGGAACTGAAACTCAATCCGCTCGATGCCGATATTGACGCTCTCTCCCGACTGGCATCAACGTTAACGGAGGCGGTTCTGATAGCTGCGGGCTTTCACCAGCATAAACGGCAGTGGAGGAAGCGGAAAGCATGAACGCGATAGCCAAGAACGCGGTTCGCCAAGACGCAGACAAGATAAGGCAGAAGTTCCACGGCCTTCTGGCAAAAGCGAATAAGGACCACCCTCGCCCGGCAGACGTTCAGGCGCTTACCGATCTTCTGTACAAGAATAAGGACATGAAACTTTGGGAGGCTGTTGTCGGCATGGGCGCTCTTGCCGAACATCAGGCGCTTGATACGCTTTTGGGAGATAAGAATCGCGGCCAAGGCTCCAGGGAATGTTGGAAGCTGAGATTAGAGACGATGCGTGCGGAGTTGGGCTATGCAAGCTCGCCGCCACTCGAACGATTGCTTATTCAGCAAGTAACCCTTTGTTGGCTGAATCTCAATCTGGTGGAGTATCGGCACACAAACATAATGGAACAGTCAATCACACTCACTTTGGGCATCTATTGGGAAAAGCGATTGTCAGCCGCGCAGAGCCGGTTTACGCGGGCTTGTGAAAGCCTTGAGCGGGTGCGCCGGCTGTCTCGTAGAATTCCGATCCAGGTAAACATCGCAGCTAGGGGCGGACAGCAAATTAACTGCGGCTGAGTCGAAGATCGACTCGCGAAGTAATCGCTAATCAATTGGCGCGCGTGCCGATAAACGCCAAGGGAATAATATGAGTACCGTCATTCAAAG
Organism: Pyrinomonadaceae bacterium; assembly: GCA_013811945.1. Lineage (GTDB taxonomy): Bacteria > Acidobacteriota > Blastocatellia > Pyrinomonadales > Pyrinomonadaceae > PSRF01. The sequence continues at coordinate 5,453 of JACCUI010000228.1, read as the reverse complement.
TTATCGAACCCTTCAGAGTGTCAAGGATCACGTTGCCCGTTAGTGTCGCTGTTAAAGTATCTTTCCCATTCTTCTCAGAAACCAAGATAGAGAAACTTCGACCATCGCTAACAATCTGTTCGATGGTTGCAGTTCCATCGTTAGACTTCATCTCACCAACCAAACGTGCCCCTTGCCGGGCTACCGTAAATGTAAACTCCTTTACTGGCCCTTGATCGTTACTAGCAACGATCTTCCATGTGCCTACTAGGGCGTCAGCAGCGAGGGGGTCGTTGGTTGGCTCGATCACCCTTTTGCTAGTAGTTCCCTTTGTTTCAATGTCGTCTGGAACTTTCTTAAAAGCCTCGATAAATTTCTGCGCACCTTTTTGTGCCGGGTTCTTACCGAAAGTGGTCTTGCGCTCATTCTGGCTACTCCAGACAATGCGTTGATGCACTTTATTGTCCTTATCTACCCGCCCAGCAATCGAAACGATAAACTCGCCGCTGTGAATATTGGTTTTCACTGAACTGATAATTCCGGTTGAATAGGTAGTAAGGTATTTATAGGTGAAGTTGACCAGAAATTCAGCCTCGTCGGTGCTGCTTACGATTTGCAGGCGCGGGTACTTTTTCAACTCGTCAACTATGACTTGGCGGATCTTGAAATCCTCACAGTAAACGTAGACCTTGCTCTTGCCCCTAAGTTCTGAAATATCCCCAAACTCAGGGGAATCCCATGTGGCTTCATAGGCAGCGCCGCTGTTTGGTTTATCTCTCTCCTGAGAGATAGTTTGAGATGTGAGTGTGAGAATCAGACACAACGCGAAAGATGTGTGTAGAACGCAACGCATGGTAGTCTCCCTTCGTGGGGGTATTCTTGTGCTTCGCCACAGCTTTCTTGGGCTACGGGCGGAAATTTGCTGGTGACTTTAACTGGTCTTCGCGCTTGTTAAGCTTTAGAACCGCAGCCCTGTCTTGAATCATGACGCGAGGATGACCAGCATTGATTTCTGCCTTCACGACAAAGCTATGGCAACGCAGCGTTCGATCTTCAAAATAGCCTTCCCATTTCGTGCGGAGTCCTGTCGCCTTACTGAACTGCTCGACAAACTGATCGATTCCCTTCCACTCTATCTGATCAGTGTAATCTGTAGCGAGGAAGTACAGTTCGCCGTCGAGAAAGTACGTCCATAAATCGCTCATGCCTTTGAGGCGTGGATCGCCCACGTTTACGTTGTGCAGCACCAGTTCGCCTACCTCACTGCGCTTTCTCACTTCTTGAGCGCGCGGATAGAGAGTCCTGAATTGGGTTGCGGTCATGCCTAGCCGGACGCCGCGTATTACTGGGGGGTCCTGGACAGTCGGCAGCATTCTCCTTTAGATCGGCCTCCAGTTTGCCTATCTTGCTGAAGGCGGCCCTATCTGTAATGGATAACTGTGGGGACTCGGAGTTCTGACTAATATACGCTGTGAATCCTTCGCAGATAACAAAACCATCCGATGAGTTTAATGGCTTGGTAAGCAGTGCGACTTCTTGGCGGGAGCTTGAGTCCTTGTAGTGGACTGCGAGGTAGAAAAGCCTTCCCTCATAGAACGCGGGACTAATATAAGAGATGCCTTTCAACCTCTCGTCGCTCTCATCATTGCTGTAAGAACTCCTCGACACTCCAACAGCGTCGCGTTCCTGTGGTTCTGGAATCTGCGGATATTGTGACCTCATTTCGGAAAGAGTCATTCCAGTTTCATGCCACGAATCGCAGGCGCTCTGTCTATTCCAAGCGTGCAGGGTCCTTGTTGGGCCTGCGTCGGAAAAGGCAAAACAGCCAAAGCAATAATTACTGCAAAGAATAACCGCATACGCTCGCGCTTCTCAGTGTTGACGATTAGGCTCTAATGAGACGCCAACTTATATCGGACTCCCTGTGCCCAGTCAAACAGTGAGGGCATTCTGGGTGTGCGTCACGAATATAGGTGAGTACCGGAAAGGGCTTGAGTACGGCGGGTCTCCGATAGTATTATTACTATCGGAGAGAGGTGACTATGACCCAATCAATTCAAGCCCTGGAAAACAAGCGCCGCCGCTTGCTGGAACAATTGGCGGCGACGGGTGATATGCGACGCGGCTCGATTACGGAACAGTATCGTTGTTGCGGCAAGACTCCTTGTTGCTGCAAAGAGTCGGAGCACCCTGGGCACGGCCCGTATTATGCCTTCACCCGCAAGGTGGATGGTAAGACCAAGACGTGGCAGTTGCGTCCAGGCCCACAACTACGGAAGCTGGAGCGGGAGGTGGAAACTTACCGGCAGTTTCGCGCCTTAACTGAGCAACTCTTGCAAGTTAACGAGGCGCTCTGTGATTTGCGCCCAGTGGTGAGTGACAGCGAGGCGGAAGCGGGGCAGGACGCTAAAAAAAACTTCTCGCGGAGATCAAGGAAGAGGCCAACCGCGAGATAGAGCAATTGTTTGCGCGTCTGTTTGTGCCGGGTCAGCCGTTGGGGCGTGTGGATATGGAAGCCACGGAGTGGAGCCTGCGGCAGGCCATGCACCAGGTGGGCGGCCTAGTTTTGGAGAAGGTAGTGAATGCCGACGGGGGAGACTATTGCGGGGTGCGGCTCACTTGTGGCGCCGGACATGAAGCGCGCTTCGTTGACTATCGCCAGAAGCACCTGCTGACAGTGCTGGGAGAGGTGGCGGTGCAGCGCGCCTATTATTATTGTGCGTCGTGTCAGCGCGGGGTGGTGCCGAAGGATCGAGCACTGGACATCGTGGGCACCAGTTTTAGTCCCGGGGTGCGGCGGCTGATGGGCCATGTGGGCGCGAAGGAGCCATTTGAGGCCGGGCGAGAGGACTTGGAAAAGCTGGCTGGCATCAAGCTTAAAACCAAGGCCGTAGAACGAGTGGCGGAAGCAATTGGTGAGCAGATTGAGGAAATTAGTCGCCGCGAGCGAGCGCAAGCGCTAGCTGACAAAGTGGTACCGCTTAAGTCGGTGCCGAAGTTTTACATCAGCTACGATGGGACCGGCGTGCCTGTTACAACAGACGCCCCGCACGCGCGTGTAAGAAGGTCACGAAGGGTAACGAGGGCCCCAACATAAGGACAAGGATGTCCTATGAGTATTACGCTTCCCCCCCTGCTTAGGCGTAGAGGATACGGCGCGGTTCTATGAGCATCTGGAAGGCTCGGGGATACTGCGTCTATCTTTAGCGGCCACCCTATCCACTGCTGACTAATGCGGTCTGGTGGCGTTGGCACACCACTGGCACACCGAGTACCCCTTTTTTAATTGTGGAGATTGATGGAGCGCTGGGAAGAGTCGATCACCCATACCATTCACGACACCCTCGGTGGAGTTCCGTCAAGTTTGGCGTCCCGTACGGGAGTCGAACCCGTGTCGCCGCCGTGAAAGAGAGGCGACCTATTGTAATTCAACGGAACTTAGCGGCATGGATAGCACTTTACCGCACTTGAAGGACTCAGGGGAACGCCTATTGGACCTTTAATGGACGCGTGAAACCCCTTGGCGAGAACTTCTGTGTGGACGAGCTGGGTGAGGTTTTCGATAGCCATTTAGCAGCAAACAGCCACTAGCGAATACAACGTAACTCGTGAGGTGCTTTCAAGAAACACAACAAGCGCTTTGCATCAGGGTTAGGCAAGTTAGGCAAACCCTTATGTGAGTTGCCTGAAATCAAGGCCTTCAGTCTCGCGGATGAAAGCCTCGCTATTGCCGCTCCGGTTGAATGAGTTGTTAGGCCGCATTTCAGTGCGAGTTTGATTGCCGACCCAAAATGGCACTTCTGCTGGTATGTTAGCTATCGAAATTATCCAGCCAGCCATTCTTGTCCCGAAAGAGAATTGGGTCGTATATATATGGTTGATCAGTTAGGTTGGCGCGAGACAAATCGGATCCTAACGCGCCAACGATCGACGCATAAGAATTGGCCATTATCGCGAGCAGGCGCAGCCCCCTTTGCCTTAGAAGTCCCCTAATCTCAATGAACTGGTTTAAATCCGAGCCGAGTTTTGACAAACAGAATGCGAGACGTCCGAAGACGACGCACCTCTCGGTGTCCGACGAAAGTCGCCATACACGATATAACGCTTCGGCAATCAGTGCTTCGGTAACCACACCATGCAAAGCGACCAAGAGGTTTCGGCTGCTATCCGAGACATCAAACGCAGTCTCCAACGTTTTTGGCTGGACGCGCACGAAATTGGACTCGGCGCAAAGGAGAATGGCAAAGAACGCATGCCCCGCCTGATGAATCAACTCCTCGAAAACATGATACGTATCGGACTCTTGCTCAAGCCGGATGAAGACGGCACCATGAGCATGAGGGTGATAAAGAGAATTGAGTCGCCCCCCGCGAAATAAGACTACAAGTCGGACCACTTGCCGAATCCATCCGAATGCCCGAATGATCTTAGTGTGCCTCGCTGCCTCTCGCAGCGAGACGATACCATCAACTGATGCAGAGTGTACCCGCCGATCACCATAGAAGATCGGGCGGAATGCTGGTGGTATGAACTGGGGTACTGCAATCTGACGCTCGACCAAGTGATAGCGATGTAGTTCGGCAAGGCTATCGGAGCAGGTAGGATTCCTTCGATCGGCCAGCCCTATTTTGACGAATTGTGCACGATTGCGAACATGGAATTGACCAGAATGCGGAACCTCGACTACGCCTCCAATCGGCTTGGAGCGATACTCTGTAACTCCTACTGATGCCACCAGATACTGATCACGCACTTCTCGCTCTGGGAGCGGTTGACTATTCACTAGAAGAAACAAAAAGGGGTCCGGACGTTCTCCGGAACCCCGCAATCCTGACCTTAGGCCAAGATGTGACGCAATAGCGGACTGCAGGCGATTCTGTTGTCTCGCAACAATCGGAACTTGTCGCTCAAAATAGTCCAGAATTCCTGGTCCCATTCTCTTCCTACGCTGGCCGAGGAAGGCCTAGCATCTTGTCAAGCTTCTTGAAGATGGGGTTGAGCTCCGGAATCCAAATTCCGGACTGCGCACGGATAACCTTGTGGCAAGCTTCAAATCCCTTGCCGTTGAGCGCGTCCTTCTTGACCATCTTTGCAACTTCCGGCGGAAGCTTGAAGCCTTTCAGCTCGTCTAAATGAATGATGAGCTTCTTGGGCGTGGCTGCTATCTTCTTCTTTGCTGTCTTCTTAGTTGCCATGTACACCTCAAATGTGGATTGCAAATCGTGCCGACGGTGGTTAACACGAAATCATTCTAAATTTCGACATGGACTCCGTCAAGCGGTCTATCACTTAACAGCGCGAGACATGGGCCGGGACGCAAGCAGATCGCTTCGCTTCTAGCGGTGCGGGTCGGGTAAGGAGGCACTGTTACCAGCACCCCCTCCCCTAAGAACCGTGCGTGCCACTTTCAAGGCACACGGCTCAAGCCTCTCAAAACGCCCCTCCCGCCAGGGTGAGCGCGGTGTGAACCAACA
>JACCUI010000217.1 GCA_013811945.1 Pyrinomonadaceae bacterium | reverse complement strand
TCTCGACCTGCAACAGGCCTCAGATAATAACCTGTCTGGGGGACCAACTCTCAGGCCGCATGACACAGAGTTTCTGGTTTCCATATGTGCTCGCCGCTTCGGCGGGCTGCGCAGCTAACCTGTAAATACCCTGGGGCCCTCTTTTGATTTTACAAGAACTGCTCGCGGTTCCGACAGTGACCATTTGTGATTCGAGAGGTGCCCGTGTAAGGTATTTGCAAACAAAACGACAACTGGAGGAGCGGGATTCCATGGCTCAAGAACAGGCAAGCTCTGCTGATCTCTTTCGCTGGGCCCAGGCCCTGAAACGAGAGGACCCGGAGTTGTCATACAAAGGGATTAAGGAGCGATTGCTTCGGGAATTCTTGGGGAAACCGTTTCCCCCACTGTATAACCTGACGATTCCGGAACAGGACTCGCGGGCACCGGAAGAAGACTGGTCAGCGGGTCTATCACTGGTCAGGCGAGGTATTCAGTTCGAGGACTGGAGCGAGATCGCCGATGGCATAGTACTAAGTCTCGAGCAAACGGAGAACTATGAACGTGAGCGCGGGCCCGAAGGAACGCGAGATAAATGGCACGATCGTTCACAGGGAATTGCGCAAGCCGAAGCGAAGGCCGTCGGCAAGTGGATGCCGGAAGAACTGATGAAGCTAGCGGAGCGACAGACGAATAAGTAGTCCGTTGTCAGTGGTTCGTGCTTTGTACTTAGTGCTTTGTGCTTGGTGCTTTGTACTTAGAACTTCTCATCAGCAAGTGCTGTTTCGGGCACAGGGGGCAATCTCAATTACACATCCAAGTACAAAGCACCAAGCACCAAGCACAAAGTACAAACTGCAACTGACCACCGACCACTGATACTTAAAATGAGTTTCCTAGGTAGCCTATTCAAAAATCCAAAATACCAGGCTGGAGATCCGCGCAAGCCTGAGGAGATAGCGGATCCTGACGTAATCATCAGTCCCAATACGCAACTTCCGAATCGCATTCCCCCCGGGCAAACCCGGACGCGCAAATGGCCCGTACTCAACGCTCACGGAACCCCGGAGATCGAGCTGGGATCATGGTCATTTGAGGCTGACGGGCTGGTTGCGCATCCTTAGAAATGGTCGCTGGATGAGTTTATGCAAGTACCCGTGTCCGGATCTTTGCCGACTTTCACTGCGTTACGCGCTGGTCGCGCCTCGACAATGTTTGGGGCGGCATACCAACACGGGAAATCGCACGCATTGCCGGCGTTAAGACTGAAGCGAAGTTTGTGTTGGCCTCCGCTTACGACTCGGGCTGGACAACTAACATTCCCATCGAATTCCTTCTGAAAGAGGATTCATAGCTGGCCTGGTCACACGATGGACAGCCGATCCCGCCGGAACACGGCGGACCGGTGCGTCTGATCGTGCCGCAACTCTATGCGTGGAAGTCTGCGAAGTGGGTCAAGGGCCTGCGCTTCCTGGAACACGACCAACCAGGCTATTGGGAACAGGGCGGCTACCACATGCGCGGCAACCCCTGGACCGAGGGGGACGGCGAGCGGTTTAGATCGGGCTAGATTGATCCCAGGGACCCGCGTTACTATTTGGGCCGTCGCCTAATAGGAAAGACTGCTATGAATTTCTTACAATATGAATTCGACGCCGGGCCAAGCGATGTTATTCAGGTAAATCTTGATCGGCAAGCTAACGTAAGGCTGATGGACTCGAACAACTTTCAGAAGTACCGCAACGGGCAACAACATACTTACTATGGAGGCCACGCCACAACCAAACCAGTTAACCTTCGTCCGCCGCATCAGGGTCATTGGTATGTAGTAGTCGATCTTGGTGGATATTCAGGCACGGTCCGCGCTTCCGCAGTTAAGTTAGCTGCCTAACGATGAAATCTTCCGAAGGTAAACAAACTGAATCTACATCCTTACCACCCGTCGAAGTCAGGCGAGGCGCTTTTGCCCAGCTGACCATCTACGAGGTTGCTGAATATGAGTTGGAAATCCTTGCCCACGGTTCGCCTGATTCGCTCTACCTCAATTTTGCGATCTTCTTACTTTCGATCGGAATATCCTTCCTCGTCGGCCTTTTGACGGCTGTGTTGTCCCCGCGCGTCTTTACCGTGTTTGTGGTGATAACTACCGTAGGTTTCCTGGTAGGACTTCTTGTTTGGCTCAAGAAACGCACCTCGACGTCAGATTTGGTTGGGAAGATTAGAAGCCGTCTTTCGAGCGAAGGAGTTCAAGAGGTGAACCTGTAGAATCGGTGAAGTAATCTAGAGAGGGAGACAGAACTCGATTCACAGATCCTTGCCGATGAGCCAGCCTCCCAAAGACGCCTCGGCTGTAATTCTGCTTCGACAAAACACCGATCCCCGTGACCCGGAAGTGTTTCTCGTACGCCGTAGCGAGAAGCTCGCCTTCCTCGGCGGCTTTAGTGCATTTCCCGGTGGACAGCTTGATACTTCCGACGCAGAGGTTAAGGTGAGCAATTCCACCGATGCTGAAACCGCTGCAGCAATCAGTTGCGCTGCTCGTGAGCTATTCGAAGAGCTGGGTGTATTAGTCGCGCGGGGTACCGAGTCTTTGACAAAGGGCCAGCGAGTGTCCCTGCTCGACGATCTCGAATCCGGCCGCATGTCATGGCCAGCGCTATTACGACATTACAATCTCCGTCTGGATGCCAGTGATTTTACTTTTGTGGGGCGCTGGGTGACGCCGCCTTTCAGCGCCCGTAGGTTTGATACCTGGTTCTTTCTCGTCAACTGTCCACTGAAGCAGGAACCGAATGTCGTCCCGGGTGAGCTCTCCTCGGGAGAATGGATTACGGCGGGCCGAGCTCATGAGCAGTGGCAGCGGTCCGAAATCCTGGCAGTGCCACCGACGCTCCACGCATTGAAAACGATTGCTGATGGCCTCACGCCTGATATTGTCGAGCGCTTCCTGGCAATTCCACAGGCACATCGAGAACCTGTGCGCCGCATCGAATTTCGTCCCAACTACATATGCTTTCCCGTTCGCACCCCCACCAAACCGCCCGCGACTCATACCAACTGCTACTTGATCTACAACTCGCGGGAGATACTGGTGATCGATCCCGGGTCGCCCTATAAAGAAGAACAACAGACGCTGGCAGCCGCGGTCGATGATCTTGTGCGCGAAGGACGATCAGTTCGCGAGATTATATTGACCCACATGCACCCGGATCACGTAGGTGGCGTCAATTCACTTCGGGAGCATCTGGGCGGCCAGGTCAGAGTTGCGGCGCATCGTTTCACTGCGGAGCCGTTAGCCGACACAGTCCCTGTAGATCGTCTCATCGAAGACGGAGACCTCATCGAACTAAGTGGCTCGCCCCGAATTGTTCTGCGAGCGATGCATACTCCCGGACACACGCGCGGTCATCTTTGTTTCCATGAGGAGCGAACCGGCACGCTGATTTCGGGCGATAACATCGTCGGGCTTGGATCAGTTTTGATCGATCCGCCGGAAGGCAAAATGCGCGACTACCTGGAATCGCTACGACGCATGAGGGTGCTTCCAGATCTCAGTATCATCTTTGGCGGTCACGGTCCGGCAATGGTGAACCCTTATGCAAGGCTTGATGAATACATTGCACACCGACTCGAGCGCGAGCAGAGTATTTTAGAAGCGGTTAAGGAGGGCGCGGAGACACTGCAAGAGATTGTCGCCCCTGTCTACGCTGACGTCTCCCCCAAAGCCCACGTGATGGCCGAACGTGCAGTGCTTGCTCATCTCCAAAAGCTCGAAGCGGACGGTCTCGTTTTTTATGAGCAGGAGGGCTGGCATGCCCGCTAAGCTCCCAGTCGCAGTTCTAGCTTAGAGTCTTTCCTTTCAAAGTATTAAGATAGGATACGTAATCTGTCGCCCCGTTTTAGTCCTGAAGGGACTTAAGTCAATAGCCGTGGGCGAGCGTCGCGCAACGCTCGCGGAGTATCGGGGGAAAAGATTCCTGACCCTGAAAGGGTCAAAACAAGAGCCCGAAGGTGTGACCCTTTCAGGGTCAGGCATTTTTTTCGCGCGGCTATTAACTTAGATCCCTCCGGGATGAGGCGAACACATTTTGCAGTTACTTTGATAGTCAGGTAATTATTCAATGCAACAACCAGGGACACTGGGCGAACTAGAAGCAAGCGGTCATAAGCAGGTCTCAGTAAAAGACGAGCTACGCGCTAACCTAATCAAGAAACTGCGGGCGGGCGAAACACTCTTTCCAGGAATAATAGGCTACAGTGAGACGGTTATCCCGCAGCTCGTAAATGCGATCCTCTCCCGACACAACATCATCCTGCTAGGCCTGCGTGGCCAGGCTAAGAGCCGCATTATCCGACAGCTAACCGCTTTGCTCGACGAACGCATTCCCGTAATCGCCGGCTCCGAAGTAAACGACGATCCCTTCCATCCTATTTCTGCTTATGGTCGTGGGCAGCTTGAGCGCCACGGCGACAAATTACCAATCGCCTGGGTCAATCGCGATCAACGATTCGTAGAAAAACTTGCTACTCCTGACGTAACCATTGCGGACATTATCGGTGACGTCGATCCCATCAAAGCCGCCAAAGGCGGACACCTGTTGAGCGACGAGCTGACAATTCACTATGGTTTGCTACCCCGCGCTAATCGCGGCATCTTCGCGATTAATGAGCTTCCGGATCTGGCCGGCAAGATTCAGGTCGGCCTCTTCAACATCATGCAGGAAGGGGACGTTCAGATTAAGGGTTACCCGGTTAGGCTACCCCTCGATGTCATGCTTATTTTTTCTGCAAACCCGGAGGACTACACTGCGCGTGGGAAAATCATTACGCCTTTAAAGGATCGAATCGGCGCCGAGATCACCACTCACTACCCTTCGGAGTTGCCGACCGCAATCGAGATTACCCGCCAGGAGGCCTGGGTGGAGCGAGATGGATTGAAGGAACGTCTGCACATCCCTGAGTTTTTGCGAGAAGTAGTCGAACAGATCGCGTTCGAAGCTCGCGACGATCAGAGGGTGGACAAGCACTCCGGTGTCTCGCAACGCTTGCCAATTACGGTTATCGAATCGGTAATCTCAAATGCGGAGCGGCGTGCGCTCCTGACTGGCGAAGAGGAGATTGTGCCGCGCGTGTCCGATGTCTATGCGGCGATTCCTTCCATGACCGGCAAGATGGAACTTGAGTACGAGGGCGAACAGATTGGCGCCACCCGCATCGCCAAGGACCTGATTAAACGAGCTGCCGGCGAAGTCTTTGAAGGCTATTTCGTGGGCATCGATTTCGCACACACTGTCCAATGGTTTGATCAGGGAAACAACCTGCGTCTGGCCGACACGGCTTCAGCAGAGGAATGCCGAAGGCTTCTCGACGCAGTCCCCGACTTAATCGAAACCTCGCTCATCCCTTTTGACTTTAAAAAGTCGGACCAGGCGCAGTTAGTCGCCGCCTGTGAGTTTGTACTTGAAGGTCTCTATGCGGGAAACAAGATCAGTCGCAACGAAGAGGGTGGTTACACGGCCGTAACCAAAGCGAAGAAAGATCGGCGCGGGATGATCTACGATGACCTCACCGAAACCGGAAAATACAGCTGATTTAGCCGCGGATAAACGCGGAGGAACGCGAATATGAAAAGACCGGAAACGAAAGCAACAACCCTCACTCAAATGGTAAAGGAGACCTCACATGAAGAGCCAAAGTGCGTTGAAGCACAGAGCACTGACGGAGAAAGTCATTGGAGTGTTCTTTGAGGTTTACAATGAACTTGGTCATGGTTTCTTGGAGTCCGTATATCAGAAAGCCTTCGAACGTGCTCTTACCTCCAAAGGCCTGCGGGTTTTTAGAAAGATTGAAGTGCCTGTTTGGTTTCGCGGTCAGAAGGTAGGTGACTTTGAAGCAGACATTCTGGCTGAAGAATGTCTCTTACTGGAGTTGAAAGCAGTTCGAGGCCTAGACTCCGCACATGAAGCCCAGTTGTTGAATTATCTTCGAGCGACGGAGATTGAAGTTGGTTTGTTGTTCAACTTCGGGATCAAGCTAGAGTTCAAAAGACTGGCATTTGATAACGCGCGAAAGCATCACGGCAAGAGGACTAACCTTTTAGACGCGATGCTTGCCGCTGATCAAAAAGAGCTTTAATTCCTGACTGCTCTTTTCTGATTCGCGTTCATCCGCGTTCATCCGCGGCTAGTTTTGGTTTATGAAGTTCACGCGATACTCAAAATTCAAAGGTCTCGACGTCTCATCCATCAACCTGGGCGACCTGATGGAGGGGCTGTCTGATTCACTGCTCTCTTCCGGGTACGATGATGACTATTATTGGACCCGCGAACGCCGTCCGCAGGACACTTCCCTCGATGCGCTGCGACAAGCTCTGCTGCAGGCGCTAATGGATCAGGACCTGCTCGATGAACATCGAGTTCAGGAGATGCTCGCTGAAAATGAGGGCAAGTTTAAAGGCTCGGCGCTCGAAGAAATGCTCAACCAGCTGATTGAGCGGTTGATTGAAGAGGGTTACTTAACCCTTCGCGAAGAGCAGGTCAGACAACAACAGCAGCAACGGGGTAACGGCAACCCGGAAATTTCCGAGCCTCTCCCGCGCAATGTCAAGTTTGAAGTGACCGAAAAAGGTTTGGACTTTCTTGGCTACAAGACCCTCAGAAACTTGCTGGGAAGCCTGGGTAAGAGCTCCTTCGGACGTCACGACACCCCACAGCTTTCGACGGGGGTGGAAGCCGCCGCAGCAAGCAAAGCCTACGAGTTTGGCGACACGATCAATCTCGACGTGAACACTACGTTGTTATCGGCGATTCAGCGCGAGGGCTTGAAGATGCCGCTTAACCTGGAGTACAGCGACCTGCACGTCCACCAGTGTGACTACCAATCTTCGTGCGCTACTGTGGTGATGCTTGACTGTTCGCATTCCATGATTCTTTATGGCGAAGATCGGTTCACACCTGCCAAGAAGGTTGCCCTCGCGCTAGCTCATTTGATACGTACGCAGTATCCGGGCGACGCCCTGAAGCTTGTCCTCTTCCACGACAGTGCCGAAGAGCTCCCACTGGCAAAACTGGCCACCACCCAGGTTGGGCCCTACCA
>JACCUI010000204.1 GCA_013811945.1 Pyrinomonadaceae bacterium | reverse complement strand
CGTTATGCGGCTCGAAAGTGTCTACCTGAAAGGAGTCTCTGATGGCGATTGCAGTTCCAACTAAAACTCGCGCCGATGGACAGCTCTCCGCTCTTGCTGGCGAATTCTTCGTAGCCGCTGAGTTGTTGAAGCGTGGTCTCCAAACCTCAGTTACGTTCGGCAATGCCAAGGCCATTGACCTGCTTGCTCATAATCCTGCAATAGATCATACCTTCGCCGTCCAAGTTAAAGCGCTGCGCAAGACGAACTATTTTCTCATTAGCCAGGATCGAGTAAAGGCAGGGCACATTTACGTATTTGTTCTTCTGAATAAGCCGGGCGAAGCGGTTCGATATTTCATCGTGCCCGGCTCGGTTTTAGCAAGCGAGGCAGGGCGCTTCGGCAAGGACTTTGAGCATCCTACCCTCCCAGGGATTCATCCGAAGCGCTTACAAGAATTCGCGGAGGCTTGGCATTACTTCGACAAAGTTCCCCGTCAAGCTAAAGTGGAGCTATAGACCGCCGCATAACAATGCCTTGCAGCTGACGGCGCGATAGCATGTTTCTCAAATAACCTTGTTCCTTTCAGCGTGGATGCTGTTCGCGCGCCGCAGCTGAAGGCCAGCGTTAGACGCTCTTTGCTTAACGAAACACATTTTTGCCATCCACTCTTGGACGAAGGAGAATAGTTATGGCTATTTGGTTTTGGCTGGCTCTCGCCTCGAATGTTGTCGTCTGGTCAATCTTCTTTTACCTGCTTTCACGTCGTCGTTGGAATTCGCCGCGCTGATTGTCGGGATATTGCATATGCTGTTTTCGGTGGTCCTGTCAATCGCTCCCTTCCGCTCATTCCTTGATCCGAATTATTCCGGATTGGGACTCGGTTTCCTTCGCCTTGAAGGGATAGCGGCAACGCTCCCAGCGACTTTGATTTTTGGATGGGCAGTAGCCTCGGCATGGCTTGCTGTCAGTAAAGGCCGAGGACGCTGGATGACGTTGATCGTAGTTGGTGACATCTTCTTAGCAGTAAATTTCGGTGGTTCGACTCTGCTTGAAGGAAGCTCAGATAATTGGCGGATTGACTTCGGCGCGGGCAGATTCATTACTGGTTTAGCGAGCGCGTTCATTCTGTTGCTCTTCTTTACCTTCCCGTTTGTTGCAAGTGCAATCTGGGCAGCAAGCCGTAGTCGCTCAAATGGAACTGCGCCCCCGCTTACTTCCGATTTGCAGGAAAAGGGTAGCGATACTGAAGATCATACGAAAGACATAAGCAGTTTTCGTCTTTCTGAAAGCCGCGTCTAAAACGTATTAAAAATTAGTGTGGGGCGTTGTGCGAAGGGGAGGACTGACGGAAGAGGAAGCCGCCACACAATTCTGTGTTGGACTAAGCGGGGTTAGAGGCCACTTGGAGTTTGAATAGTCGACTGGAATGAGCGGCGCCGGCAGGAAAGTGAGGTAGCAGGAAGAAAAAGAGCGGTGCGGCGAGAGAAGGTGAGCCCGAGGTAGAGGAAGCCAGCCAGAGAGGCTGGTTTTTTTGTGGACGGAGACAGAGTTCGGCGATGACGGTGAGAGGAGTTCGCCGCCGAGGGCGGAAAGAATAGGAAGAGAACCCTAGTGGGCAGTGGGAGTTTCATGGGGCGCGACCTCTGGGAGCGAGTGGCGAGAGCAAGGTGAGTGGCCCGCCGCAGTGGGGACAACTTAGCAGCGCCAGCGGCGCGGTGGTTTTTACCGCTACTCGATTTAGTTTGCTGGTGGTGGGAGAGAGCAGATGTCTGGCGTTCTGAAGAAGATGACGATTACAGGGACTGCGCAATCCGAAGTAGCGCACTTTGATGAAGCGAGGAGGGAGGAGGTGTTGGAGGAAGCGACGGATGAACTCGGCGGCGGGGATGGTGCAGTGCTTAAGTTGATCAGAGGCCGACTCTTTGAAAGAGAAAGTGACTTGGCCCTGCTCCAGTTACGGAGGCGGTTGTTAGAGAGGGCGACGCGAAAGATGTAAGGGGCAAGATACTGGAAAGCCTGTGCGCCACTGCCCACAGGCTCGGAGTGGACCACCCAGTCTTTGCGCCAGACGCACTGCTCGACTTGAGCACAGAGAGCGGTCTTTTTCAGCGCGTCACGTAGCTTGGCGCGGAAGATTCTGGAGAGGGCTTCACCGGAACCAGAAAGTCAGGGCGGGAAGAGCGCCAACGACCGTCAGCAGTGAGGCCGCCACGGGTAACAATGTAATGCACGTGGGGGTGATAAAGCAGTTGGCGGGTCCAGGTGTGAAGCACGCCCACCATACCGAGGCGGGCGCCGACGAACCTTGGATCAAGCGCCAGTTGCTGCAAGGCGGCGGCAGAGGTGCGAAAGAGCAGGTTGTAGATCGTCTTTTGATTGCTGCGCGCCAGGGCGCGCAACTCGGCGGGCAGGGTGAAGGTGACGAGGAAGTGAGCGACTGGAAGCAGCAGAGTTTGCTGTGCTTCCAGCCAGTCATTGGCTTGGTCGTTCTGGCACTTGGGACAGTGCCGGTTCTTGCAGGAGTGATAGCTGTAGCGCTGCTGGTCACACTGCCGGCAGTAATAGAGCTGGCCGCCAAGACTGGCGGTGCGG
>JACCUI010000198.1 GCA_013811945.1 Pyrinomonadaceae bacterium | reverse complement strand
GGCGTGCCGCGGGCAATCACGCTGATGTCAACGTCCTCACCGAGGGGGATTTTGCGAGTGTGAACTTTCAAAATACCCTCGCGACCGCGCACGTCGGGCCGGGATACGACGACACGCCGGTCAAATCGGCCGGGCCGGAGCAGAGCCGGGTCCAGCACGTCGGGGCGGTTGGTCGAGGCAATCAGGATCACACCATCGTTCGACTCGAATCCGTCCATCTCGACCAGCAACTGGTTCAACGTCTGTTCGCGCTCATCATGACCACCGCCTAGACCTGCGCCTCGGTGACGTCCGACTGCGTCAATCTCGTCTATGAAGATGATGCAGGGCGCATTCTTCTTGCCCTGCTCAAACAGGTCGCGCACGCGCGAGGCGCCCACGCCAACAAACATCTCCACGAAATCGGAACCGGAAATTGAGAAGAAGGGCACGTTCGCTTCGCCGGCTATCGCGCGGGCCAGCAGTGTCTTCCCGGTTCCCGGGGGGCCCATCATTAGTACGCCTTTGGGAATGCGTCCGCCCAGCTTTTGAAACTTTTGTGGCTCTTTAAGGAATTCGATGATTTCCTGGAGTTCTTCCTTGGCTTCTTCAACGCCGGCAACGTCCTTAAACGTGACACGTTTCTGCTGGTTGTTTAGCAGCTTGGCTCGCGACTTTCCGAAGCTGAGGGCCTTGTTCCCGCCCGACTGCATCTGCCGCAGCATGAATACCCAGATGCCGATAATAAACAACAGCGGCGCCCAGGTGATCAGCATTGGCCAATAATAGTTGCTGTTCCCTGACTCGTCTTCAAACTTGTCAACCCGGCGAATATTCCCCTCGGTGAGTTCATTAGCCTTCTTGAATAACTCGCTCTTCATATGCTCGTTTGTGAGCTGAACGCGAAGTTCCTGACCGCGGTTGTCGATAGCTACCGTCTCGTTTTGTTTGACGGTCAACTGTTTTATTTCGCCCTTCTCGATTTTCCCGTAAAGAGCAGTCAAATCGATCGCCGTCGAGTTCTTACCCGTCGGGTTTACCAGTTTGTAGAGCAGCAGCGCACCGGCAACGATTAGCAACCAGAAGATTATTTGTCTAGCAGTCGAACTGAGTGTCATTAAAGCCTCCGACGCCGATCATAACCCAGATGGGCGTCCTTTGTCTTTCCCCCAACTTAAATCCCCCGCTTCGACCGAAAGATTTCGACTCTATCGGTAAAACAAGCGGGGCTTGGATGCTGTCTTGCAGGCTGCAGGTTGTGCAACCTGTTCCGCTGGGTTGGGAGGCGAGATAAGTCGGGGCTTATCAGGTCGCACCTCTCAGGTGCAGCACATCCAAACAAAGCGAAACCGCCGTCCCTTAAATCCGGCGGTGCCAGTTCCGATTCTAGAGATTGAGACCGGGTTTTTCAACCCTTTTTGCCGTTCACCCTGGCATCAAGTTCAAGCCATTGTCGCTTTCTCACAACCTTGCCGCCGTCTGGCAATTCTGCGATACGCCCGTCGCGGTTACCTTCAATCAAGCTATCGACGGCCAACAGGTGAACCATTTCCAGCCGGTGTAGGTCTCCTCGCCCGTGGGAAATCCATTGCCGCAGGGCCCGCCTTCGCACTGCCGCGGGAGCAGTCGCCAGGACATCTACGTTAAGCCGTGCCGAATTGTCCCGCTTTTTGCCTAAGGTTTGGGGGCTCGCGAGTCTCAAAAGCTTGTTGGCTTCATCTGAGAGTGCTTTGGCATCTTCGCGCAATAAGGTAGCTGTCCGAGAAAGGGCCTCCACAATCTTGTTATTAAAAGAGTGCATTAGTGGTAGAAGCTGTTTGCGAACTCTCACTCGGGCGTACTTTTCGTCCTGATTCATTTCGTCGATGCGAAACTCAACCGTTCGCAGGCGGCAGTAGTTTTCGGCGTCAATGCGGCGCGCCCACGAAAGTAGAGGGCGAGCCAACTGTATGGAAGAATTCGAATCGATGAGGCGCACAGGTTCAATGCCGCTCAGCCCTTCTGCGGCACTGCCTCGCAAGAGATGTAGCAGAATAGTCTCCGCCTGATCGTCTAGGGTATGAGCAGTGACTATTAGAAACGAGTGGGTTTCTTTCGCGGTTTTCTTGAAAAACTCGTACCGGACGCGGCGGGCAGCTTGTTCAAGATTATCGCCGCTCCTGGCCGCACGTTTCTTAACGTCAGTGCGCCGCTTTACAAACTCATGCCCTAATTCCCTGGCTAGATTCTCAACCCAGTTTGCATCCTCCCGGCTCACTTTTCGTAAACTGTGATCAAGGTGAGCGACCGTGAGGGTCAGCGTCAGTTTTTCCGCTTTCACCAATTCGTCCAGCGCCAACAGCAAGGCAGTCGAATCCGCTCCGCCCGAAACAGCCAGAATCATTTTAGTCTTGCTGGTGGGGAGTTTAAGGGAGTGCCACGAGCCGAAAAGGCGGCCGGCGAAATCAGAAATCCCCGGGATCCCGGCCTTACCTTTGGCGGGTCTTGTTTTCATTGGCAGTGATTGTCAAACGTAGGCGAAGGCCAGTCAACTCCCCGCGCACCACCAGCCCGTTAATGAGTAGTGGCTTCCTTCTTAAGCCACCGGGTCGCCAATTCCGCCCCGGAAGAACCCAGCAAGCGAAGGCAGGTTTTTTAAGAGGTAAGAGGTGTGAATCTGCTGCCATAAATTCCGGCATCGCGGTGTTTACTCTATCGGAATCCCAAGAGTGTTGTTAAGGACCCGTCTGGTTTCGAGTCCCATCTCGCTCAACCAGACTTGAGTTCGTTCCGTATCTTCCAACCGAAAGCTTCCGAGGAGACCGCAATGAATCACTTCGATGCCACCACCGTAAGCCGCAAAGTCAAGATTGCCTGCCGAGACAAGAGACTCCGGATCGTCACACTACTCGGGCTGCTATCGCTTGTGTGGGCCTGCTATCCCGTCTCCGATATCACTTATTCCAATATGCAGGACTCGGCCGCAAATCAGTGGCTGATCGAGTATAAGACCGGAGAGGAAAAGGTCCATCTGACGCTGCGTTACGTGCGGGCACGGAATGGCCATAGTAGTTATAGCAACACCGGGTTCATGATTTCGCCCGATCAACTAACCGGCCTCACTCGCGATCAGGCAATGTCTGCTGGAACTCACGTTCAGTTTCAACTCAAACGCGATGCAGGCACGTTCAATTTCGACGGCTGGTTCAAGGAGGGAAATGGTTCAGGGCATTTCACCTTCGCGTCCAACGCATCGTTTGCCTCTGAATTGAACAAGCAAGGCTTCGGCACGCCCACTGCCGAGCAGCAATTCTCAATGGCACTCAATGACGTTGGCTTCGCTTTAATTAACGAACTCAAGGCACAGGATTACGAACGACCCACATTGGATCAACTGGTGAAGATGGGGAATCACGGTGTGCGTCTGGACTACCTGCAGGGTCTGAAGCAACTTGGCTACAGCTTGAAGTCCGTTGATCTCTTGATCAAGATGCGAGACCACGGCGTAAGCTTGAACTTCATTCGCGAGTTTGCCGCTCTCGGTTACTCTGGCCTGGCAGCTGAGGAGCTAATTCGTACTCGGGACCACGGCGTTAGTGCAAAATTCATCAACGAGTTAATGGCGGCGGGTTACACGAAACTTTCCCTGGCCGACTGGATTACTCTTCGCGATCATGGCGTGGGTCCTAAGTTCGTGCAGGAACTCGAAGCACTTGGCTATTCGCGTCTGCCCATTGAGCAGTTACGGAGAATGAGAGACCACGGTGTCAACGCCAAGTTTATCGAAGAGCTCAAGCAGGTCGGTTACGACAAAGTTCCGGTCGAGCAACTGATTCGACTAAGAGACCACGGCGTCGGTGCGAAATTCATTCAAAAGATGAAAGAGCAGGGTCACAAAGACCTGACGCTGGATGAGTACGTGTCCTTGCGTAACCGCGGCGAGCGAGAGTGAGTTCAACCGGGTCTGCGAAGTAGCTCCCGAGAGCCTCTCGAAAACGTCGATCCCGAAGGGACAGCTCAGGCGCCACCGGCCTGCAAAATTAGGTAGACCTTTTGGTTTCTCCATCCAGTCTCTACTCACGCGCCGTTTTTGAGCCACCTTGGATAGAGTCTTACCGCGCTCTGCCGGTCGCTTGACATCCAACCTGCCCAACCTTTCTAATCTCAAGCATCCAATTAGACATCAAAAGCTCTTAGATCTCTCCCGCTAAGCAGTTTCACGAGGCAAATTATGAGACTATGCAAGTTATGCTCGCGATCGTCGCTTTATTGATCTTGCTGCCGCTTTTAATAGTGTGCTATTCGGCTACGCGCGCACTCTGGTGCGCTTGGCCGAGGAGAGTGAGAAACCCAATGCTCAGCGTCTGACGGAATTCACCGACGCGCGCCGGGCGTCCCTGGAACTTGGTCTCTATTCGACCGCTCCCATTCATCAGGATTTCGAGAAACTTAAACTAACCAACTCCCTGGAGTTCATGCAGAGCGTTTATGGCCCGAATCATCCTTTGGTCCAAAGAGTACTGGAGGGCAAAACTCCAGAAGCGCGCGCCGCGGAATTGATTGAAGGCACCAAACTGAAGGACCCCGAGTATCGCAAACAACTCGGCGGCGGTGGTCGCAAGGCTATTGAGGACTCGCAGGATCCCATGATTGAGCTGGCGCGCAGCGTCGATAAGGAAGCGCGGGAGGCGCGCAAGCGCTACGAAGATGAAGTGCTCAGCGTGGAGCGCACCAGTTATGGAAAGATCGCGCGGGCGCTGTTTGAGACTGAGGGGACCAAACTCTATCCGGATGCAACCTTTACCCTGCGCCTTTCTTACGGGGCAGTGAAGGGCTATTGGGAAAACGGTAAATTTGTGCCACCGTTTACTACGCTAGGTGGACTCCACACCCGGGCGGCGAAGTTCAAGTACAAGTTTCCGTACGTCGTCCCACCTCTGTGGACAGAGCGGAGGCCGATGGTTAACCTGAAGACGCCATTCAACTTCGTCTCCACCAATGACATCGTCGGGGGAAACAGTGGCTCGCCTACGATCAACAAAAGAGGGGAACTGGTCGGTTTGATCTTTGACGGCAACATCCAATCCCTTGTTGGCAACTTCGACTATGATGAATCAGTTAATCGTTCGATCTCGGTCGACGTGCGTGGAATGTGGGAAGTCTTGCGTAAGATTTTCGATGCCAACGAAATAGTGGAAGAGCTCACGAAGGCGTAAGGATGAACCATTTCTTCACGCTGAAGGCGTGCAAGTTAATAGCCGGGGGCGGCGCCCCCGGAAAAGTCACAACCGTTCCCGACCCTGAAAGGGTCGAACCTTGCGACGCGTGAAGATGGCGCGAAACAGTAACCTGCATTGTGGGTTACTTTGTCGCGATGTCTTCGGATTGAATCGTTTGACCCCTCCAGGGTCAGGGCGTTTTCTTTCGCCTCTCCGTGGGCGTCGCGAAACGCTCGCCCACGGCTATTAAATTCATCCCCTTCAGGGATGCGATCTTCACGATGAAGGCGTGGAAGTTAAGCCGGGTGTAGTCCGCGGAAAAGGCACGACCGTTCCCTACCCCGTAGGGGTCACAGTCTTAAGGCACTGTTGACCCTTTAACCTGGGTCGAGGAATCTTTTTCTTCACTTCGCCGTGGGCGTCGCAAACGTTCGCGCCCACGGCTCTTGACTCACATCCCTTCGGGATTCGAAACCCGTTCTTAATCTCAAACTGACCCGGTGCCGTCCTATTGGCCCCTTGCCCCTACAGTTCGCTAATTTGCTCCGCCGCTACGCGTCAGGACTGAGAAATGAGAAATGAGATGCGGAAAATGAAGCCCTCACTCACCTCTGAAGTCGAGATTGTCCCGCGACAAGAGGCGGATCAGGCCTTTTCCAAACCCGCGTATTTCTGCACTAGCTTCTTTTGACCATAACCGGGAAAGGTCACAGTTAGTTTCAGTGAATCGCCAACTCCTTCGCGATGGAGGACGAGGCCACGGCCGTACTTAGCATGACGGACGTAGGAGCCGGGAACGAACTCCGATGGAGTAGTTGATCGTGTATCGGCGGTTGCGGGTCGTGAACCGGAGGCCGGAGTTCGTATACCTGATGCCGGGTATCGGTTAACCCTCGGGGCGTGTCGAGTCTCGGGCGCCGGCCGACCCATTTGCTGGTTCCGTTGCTTGAAGAACTCGGCAATTGAGTCGACGCTGTCATAGGTCTTACCGCTAAACTTCTTCCGTTCTTTCCGATAGTCGCCTTGCTCATATTCGGTGGTGGAGGATCCCCGAGCGAATGAGAGCCAGGATTTGCCGAGTGATAAATCTTCCAATAGCTCGAGCGGCATCTCATTCAGGAATTGAGACGGCTCCGATGCCAACTCCTCGCCATAGACGCGGCGCTTCATGGCGTGTGTGACATAGAGATACCGCTCCGCGCGTGTCATTGCGACGTAGCAGAGACGCCGTTCCTCTTCTAATTCTGCCTGGTCGGTCGCTGAACGCGAGTGCGGAAAGAGCCCATCCTCCAACCCCACGATAAAAACCAACGGAAACTCGAGTCCTTTCGCCGAGTGTGCGGTCATCAGCGTAACGGGCGCATCACGTTTGTACTGGTCCGCGTCAGAGACCAGCGCTGAATGGTCGATGAACTCGCGCAACCCCTCGATGCCTTGTTCGTCATAGTCGACAGCTGCGTTGACGAGCTCCTGCAGGTTCTCCAGCCGCGCTTCCGCCTCGTCCGTGTTCTCAGACTTGAGCGCGTTTTCATAGCCGGTATCCAGAATTGCGGTCTTGACGATATCTGAAACCGGCGAGGAAAACGAAAGAGAGAGCGAGGCTGCGGGGCGGGAAGACGCGGCGACGGGGAGAAGCGGAGACGCGGAGACTCGTTCGACTTCTCCCGCGGTAACTGGCCCCTGTCTTGTCTCCGCTTCTCCGAGTCCCCCTGTCTCTGCTTCTTCAGTCGCACCATAGGTCTGACTTTGGACATTGGACGTTGGACTTTGGACAGAGCCAGCCAGTTCACCCAGGCGACGAATGATCTTCCGGAAGCTCTTGAGTGCTGAGACGGCGCGCGCGCTCAGGTTCTCCGGTTTTTCAATCACGAGGGAGATCGTCTCCCAATGTGAAAGGCCAGTGTCTCTTGCCCGACGGTCAATTTCTTCGAGGGTCTGTTTGCCGATGCCGCGCGGCGGGCTATTGATCACCCGCGCTAGGGCTATTGAATCATGCGGATTCAGCGCCAGCTTGAGATAGGCAATGACGTCGCGCACCTCCATCCGCTCGTAGAATGAGAACCCCCCGACTATGTTGTAGGGGAGCCCCGCGCGGCGCATTGCTTCTTCAAACACGCGGGACTGGGAGTTTGTTCTATAGAGCACTGCTGCTCTAAGGTCATATTGCTCCCGGCGCTGCTCGAGGATCTTTGACGCGACGAAGCGGGCCTCGGCCTCAGCGTCGAAAGCTTGATAGTAGCGTACACGTTCACCGGGGGGATTTGATGTCCACAGATTCTTTCCCTTGCGCTCGAGGTTATGTTTTACGACAGCGCCGGCGACGTCGAGAATAGTCTGGGTCGAGCGATAGTTCTGCTCCAGTCTGATGATCTTCGTGTTCGGGAAATGTTGTTCGAAGTTCAGAATGTTGGTGATGTCGGCCCCGCGCCATTTATAGATCGACTGATCCTCGTCGCCCACCACGCAGATGTTTTGTTGCTTCTCGGTTAGAAAACGGATCAAAGCGAACTGCAGCGAGTTTGTGTCCTGGTATTCATCGACCAGGATATAGCGAAACTTGTTGTTGTATTTCTCACGCACTTCCGCGTCTTTTCGCAGCAGCCGGACGGTTTTGATCAGCAGGTCGTCAAAGTCGAGCGCGTTATTGGCGTGCAGTCGCTCCTCGTAAAGTTGATAGACGCGGGCTATCGAAGCGCGTCGTTCATCAACGTATTCGGCCCGTGCTGCATATGCGTCGACGTCTTCACCTCGATTCTTGGCTCCGCTGATGGCCCCTTGGACGGCGCGCTGCGCCAGCTTTTTGTCATCGTAACCGAGTTCCTTAATGCAGTTTTTGATAAGACGGAGGGAGTCGTCCTGGTCGTAGATGGTGAAGGTCTTACCATAACCTTCGTTTAGCTTCTCGATGTCCTGACGCAGGATGCGAACACAGAGGCTGTGGAAGGTCGAGACCCAGGGTACACTCGACAACTCCTGCCCACGCAGGAGTCGTTGCACACGCGAACGCATTTCCTCGGCAGCCTTGTTGGTAAAAGTGACGGCGAGAATGTTCCACGGCCGCACACTTTTCTCTGCGATAAGGTAAGCAATGCGATGAGCAATGACCCGCGTCTTGCCGGAGCCGGCCCCGGCAAGGATTAAGAGCGAACCGTCTGTTTGTTCAACCGCGAGGCGCTGTTCGGGATTGAGTGAAGATAGAAAATCAGTCATCAAAGTTAACGTTGAAGTGGAGTTCTCATTAAAGCATACGAATGTGATGCTCGCAAAAGTGGGCCATCGAACGATAGCGTGATAATTTCGCCTTCTTCACCGACCTGTCCCATGAAGTAGGCACGGACATCAAAAACGATCCACGAAATACCACGAAGGATCACTAACAACAATTTCGTGTTCGTTCGTGTAATTTCGTGGATCGTGCCTTCTACAAACTAACACCTAAATTGGGTATCGAAGATCCACGGTGTTCGTCAATCTTGCGTAGACAGGGTAGCCAAAGGAGTCGCAGCAGGAACGAGGTTTGAACGCAAGAACCGGATAGATTCAACATTTAAAACCACTTATCATGCGCGCAGGTTGGAGTAGTTTTAACAATGGACGTTCAGGAGGTGCTAGGATGAGCGCAATGGTGGATCAGCAAATGAATATGTGGAAAGACTCCCAGGATGAACTCTGGCATGCCGTTATGGCCAAAGATTCAAGGTTTGACGGAGCCTTTGTGTTTGCGGTGAGCTCAACAAAGATCTACTGCCGACCCTCATGCCCTTCGCGCCGGCCGAGTCGCGAACGCGTTAGCTATTTTCGCTTGCCGGAAGCCGCCGAGCAGGCAGGTTTTCGCGCTTGCCGGCGCTGTCATCCCAAACGAACAACATCCACGGATCCTCAGATTGAGATGGTTCGGCGTGCTTGTCGATACATCGAGACGCAGGATGAAACATCAGTCACCCTCGCGGACCTTGGTGAGCACATCGGGATCAGTGCCTTTCATTTGCAGCGAGTTTTCAAAAGGATCATGGGAATTACTCCGCGGCAATACGCTGATGCGTGCCGGATTGGGAAATTTAAGACGCGTGTTCGCGAAAGTGGCTCGGTAACTGGAGCAATGTACGACGCTGGCTTCAGCTCGAGCAGCAGACTGTATGCCCGGGCTCCGGCGGAGCTGGGTATGACGCCCGCAACCTACGGTCGTGGCGGCCGTGGCGCTATTATCAACTACACAATCGCCCCCTGCTCGCTTGGTCTCTTGCTTGTCGCCGCCACCGAGCGCGGTGTGTGCGCTGTCAAACTTGGCGATTCCGACGCCGCACTGGAAGCCGATTTAACCAGGGAATACCCGTCTGCGAAGATTCATCGCGCTGACTCGGTGCTGAGTCAACCGGTTGATAAGCTTTTGAATTACCTCTCGGGCAAGCAACCCGATCTTCAACTGCCTTTAGACATTCAAGCGACCGCCTTTCAATGGCAGGTGTGGGAAAACCTACGTGCGATACCTTATGGGGAAACCAGATCATATGCCGAGGTGGCCAAAGCGATGGGCCGACCGACCGCCGTGCGCGCGGTCGCCAGGGCCTGTGCCACCAACCCGGTCGCGCTGGTCATTCCCTGCCATCGGGTGATTCGTGAAGACCGAAGCCTGGGCGGTTATCGCTGGGGGTTGGAACGGAAGGACGCCTTGCTGGAACAGGAGAAGGGGCGCAAGGGCTACCGTAAGTAAGAGAGCCACTCAATACAGAACGGGGAGCGGTAGCGACCTGGTGAGCAGCGCAATACTCAATTACAGATCCCAGAGCCGGCGAACCCGAGTAACTGTCCGACACTGGGTTGAGAGCTTCCACGCGACCAGGTCGCTACCGCTCCCTGTTCTGTATTGCCCATATTTCCTGTTGAAGAATTGAACAGCGCGTTCATGTTTTTGCGCTTGTTCGCGCGTGGCAAACGTGCCGAGATTCTTTCCGTCGACCCGTTTTCGGATCTTTCTTTCGGGGAGTAATGGCGGCCAGACTTGAGCGATCCGTGGAATTAGAGGAATGTCTGGTAGGAAAGGAGAGAAACAGTAATCGAAGCTACAGTAGGCGCTTTTGTAGTCGGGACGTTCGCGTTAATCGCGGGTGCGCACTTTTTGGCCCTAGGATTGAACGACCGTTGGCGAGAATTGTTCATGAGATGGCAATTCAGGCCGAAGCTTTTCATTCCGTTGGAGAAGGTCTCGTTCCTCAGTTCTGGTGTCATTAGTCTACTCTTGGGTCTGTTTGCGCTGGGAGTTGCTCTTTATAGGACGTTTGGTTAACTGGAGACACTTATACTTTGGCCCGATGTTAAGTATGTCGCTACTTCCTCTTGAAGAATTGAACGGCGCGTTCATGCTTTTGCGCCAATTCGCGAGTGGGGAAAGTGCCGAGGTTCCTTCGCTTGCCGGTCTTCAAATCTTTCTTTCGGGAATACAGGCGATACTGGCCGGACTTTAGCTTGCGGATCATAAACACTCACTCCACGGTCACTGATTTGGCCAGGTTGCGAGGTTGGTCAACATCGCAGCCGCGACGAACAGCGATGTGATATGCCAGCAGTTGCAAAGGAATGATCGAGAGGATAGGCGAGAGCAGGTCACTCGAAGGCGGAATTTCGATCACATGATCTGACTCAGCTGCCGACATCGTGTCACCTTCAGTTAGCACCGAAATCACTATGCCTTCACGCGCTTTCACTTCAACGATGTTTGAATGCGTTTTTTCGTAGCGCAGTTCCGAGGGACGGTTGCCCTCTTCGCGAGTGTTGATGAAGAGCACCGGCAACCGCTCGTCAATCAGGGCGTTGGGGCCGTGCTTCATCTCGCCGGCAGGATAGCCTTCCGCGTGAATATAAGAGATTTCCTTTAACTTTAGGGCACCTTCAAGCGCGACCGGAAAATTGATTCCTCGCCCGAGGTAGAGGAAGTCTGTGCAGCGGAAAAATTCCTTCGAAAGTTCTTCCATCTGATCAGATTCGTTCAACAGGTGCTCGAGTTTCACCGGCAATTCCGCCAACTGTTGCGCGTGGTGTTGAGCCTGTTCCGGCGAGAGTGCGCCTCGCAGTTCTCCCAGATAAAGCCAAAGCAAGAACAGGGCAATCATCTGCGAGGTGAATGCTTTGGTAGAGGCTACGCCGATTTCCGGTCCGGCGTGAGTGAGGATCGTGCCATCTGCTTCTCGCACGATCATCGAACCTTGCACGTTACAAATCGCCAGCACCTTCGCGCCCAGTTCTTTCGCTTCCCGCAACGCCGCGATCGTGTCCGCAGTCTCTCCGGATTGAGAGATAACCAGCAACAAAGTGTCGTCATCCATCACCGGATCGCGGTAACGAAACTCCGACGCATAGTCGACATCAACGGGAATGCGCGCCAGTTGTTCGATCATGTACCTGCCGGCCAGCCCGGCATGCCATGAAGTGCCGCACGCGGCGATCTTGATCGAGCTGAAACGGCGGAAGTCGGCTTCGGTAATGTTCTGCATTTCATCAAGAAAGACACGCCCGGAGTCCAGCGAGATACGGCCTTGCACTGTGTCTCGAACTGCGCGCGGCTGCTCATAAATCTCTTTGAGCATGAAGTGCTTGAAACCACCTTTTTCAGCCATGATGGGATCCCACGTGATCCTCTGAATGACCGGCTGAACGGAGTCGCCATCAAAGTCTATGACCCGGACAGCATCCTTTGTCAGAATGGCAATCTCACCATCACCGAGGAAGAAAACGTCGCGCGTGTGCTGCAAAATTGGCGGAATATCTGAAGCGACGAAGTACTCGCGGTCACCAAGGCCGATCACCACGGGCGGGCCCTGACGGACCGCAATGATCGTGTCAGGCGCCTCGGAATTGATGATTGAAAGAGCAAAGATCCCTCGCAGTTCCAGCGTTGCCTCACGTACTGCCTTTTCAAAGCTATCACCACGTTTTAAGCATTCCTCAATCAGGTGGGCAATGACCTCGGTGTCGGTTTCGGTTACGAACCGGTGGTCAGTCATGCGCAATCGCTCTTTGAGTTGCAGATAGTTCTCGATGATGCCGTTGTGAACAACTACAACGCGTCCGGTACAGTCGCGGTGGGGATGCGCATTCTCTTCGGTCGGACGGCCGTGAGTGGCCCAACGGGTATGGCCAATTCCATAGGTTCCGTCCAACGGACTTAGCCGGATCGCTTCCTCGAGGTTCCGTAGTTTACCCTCGGCGCGACGAATCGAGAGATGGCCTTCATTGACTACCGCAATTCCCGCGGAATCATAGCCGCGATATTCGAGCTTACGCAGGCCATCGATGATCAATGGCACTACCTGTTTATTACCAACATAACCGACAATTCCGCACATAGGTTCTCCCAAGTGACAAATAACAGGTTACAGATGACAGGTGACAAGATGTTAGCCTGTCAACTTACTCGTCACGATTCTTTAGTTTCTTTTTCACAACCGCAGGAACCCCAGCGACGAGAGAATTCGGGGGGACATCCTTGGTAACGACTGAACCCGCAGCAGTAATCGAACCACTGCCCACAGTTACGGGAGCGACCAGGAGGGTATCCGAGCCAATCTTAACGTTGTCCTCGATGATCGTTTCGTGCTTTTTCTTACCGTCGTAGTTGCAAGTGATCGTGCCGGCGCCAATGTTTGTTTGCTCACCAATAGTCGCATCGCCTAGGTACGTAAGATGCATCGACTTTGAACCCCGTCCCATTCGTGACTTTTTGACTTCGACAAAATTGCCAATCACCGAACCCTCTTCCAATCGCGTATTCATGCGCAAGTGGGCGAACGGGCCGACCGTGCAGTTTGAGGCGATTTCCGAATCCACGATCACGCAATAGTCTTTGATAGTTACGTGGGTGCCGATCTTTGAGTTTGTAATTCGGCAACCTGACCGGATCACGCTTTCTTCCCCGATGACCGTGTCTCCTTCAATCAACACGCCAGGATAAATCACACAGTCATGACCAATTTGCGCCTCGACGCTGACATAGGCGTGTGAGGGATCGATGAAAGTGACGCCCTCGGTCATTAGACCGCGAATGGTGCCGCGCCTCAGCAAATTCTCAAATTCGGCAAGGTCCGCGCGGGTATTGATGCCGGAGACCTCGCGCGCATCTTGATGAAGATAGATGGTAATCTTTTCGCCGCCGGCCGCCAGAATTGCAGGCACGTCCGTCAAATAGTATTCGCCTTGCTGGTTAGCCGGCTTAACGTCATTTAGCGCACTGAAAAGCTTGGTCGTCTCGAAGCAATAAATGCCCGAGTTGATCTCGTGAATGAGCTTCTCTTCCGACGTGGCATCTTTCTGCTCGACGATTTGAGCGAAACCCTCACTCGCGTCCCGCACCATCCGGCCATAGCCCGTCGGGTTCTCCCGCGTGACGCTTAGAATCGAACACGCGGCACCGTTCGCGCGATGATAGTCAACAAACTTTTGCAGAGTTTCAACGCGTACCAGGGGGACGTCACCGGACAAGACTAGCAAATTCGAGTTTGCATCTTTCAGCGCTTCGGCTGCGGACATCACCGCGTCGCCCGTGCCCCGTTGCTGCTTTTGAGTGACGAACGCTGCTGCGTCAGTATCACTCGCGAGCTCCCGGCGAACCGCCGCCTCGACGTCGGCGGCCTGATGTCCAACAACTACATAAATTTTCTCGTGATCTAACGCGTGCGCCTTGCGGGTAACATGTGCGATCAACGGGTGGCCGCCCAACTCGTGGAGCACTTTCGCCTTTTGGGACTTCATGCGAGTTCCCAATCCGGCGGCAAGGATTAACACATTAAGGGGACGATGTTGTTCCAGTGGAATCAATCGGGTTCTTTCTCAGTTATGCAGCAATGCGGGTTGTGAGACAGTCTGGTGCCAGCAGGCGATGACCACGCTAGCCAAGCTCTCGGAATCGTGGCGCGCCTTCTCACCCCCAGCAAGAAGATCAGCGCGAACCACCTCAGTAGCGCCATTTACGACCTTGTCAATGGCGTCCTTTCCCAATCCGATCTGGTTCGCCCCTTCGGCCGCGTAACGCCGCCGCTGTTCTTCGCTGACAGGTCGGCTGTTTACGATAACGAAATCAAACTGAATCTCGGGAGCATACTTCTTAACCATTTCGAGATGTTGACGCGCAGTGTAACCATCGGTTTCACCCGGTTGCGTCATTAAGTTGCTAATGAAGATCTTCGTCGCCTGGGCATCTCCGATGGTCTGAGCCACGCGTGCTACTAGGAGATTTGGCAGTATGCTGGTGTAAAGCGAGCCGGGACCGACCGTAACGACATCAGCCGTTCGAATTGCCGCCAGCGCTTCTGGTAACGGAAGGCACTGTTCGGGTTCCAGCCGTAATGACCTAATGGCGGAACGTGACGCCGTAATCTGCGTTTCACCCCGAACGACGGTGCCATCCTCCAGTTCCGCGACCAGGCGAACGTCATTAATTGTCGCGGGATAGATATGTCCCTTACTGGCCAGTACCTCGGAGGAAAGCCTCACGGCTTCGACAAAGTCTCCCGTGACTTCCGTAAGAGCCGCCAGAAAGAGATTGCCGAAACTGTGGCCGCCGAGGGCCCCATCGCCGCGAAACCGATGGCGAAACAAGCGAGACAGCAGAGTTGAATCTTCCGAGAGGGCAATCATGCAATTGCGAATGTCGCCAGGGGGAAGCATCTGAAGTTCATCCCGCAAACGGCCGGAGCTTCCGCCGTCGTCAGAGACCGTGACGATTCCAGCGAGGTTCTCAATCCAAACCCCGTCGTCCTGATCCTTGCCTACTCGCTGCTTCAATCCCGCCAGAAGTGTTGAGAGCCCCGTGCCCCCGCCTATAGCAACGATTTTCAGACCGCCCTTATTCTCGGATGAAAAATGCAAGTTTCGGTTCTCCCTCTGAGGCGACGCGTACGTATTGAGTTGGAATCATACCTAAAAGACTAAGGCTTTCAAACTAGCCAATGAAATTATCGAAGCAAGTTGTTGAGGGGAAAGCTAAGGTCGCGGTTGAAAGACCAGCTTGTCGAAGTCCGGGTCATTTCGTAAGGAGGTCAGATCCTGATCGTGCTGTGCTCGAACGCGGAGATTCGGCTGAAGATCCAGCGCCCGTTGAAGAGACTGCAATGCGAGATCCACCGAGCCCAGACGGGCTCGAGTCGCCGCCAACCCATAATGGATATGAGCTGCCTCGGGTTCTCGCTTTAGTGCCCTCTCAAACATCTCCTGCGCGGCCACATACTCGCCGCGGTTAAGTTCAATAACACCGCGGTCGTAAAGAGAGTCAGCATCGCGCGGAAGCATGTTCTCAGTGCGGAGACGGGCCTCTGCAATGGCCAGATATGTTCTGGAGCGTGCGGCCACCTCTGAAACCTGCGAATACTTGTCCAGCAGCGCTCGAAACTGGTTGCGTGCCTCGCCGAACCGGCCATGCGTAAACTCTCGATGAGCGCGTTCGAAAGCCATCAACGCCGCAGACTCATCAACCGTCGGTTGGCGGCGGGGCGGGGGCGTTACAGTGGTGGGTCGCTGAGCACGGACGGCGGCGAGCTTCTGAGTCTTTTTGACTCTCGGTACCACTGTTTTCTTCAGACGAGTTGCGCTGGCTGTGGATCGTACCGCCGACCGCGGAGTCATACTCTTAGCGGTTTTTGGCGTTTTCTTTTGCGAAGCAGTTCTACGCTTCACTAAAGGTTTCTTAGCTTGGCTCTTGGATGAAGACTTAGAGGTCGGTTTGGAGAGTTTACGGCTTGCCGTTTTCGAGGCGGCTGCCCTTTTTGCCTTGGGCCGAACAGGCTTCGTGTTCATCGCGCGCCCTTTGACAGAAGACTTTGGTGCCGATCGGCGCGTTGGCGTTCGCGATGTCGATCGTCTTATGCCTTTTGTCACGGGGCTACTCATCAGAGGGTTCAAATTGAATGGCTAGGTCCTCGCCTAAAGGGCCGCAGGAACGGGCGGAGCTTAGCATAGCCTCCCTTGTAAATCAACGCAAAAAGGGGAGTTGCGGCCCAATTAACCCGCGAACTGGCCTTCGAGCTTGAATAGGTCAACAAAGAATAACACTTGAACGTCATTGTTGGCTGTGTTAGAGTTCACAAGGCTCTTCGGCATCACTCACCCTCAGCGTCTAAGCGCGAAGTAGCCCCATGAGAAGCGCTTAGACATCAATGTCTTGCGATAGCAAGCCCGATTCAGAACAGCACCCACCTCGCGGCTTGCTCATCTTATCCCAAAGAAAGCTGTATTAATGCCAGACACTCCAATCCTGTTGCGTGAACAGCAGTACCACGAGATCAAGGCTGTCTTGGCTCGTCTGCGGATGGATTCCTCGGCCAAGGTAGTCTTCCTCGTCGATAAGGACGGGCAGGAGATAGCCTCACAGGGCGAAGTGGGGAGTCTTGACACAACCAGCCTGGCCTCTCTCGCGGCCGGTAACGTCGCCGCGACGGGAGGCATGGCTCAGCTAATTGGCGAGAAAGAATTCCCCACCCTTTCGCACGAAGGCGAACGAGAGAGCATCCACATCTGCGTCATCGGTCGGCTTCTGCTCATGATCGTCTTTGATGAACGTTCCAGTCTCGGGCTCGTGAAGCTGCGTAGTAGGCAGATCTCAAATCAGCTTGCCACAATGTTCAAAGCGGTCACCGAGGCTAGCAACGAGGATCTCGACTCCCCGTTTGCCGGAATCACAGACGAAGACATCGACAGTCTCTTCAGCTAGAGAAAAACGACTATGACTTTTATCAATTACGCATCACGGGAGATCAACTGCAAAATCGTATACTACGGCCCGGGACTCTGTGGTAAGACGACCAACCTGCAGTACATCTTTGATTCAACAGCTCCCCAGTCGCGAGGCAAACTGATCAGCCTCGCCACCGAGACGGATCGAACACTGTTTTTCGATTTTATGCCTCTCGAACTGGGGACCGTCCGAGGCTTCAAAACGCGTTTCCATTTGTACACTGTACCCGGCCAAGTCTTCTATGACGCTTCCCGTAAGCTTATCCTCAAAGGCGTTGACGGGGTTGTGTTTGTCGCCGACTCGCAGGAAGAACGCATGGATGCCAACATTGAATCGCTCTACAATCTTGAAGAGAATCTTCGCGCGCAGGGTTATGACCTCATGAAAATGCCCTACGTGCTACAGCTAAATAAGCGCGACCTACCTAACATCATTCACACTGAGGACCTTGCCGCGGAGTTGCAGCGCAAAGGTGAGCCGGTTGTCGAAGCGGTAGCTTCTTCAGGGGCCGGTGTTTTCGATACTTTGAAGGCAGTTGCCAAGCAAGTTCTGACAGAACTGCGTAAAGGGTAAGCTAGAAGCCTTAACCGAGCGATTTCAGCATCAACAGACCATCACCGCCATTGGAGTAGTATTCAGGCAGTCGCTGCGTGACGGCATAGCCCAGATTCTCGTAAACCTTCTGGGCAGGCGTGTTCAACGACCGCACTTCAAGTCTCACAAGCCGTACACTCCGACGGCGAAAACCTTCTTCAACCTGCAGCATAAGTCGCTTTCCCAAGTGGCGACGCCGATGTTCGGGGGCCACGCCGACGGTGGTTACGTGTCCTGTGTGATCGGGTTCAACAAGTCCGATCACAAATCCGACCATCACGCCGCCGGAGGTTACGGCCCGGTAGGAAACGGATTCGGTTGCCGTCAAGAGATATTCGAACGTTTCGCGGCTGTAGGCTTCGCCATCTACGAAACATCGTTGGTCAAGGTGCCAGCACTCGTCGAGTTGCGAAATGGTCAGGGGTCTCACGTCGTACCTAATTCCCACGCTTGGAACCAGAGCCCGCTCAGGCTGAGGCCGAGGATAGCTATCCGGCTGCTCCGGCTGGGTCCACCATCGAGTACGAATTTTTTTAAGTACAGCCATCTTAGGGAAATGTCCGTTTACCGCCCTTTAGTCTAACACCATCGTTTTAAGAATCACTAGATCAGTAACATGCAGTCGCCGTAGCTGTAAAAGCGATAGTCCCGATAGACAGCGTGACGGTAGGCCTGCAGCACGAGATCGCGACCCGCGAATGCGCACACCAGAAGGAGCAACGATGACCGAGGGAGATGAAAATTGGTCAGCAGCGCATCAACCATACGAAACTTGTAACCAGGTACAATCGTCAGGTCCGCTTTTGCTCGCGCAGGTTCAAGCTGGCCCTTGGCGTTGACTGAAGACTCCAGTGCCCGAGATGTGGTCGTTCCCACGGCTATCACGCGTCCCCCGCCCGCCCGCGCATCGTTTATCGTACTCGCCGCCTTCTCGCAAAGCTCGAACTCTTCAGAGGCCACGCGATGCTGCGCGACGTCATTTACGCGCACTGGCTCGAAGGTTCCGTAGCCAACATGTAGAGTGATCTCGGTAATTTGAGCGCCGCGGGCCAAGACTCGGTCAAAGACTTGCGTTGTAAAGTGCAGGCCAGCCGTGGGTGCGGCAATGGCGCCTTTTTGGCGCGCGAAGATCGTTTGATACCGCTCGCGATCTCCCGGGGTTGTTCCAGCGGGGCGACTGATATAAGGGGGAAGTGGTGTTTCGCCTACTTCTTCCAGAACGCCATCCCATGGACCTTCGTAGTGGAAACGAAGGTGGCGGAGGCTATTTCCGGGAGCATCAAGCACATCGGCCCGCAACCTCGAATCACCAAACTTCACGCGGGCGCCTTGCCTTAATCTAGCCCCGGGCTTCACCAGCGCTTCCCAGACTGACGGCCCAAGCTCACGCACTAGCAGAACTTCCACCCGACCACCCGAAGGTTCGCGCTGACCCACCAAGCGTGCTGGGGAAACGCGCGTATTATTGATTACGAGGACGTCGTTTTCGCGAACATAATCAGGCAAAGACGCAAAGTCTGTCTCAACCCACGCTTTCTTTTCCCGGTCCACCACCAGCATCCGCGAAGCGTCGCGTTGCTTTAGAGGCTGTTGCGCGATTAGCTCTTGCGGGAGTTCGTAATCGAATTCCGAGATATGCATACGGCAAAGTTACAACCAAGTGGCTCACTCCGGAGTAGAAGCAGGAACTGGAAGAGGAGCAGGGTAATGAGGGTGCTCCCGATAGAATACCGCGGTAAGCTGCGCCCCGAACAAGAGTATCAAACTTGAGACATAGCTCCAGGTTAGAACCGCAACCACAGCTCCCACAGAGCCGTAGATCTGATCGTAATGGAAATAATTCACGCTCCACGCGAATATGTATTTCGCCAACTCCCACAAGAGACTAGCGAAGAGTGCGCCCGGCAGCGTGTCGCGCAAACTCACCTCCGCCTTGGGTAGGAAACGATAGACCACGATGAAGAGAACTACAGTGACTAGGTAGCTTAGCCCCGCAAAAACACCTTGCCAGAAAGCACTACCGACAGACAAGAGGATCGGATAACGAACCATCTGCCTGGGAGAAAGGTTGCCGGCTATTTCTCTTAGCCCAACTACGGCAGAAGCTGTTAGCACTGACAACGCCAGGAGCAGTCCGACGATTCCAATCATGCCAACGGTTATTGCGCGACCGTGCCAGAAAGTGCGGGAGGTTGTTCTCCAGATGCGGTTTAAAGCGCGTTCGATCACAGCAAATACCCACGAACCGGCCCACAGAACTACTATAAAACATGTAATTATCACACCCGGACCCACGGTGTTGAGTGACCGAATAGTCTCTCGTAAAAAGGTTCGCGACCCGGGATAAACGTCGACCGCGCGGTTAAGTAGGTCCGCCGCCGCTGCGATCTGATTGCTTGTCGCGAGCAGCAACAGAAGCGCCGGGAAGAGCGCCAGCAGACCGAAATAACTCATCGCTGCGGCGGAAGTGAATAAGTCGTTCTCATGAAATTGATGGAATGAGTGGCTGAAGATTGAGCGCCACGGCCCGCGATTTACAACGCCGAACGACTGACGAGAGAACGAAGAAATTCTCATGTGAGCTAAATCCCGGTGTTACTTCAACAATGGATTTAACACCCTACCAAAATCTTCAATGAGAATCGAACAGGCTGGGTTTGTGGGGGGTGGAAGGATTAACGCCAAAATGATCGTACGCTCGTCTGGTTGCCATACGCCCGCGGGGAGTGCGGTCGAGGAAGCCGATTTGAATTAGATAGGGTTCAATGATCTCCTCGATCGAATCCTTCTCTTCGTGAATGGAAGCGGAAATTGTTCCCAAGCCCACTGGCCCGCCATTAAACTTCTCGATGATTGTCAGGAGCAGCTTGCGGTCCATTTCGTCAAGACCAAAGGTGTCTACTTCCATCCGGTTGAGCGCATCCTGGGCGATGCCTTTGGTGATGCGCCCGTCATAATCAACCTCCGCGTAGTCGCGAACGCGCCGAAGTAACCGGTTGACAATACGCGGCGTACCTCTTGACCGTCTGGCAATCTCGCGGGCTCCTCCCTCGTCTATCTCCACTCCCAAAATCTCCGCCGAGCGTTTGCAAATCACTTCCAAGTCATCGTGCGGGTAGAAGTCAAGATGAAATACGATGCCAAAACGCCCGCGTAAGGGAGCGGTGAGCAAGCCCGCGCGAGTCGTTGCTCCCACCAGCGTAAACTTTGGCAATTCTAATTTGATGGATCTGGCCCCAGCGCCCTGGCCGATAAGTAAATCCAGGTTGTAGTCCTCCATCGCGGGATACAGTTTCTCTTCGAGGGCCGGAAGTAGACGGTGAATCTCGTCGATGAAAAGCACGTCGCCTTCCTGCAGATTGGTTAGGAGGGCAGCGATGTCGCCAGCCTTT
This sequence comes from Pyrinomonadaceae bacterium, assembly GCA_013811945.1. Classification (GTDB taxonomy): domain Bacteria; phylum Acidobacteriota; class Blastocatellia; order Pyrinomonadales; family Pyrinomonadaceae; genus PSRF01. The sequence goes on along the minus strand of JACCUI010000198.1, from coordinate 15,689 downwards.
TCAATGGCAGGGCCGGCGGTCGACCGCATCTCAGCACCCATTTCGTTCGCGATGATGTTGGCGAGGGTCGTCTTGCCGAGACCTGGGGGACCGGTCAACAGCACGTGATCGAGAGCCTCTTTGCGGCCCAGGGCGGCTTTGATGTAAACACGGAGGTTCTCTTTGACCTGACGCTGTCCAATGTACTCAGAGAGCCGCGTCGGACGAACGGTCAGTTCAAACTGTCGCTCGTCGTCGTTCGGAGCTTCGTCACGCACGCGGGCTGGTTGCTCTGTTGACATGTTTAGATATTTCGCTTTTCGAATCGTACGGACTAAGTGGAACTAAAGCAATAATACAGAACCGGGAGCGGTAGCGACCGCACTCAGGTAACGAATGATTATTCGCTATTACAATCACATAGGTAAACAATGCGGACAAAGAAGTCTTCTATCCAATCTGATCTGGAGTGCAGATTCAATTTCGTGTCCAGAGTGATCTCGTTGGTTGAGTGCGGTCGCTACCCCTCCCGGTTCTGTAATTGAGTCGCGCCATTTAAGCGACATCTTGCAGAACAACAAACCGAAGCCAACTATTCTGGATCTCGACCGCTCAACAGATCATCGATAAGACAAGTCCACTCGTTGTAAAAGAAAATTCTGAGCACTTCGCTGGTCAGTGGCGATCATCCTTTCGCGAGTTTGCGAAGACTTTGCCGCAGGATTGACTCCACAGACACATCGCCACCTTCGCTGAGCGCGCCGTTGACAGCTTTCTCAGCCGCGTTGCGTTGATAACCGAGATTTAAGAGGGCGGAAAGCGCATCAGAACGTACCGAATCCTCTGTTGGTGGAGCTGCCACTTCGGGCTGAGCGCCTAATTCTTCTTCCAGCTGCGGTGACGAAAGCGAAGCAACTTTGTCGCGCAGCTCCACCACCAACCGCTCCGCAGTCTTTCTCCCAACCCCGGGAATCAAAGTCAGCCGAGCCAGATTGTTGGTACGGATTGAAGCGATCATCTCGTCGGCGCTCATGCCCGAAAGCAAAGTGATACCCAGCTTCGGACCGATCCCGCTGACCGAGATTAGACGCAAGAAGAGCTCGCGTTCGCGAGCGGTTTTGAAACCATAGAGTTGCAACGCGTCTTCGCGGACGTGCGTGTAGATGCGCAGCTGGACACTGGCGCCCGGTTCCTCCAACTCGTAAAAAGTCGAAATGGGAATCGTGACTTCATAACCGACGCCGGCGACATCAAGTATTACCGAAGTCGCCTGTTTCGAAAGAAGTGTGCCGGAGAGATGTGCAATCATTGACGAAGAACAGAGCCGATGCGGGCAAGTTTCGTTAAACGCAAGCGATTGTAGTTGATGGTTCCGCGATTCAGCAACGCGCGTTGAAAGTCATGCCCTTACCATTGATCTCGCATTAGGGATATACTTCCACCAACAGGCCCGCAATGAAGTCAGAGAAGATCTCAGAACTCACAACTAACCGGCTCAGCGTTTACCTGCGCTGTTTGAATACGCTCTCAGCGGCGGGGATCAAGACTATTTCATCGCAGGAGCTTGCCGAGCAGTTCAATCTCAATTCCGCACAAATCCGCAAGGACTTAGGTTACTTCGGTGAGTTTGGCGTACGTGGCGTCGGTTACTTCGTTGGGGAGTTACAAGCGAACATTACCAGGATTCTTGGTCTGGACAATCCTCATCGGGTAGCCATCATTGGTGCCGGAAGATTGGGTACGGCTCTGGCAAACTATCACGGATTCGAAAAATCGAATTTCACGGTGGTGGCCCTATTTGATAATGACGTCTCAAAGATTGGCCAATGTTTGGGCAGCGGCGAGGTTCTGGTGCACGACGTCAAGAAGATTGCTCGAATCGTTAAAGAGCAGGGAGTCGACGTTGCGGTTATTGCCGTGCCGGCTCGAGCAGCGCAGCGAGTCTTGAATCAAGTGATGGCTGCTGGTGTGAAAGCGGTGCTCAACTTCGCGCCGGCATCTCTCAGCGCGCGTCTGGGAGTGAAAGTCAAAACCGTTGACTTAACAACTTCGCTGGAATCACTATCGTATTTTCTGGCGCGCCCGCAGGCTAGCGTGGTCACCAATGCGCGCCGCAGCCATAACCATGAAGAGGCTTTTGAACCGAAGGAACAGGAACTATAACAGGCCCTGCAAATTTAATTGGATGAAAGAAGCGCTCGACGCGAAATAGTTCGGGTCGGCAATCTGATGTATGAACGCAGTTACGTCGTCTCCTCTGACGGCAACATCAGCGTGCGCCTGGACGACGGCCGCATCGTTGCGACCCCGACAATGACGTGCAAAGGGCGCATGACAGAGGATTCCCTGGCGCTGACAGACGCAGACGGCAAGCCGCTCACCGATCGGAAAGCCTCCAGTGAGTTGGCAATGCATCTGTTGATTTATAGGGAGCGGAGCGACGTCAAGGCGGTCTGCCATGCACATCCGCCACACGGGACGGCTTTCGCTGTTGCCGGATTGGCAATCGATGAGCCGATACTCTCCGAAGTGATTCTGACCCTTGGGTGTGTACCGTTGGCGTCCTACGGAACTCCTTCGACCGACGAGTTGACCGAGGCGATGCGTCCGCTCGTAAAACACCATAACGCGCTTCTGATGGCTAACCACGGCGCCGTCGCCTATGGTGCGGATTTGTGGCAAGCATTCGATCGTTTGGAAACGCTCGAGCACACGGCCCGAATTGCGATCCTTTCGCGGATACTTGGAGGCTCAAAAAACTTGCCCACTGATGCCATCGAAAAACTAATTAATGTGCGGGAAGCAGCGGGGTATCTGGGCGAAGGAGCCCGTTGCCAGGCATGCGGCTACCTTCATGAAACGCAGCTCACATGTCCTTCTGGGGATCGGCCCTCGACAGGTTATCGTGGGCCTGCCGAAAACGGTTCCGGGAAGATTGCACTAACGAGAGAAGAGTTAGTCGAACTTTTATCACAGGCAGTTAGCCGAGGTGAATCGTGAAGAGTGAATAGTAAATGGTCGATGGTAAATGGGAGCGATGAGTAGTAAGGTTGAGACGATTTACCATTAACGATTTACCATTTACCCGACTAGAGGAGCATAGCAGATGCCACAAGAAGCACTGGGCATGGTCGAAACCAAAGGGCTGGTGGCCATGATTGAAGCAGCTGACGCGATGGTCAAAGCCGCCAACGTCACGCTGATTGGGTACGAGAAGATAGGTGCCGGCTTTGTAACTGCGATTGTGCGCGGTGATGTAGCGGCTGTGAAAGCGGCGACAGATGCCGGGGCGGCAGCGGCCCGCCGGGTTGGCGAACTTGTGAGCGTACACGTAATCCCGCGCCCGCACGGCAGCGTTGACGAGGCACTCCCAATAGGCAATCGCGACCAGGCATGATCATCGCGCGCATCCTTGGCACGGTCGTCTCACCGCATAAGGATGAACGGCTACTCGGCAAGACGCTGCTCATCGTTCGTCCCATCAATGTAGATGGAACCGACACGACGGGCTACGTGGTCGCCGTCGATACGGTGGGCGCCGGTTTTCATGAGCGGGTTCTGGTAGTTGCCGGCTCAAGCGCTCGCTTGGCCCAAGGCTTGAAGGACACTCCCGTTGATGCGGCGATCGTCGGGGTGATTGACGCAGTGGATGTGAGCAATTGAGATAGTTTTTAGGCAGATAGGAAATGACTAACCAGGACATCGAAAACAAGATCGCGTTCATAATAGAACACCAGGCGCAATTTGCCGTCGATATCCAGGCACTGCGCGAAGCCCAGGCCGTTGATTCAGCATTCATGAGAGAGTCCTACCAAACGCTTACTGGTGCAGTGACTACGATAATAAGCTTGGTAGGGAGGTTAGCCGAGGCGCAGGAGCGCACCGACGCGAATGTCGCAGAGCTTGCTCAAGCACTAGCCCGAACCGACGCCACTGTCGCGGAACTCGCTGAACGCGTGAACGTTTTCATTGATGTTGTCGAGAGATACATTAGCCGCAATGGAAAAGAGGGTTCCGAAGGTCGCACCTGAGAGAGCGTCATGCAGCTTGCACGTGTTATCGGCACCGTGGTGGCCACAGTTAAAAACGAATCGCTGGAAGGGCGAAAACTCCTCGTCGTGCAGACGCTAGACAAGGATCTGGAACCGGCGGGGAAGCCAATGGTTGCAGTGGACTCGGTAGGGGCGGGAGTGGGCGAGCTGGTTTTCTGGTGTCGTGGGAAAGAAGCGAGCTTCCCATTCAAGAGAGAAGACACGCCGACGGATTGCACAATCATCGGTATCGTCGATTCGAACGCGCATGTAACTCAAGGCTAACTTTGGAACGCGGTCATCTTGCCCGCATTCGCTATGCTACTCGCTAAGGTTCTGGGAAACATCGTCGCTACGCAAAAGAATCATCGCTACGAGAACTCGAGCGTGATGCTCTGCCAGCAGATCACTCCCGAGGGCGAAGAAACCGCATACACAGTGCTGGCCCTCAATGCCGTTGATGCGGGAGTCGGCGACACGGTGTTGATTGTGCAGGAGGGCTGGAGCGCTTCGACCGCGGCCACCGGAAAGAGCGGTGCCGCCATCGACTCGGCGATCGTTGGTGTGGTCGATCGCATTGATTTATTGGAAGACGAGTAAAGCTAAGAATAATGAATACGGAACTCGAACAGGCCCGGTTGATTGCGGAAAGAATCGCCAGACGTGTATCTGGTGGATCAGGAAACCAATCGAGTACCGCCGCTCCTAGCTCACCTTCCGACTTGAGCGCGGAGCTGGCTGCGATGCGCGCCGAACTGAGTGAACTACAAAAACGGCTCGCGCAGATTGAATCCAAAGTTCGCTCCAGCTCCCCAAACACCACCACTTCGGAGATCAGGTTCACATCCTCAAGTCCCAGCAGGAGCGACAGACCCGTTCTCCTGACCCATTCGCCGTGGCTGGCCGGGGTCAACGCCTCAGTGGCACATCCCAGTCAGGAGAAATTCGGGGTCGAGGAAGCCACCGTATCCGAATTGGTAGACTTCTTTGAGAAGGAGAGGACCTGCAGCCTGGAACCCGGCGGCAAGCCCTGCGACCATTGCGCGATGTGCAGCTCCCGCGGGTTTTGATTACCACCTCAGCTTGCTACGGCCATCAACCTAGCTGCTAAACATTCTGCTCGATTCTCTCCGGCGAGAACGCCTTCGCAGAATCGATGGATCAAATCGAAAAATTACCTACCTACCTGATGACGTTCACACACTTCTGGCGTAGCGTTGCGGTTGTTGTGTGACGGTGAGCAGTAGCATTCTTTGACGAGAATTCCACTCCTCACTGAGCCTTCACTCCTGCTAACCACAACTCACTCATGCTGAAGAGTTCTCATGCGCCTTCCTCATTTGCTTTTTGCTTCTTAAATTAACGTCTTTGTGAAATACCATTACATTGACTTTCTTGATCGTAATCCGGCCGGCGATGCGACTCACCCACCCGATCTTCCCGGCTGGAACTATTGGAAGTCAGATTTCACAGTGCGTTTTTGACTTAAATTGTATTCATGCGCGAAGAATCAACACCGGTCTCGCCTTCTTCTACTCAGGTGAATTCATCCAAACTGATCCGGACATGGCCAGTCCGCCCGGAAGCCCTGGCTTCAATCCCGCCGTCTACAATCGGGATTTGTTTACTGGTGTTACAGAAAATACCTTCAGAGAGACCCTACCGACGACCCAGGTTGGGATTGGTGGACGAACGTTCTAAATTCGAACGGAGACTATGCTCAAATCATCGACGCGTTCCAGCTCAGTGGGGAGTATCGCGATGTACGACAATTCTCATAGCGTCAGGTATGTCGCATAAGGAGGATGTAATGAAGAGCCGAATATTCGTGGTGTTGGTGCTATCGGGACTCTTTCTTAGCCAGGGTGCCGCCGCTCAGGATGAGTCGGAGTTGAACACTCTTGACGACAAGTTTCGTCACCTTGTTGCGACTAAGATGCCCGGCTGGAAGCATAAGCGCGTCGCGCCCATGATGCACAGCGCCAACGTGCGTATCCAAGTTTGGTCCTTTCCAAACAGAGCCGTCAAAATCTCCATCGTTCCATATAAGTCTGCTCAGGAGGCGGGGGAAGTTTTGCGAGGGTTCATAAAATACGAGAGTCAGAAGGAGGAATTGAAGGGTCTCGGCGATGAGGCCTACGGTTGGGGATACGGAAGGTCGAACGTGGTCTTCACAAGAGGAAAATCAATCGTATATGTGAGCACTTACGCCGAAGTGGATTCTGAACCGGAGGCGCGTTCGCTAAGTCAGGCGGAAAAAGGCGAGCGCGAGAAGTCGGAGATGAGGCGGCTCAGCAGAGAGTTTGCTAAACACATGGTGAGTGCCATAGATCTTCCTTGATTTTTCGACGTTGCCAGTGCTGAGGTCGTTATGAACGCAAGAACTCTTGGTTTGTGCGTCTCCATTTTAGTCTGGGCCGTTTCGGTTTGCGCTCAGAGCAGAATCGATGAGCATGGCATCCTTCATGCCAGCGAAGAACAGTTGGCTGCTAACAAGCGGATGGCCGAGGTGTTACGACATCCGACACTCATCACCTTGCGGTTGGTTTCCGTTCCGCACGACATCTCAAAGGAACAGCCAACCGCCACACCTCCGCCCTATAAGCTTGGGAACTGGATTCATTTTCAGTTGATTATTAGCCATACTTTTTCGGAGCCCCTGGTGATACAGCAAGCCTTAGATCCCTACTACGACGTTCGCCCTCAACTATTCAGAGACGGAGATCTTCTTCCTTACAGCAAGGAAGCGCAACAGAATGTAGACAGGAAGGAAAACGCGCCGTCGGTAGGAAGTGGGGCCGAAAGCCGCCTTCTGCCCGGGCGGGAATATGGATCGTACCTGGTACGACTCGAAGGCTGGTACCAACCGCTTGGCCCTGGCCATTATCAACTGACAGTTCGTCGACGTTTCGCCTGGGACGGAGAATGGCTTCAGTCGAGTGCAGTAACTTTCGACGTAATGTCGGAAAACCTGAACCCTGTTGAACTAAAGCTCTAATCTCCGTTAGATTCAACCCGATTAGAATTCGATACGAGGCTCGCATGCAAAAGGCCGCGCTCGAAACGCGGCCTTTCGTTTCTACAACAACCACAATCAGGCGCTATTTCGTCGGGGTGGCGTTCGGACGCAAAGTATTTGAGTCGATCCTGGGCACCTGCGTCGCTCCTTCCTCCGCTTTGAAGTAAGGCTCTTCCTTAAAGCCAAACAGTTTTGCCGAAATCACAGTAGGAAACTTGGCGCGGGTCGTGTTGTAGTCCTGCGTCCCGTCGTTGTAGTCCTTGCGCGCTGTGGCGATCCGGTTTTCCGTTCCCACCACTTCGTCCTGCAGTTTCAAAAAGTTTTGGTTGGACTGTAACTGTGGATATGCCTCCTGCAGCACCAGCAACCGACCAATCGTGCCGCCGAAACTATTAGCCGCGTCAATCACCGCCTGCTTTTGCTCAGGCGACTTATCGCCGCCCTCGCCCTGGGGCGCTTGGTTCGTGGCGTTCAAGAGCCGAGATCGCGCTTCAGCGATCTTACCGAAGACTTCCTGTTCCTGTACGCCGGCAAGTTTCGCAGATTCGACGAGGTTATTAATCAGATCGGCACGCCGTTGAAGTTGAGTTTCAACGTTGGCCCACTTGCCCTTCACGTTTTGTTGCTTGGTGGTGAGCGTGTTGTAGCTGCAACCACTCGCTGTCAACGATACGAAAACAACTAAGGCAAATAACAATGTTCGTTTGCGATTCATGTTTCAATCTCCAGAAGGTTCTTAACTTGATTTATAGGCCCCGCCCAACAGAAACGATCCACGAAATCTCACGAAGTCCACTAACCAGCTTCGCGTTGTTTCGTGTCATTTCGTGGATCGTCTTTTGTTGCTGGAACTTCGCTCAAACAACGAGAGACTGGGCTTGTTTCACAGAACAGTTATCTGTTCAAGGGTGCATCTCCAGTTTTTTCTCGTCAATCGCCTCAACTACGTGTTCGATTTGTACCATATAGGCCGCGAAAAGTTCATTGGCTTCCTCGTCCGTGGCGGGCCGCTCACCCGTGGCCCGCATGGCAAATATTCTCTCAAACGGTCGCAGGTCAAGTTTCAACAGTTTAGCCGTCGCTCGCACACAGTCGGGTTTCGCGACCGGCGCCTCCTTACCATGAAGCATCAACACCGCGCGAAATAGAGATGCGAAACTTGCCAGACTGTCGCTCATCAGATCGCAAAGCTTTTCGACTGATACGCACGCGGGAATGTAAAGACGACGGAGTTGAATCAGCTTACTACGAAGCTCGTACTCGGCCTGATGCCTCAAGTGAGCGTCAGAAAGCTTGACGACCTCGAACGGGTCTCTGCCAAAAAGGACAACGCGCGCATTTGCCATTTGATGAAACTCGATGGGAAATACGTCCGCAGCATCCGATAGTTCCTCGACCGTGAAGTAGACAGGAATCGGATGCCCCAATCGGCGCCATTCGCGCATGGGCGCCTGGGCCTGGCGAAGATCTTCAGGAGTTATCCTGTTCAGGGCGATGAGCAAATTGTAATCCGACCGCAACTCTACCTGGTCCCCCGCCGCCGCAGAACCGTAAAGCACCACGGAGGCGAGATTATCGCCATGCGTCGCGCGCAAGTCGGTAACCAAGCCATTCAGCGCTTCCTTAACTAATGTCTTAACCATCTTTATTGTATGCCGTGGATAGTAGCAGAGTCCGGACTCAAGTCGCGACAGCGTCCGGGGCATCGTGATCGGCCAAAGCTCACTGGTCCCCTACCAACTACCGCCGGCACCTCCACCTCCAAAACTACCTCCCCCACCGAAACCACCACCAAAGCCTCCGCCGCCCCCGCCCCCGCCAAATCCGCCACCACTCCAGCCGCTGCTGGAACCACCCCAACCTCCCCGGCCACCGCTATTGAGCAAAGAGCCCAGTAAAAACATATTCAGGCAACCTCCGCCCCCGCCCCGCATGATGGAAAGGAGGATAATTATGAAAATAACCACGACACCGAGAGCGCAGCATGAGGAAGGCACCGCAGCCGTGGGCTGGCTCCTGGGTTGTTCCCGCGGAGCGCGATAAGCGTAACTCTGGTCTATACCTTCAACGGTGAAGCCCCGCTTTTCTGCCAGAGTAGCGACGTAGGCCTGAATCGTATCGTAGATTCCCTGGTTATAATTCCCTCGTCGGAACTGCGGTACCAAACGTTGGCGCTGGATTTGTCCAACTAAACCGTCATTCAGATCACCTTCAAGGTGACGGCTAACTTGAGTAAAGTATTTGCGGTCATTGACGGCCACCACCAGGAGGAGGCCGTTTTTCTCACCTTCCTTTGATCCAATCCCCCAGCCACGGGCAATGTCCAGCGAGTACTCGAAGATGTCGCGGTCGCCCGTCGACGGGACAGTTGCGACTGCGAATTCGATATCAGCTCGCTCCTTGAGATTCCTATAGATCGCTTCCAGAAGCCTTCGAGTTTCGGGATCTATGACATTTGCATAGTCAACGATTGGAGTGAATGGTTCAGGAAGAGGAATGGGCGACTTGGTCGTAGATTGAGCGAGGACGTTTGGTCCAGGCAACCAAACCAGAGTCGCGAAAGCGATGGCCAGAAAAGCGATACGGAATTTTAGAATCAACCCGGGTCTGAAAACCATGTGTACCTAGCCAAGTCGCACAGCCGCTAATCCGTCTAGTAGTCCAATCAGTTTATGTAAAATATAGAACATCGCTACGCCCACAAAAACGACGATCGACACCATGGGGTTTCGTTCTTCGTTATGATTCACCTCAGGAATTAAGTCGCTGGCGGCTACATAGAGGGTTACGCCAGCGGAGAAGGGCAGGGCATAAGCAACTGCCGACTGAATCTTCGCCTGAAGCATTGCGACTCCCACAACCCCCGCGAGCGTGGCCGCGCCGATCGCCGCAGTAGCCAGCAGAGCCTTCTTCTCAGACCGTCCCGATGCCAAGATTATTGAGGCAACAGTGAACCCTTCGGGCATCTTGTGCAAGAGAATCGCAATAAAAACGAGCAGCCCAACTCGAAAGCTAACCAGAAAAGCCGCCGCGATCGAGACCCCGTCGAAGAACGTATGAATCCAGAGTCCCCCGACTGCCGTGTAGGCGGCGGAGGGTCGCATGAAAGACTCCGGATGTGTCTCGGCACCAAAGTGGAAGTGCGGAGCAATCGTGTGTTCAAAGAGTTGAATGACCAGATAGCCCGCGAGTAGGAGCGTCATGGCCCCCACGACTGCTTCCGCGGCGTTTTCCCCCGAACGGCCCTGAGTCCACAGACTGACAGTCTCGGGAAGAATCTCGATGAAGATGGCTGCCAACATGAAACCCGCGCCGAGCGCGACCAGATATTTCAGAAAACGCTCCCCAAATCGGTGAGCACCGGCTTTGATTAATACAAGACCGCCAACCAAATTTGCTCCCGCGGCAATCACGCCGAAGAGGAGAAGTTCGGGCAGTCGTCCCAGGATTGACTCCATCCAGATACTACTCAGTTATAAATTGTTGGACCGTAACACGGGCGGGTCAATATACATCATGGCCTTGGACCGTGCCTATCAGGTCGGTTGGAATAGGTCGGGAGCAGACGGCAGACGGCAGACGGCAGACATGAAGGAAGCACGTTCAAGTGCTTGGGAATCGGCTTTTGCTTTCTGGCTCTTGCTTTCCTGCCGTCTGCCGTCGGCCTCCTGCCTCCTACCCCCAGACGGCAGACAACAGGCGAACAAGAAGTTTGTCGACCGTAGACGAGAAAATTAGAAAGCCTAAGTATTTCCGAGGTTTCCTATTGACACGTCTATCTGAGGCGCGTAGTATCCGACGCGGGTGGTCGAAAGTGGTCGGAAGTGGGTCCAATCCTCGTTACGACCGATCATTAGCAACTTTTCCTACGGCCACCCAACAAATCTTGACCGTCAACATTATGCTTCGGGGAAACTACACCGCCCGGATTGACCCGAAGGGTCGGCTAAAGGTGCCGACGCCATTCCGACGCCTGATAGAGGAAAAACATGGTAGCGAGTTCTACATCACGAGTCTTACGGGCGAAAACGTTCGCATATACCCACTGAGGGAATGGGAATCCATCGAGCAACGCCTTTCGCTCTTACCAACGATGGATCCGGCACGACGCAAGTTCCTTGACAGAACGAACTACTTCGGCCAACAGGCTGTCATCGACGGACAAGGTCGACTACTCATCCATCCGCTGCTACGCAAGAGTGCCGAGGTCATCGGTGACGTAGCAGTCATGGGATACCTCACGTACCTCGAGGTTTGGGAGCTAGACAAGTTTAAGTTACGCATGCTTTCAGACCCTTATACGGAAGAAGACGAAGCGGCGATTGCGAGATTGGGAATTTAGACATAAATCGTAGATGGTAATCGTAAATGGAAAAACCCCGCTATTCACGATTCCCTATTTACGATTCACGCGCAGATAGTTCTTTGAACAAGATCACGGGGCGGTGGTGATGGTTGCGCCTTTGGGGGGCATAGGCGCGCCCCACCGTCCCGTGCTGCTTGAACAGACCATGCAATTCCTTGCTCCTGAGCGGGGAGGTCTCTTCATCGATTGCACTGTCGGACTAGGCGGTCATACCGAAGCGATTCTGGAAAGCTCCAATGAGACTCGTGTATTCGGGATCGACCTGGACAATGAGGCGCTCGATTATGCGAGTAGACGCCTGGCGCGGTTTGGAAACCGATTTCGTCCCTTCCAGGCAGACTTCCGAGAGATTAGTGCGATCGTGGAAGACGCCGGAGGGAAGCAAATACGGGGAGTGCTGGCTGATCTCGGCGTTTCGTCACTGCAAATTGATTCCGCCACGAGAGGGTTTAGTTTTCGCTTCGACGCTCCGTTGGATATGCGCATGAATCCAGCGAGCGAGACCGAAACTGCCTCCGAGTTGCTTCTTCAGCCGGAGGCGGAGATAGCCAGGATTCTTTTCGAGTATGGCGAAGAGCGGCGCTCGCGCCGCATTGCCAAGTGGATCGTTGAGAGTCGCGAGCGAGGGGAACCGATTCAAACAACTAAAGCCCTGGCTGATCTGGTGCAACGCGCAGTCGGCTATAGCAAGACCAGGGCTATTCATCCGGCAACCCGAACGTTCCAGGCTTTGCGAATAGCAGTCAATCGCGAGCTCGCAGGGCTGGATCAATTCATTGCCGCAGCGATAGATCTTTTACAACCCGACGGACGATTCTCAGCGATTAGTTTCCATTCGCTTGAGGATCGAATTATCAAGCACGAACTTCGCCGGCTCTCCGGGTACTGCCAGTGCCCGCCACGAGTTCCTGTTTGCTCCTGTGGCGCCCGGCGGGCGGTTGAACTCCTTACAAGGCGTCCGGTTGTTCCTGATGATACCGAGGTCGAACAGAATCCGCGTGCGCGTAGCGCAAAGTTGCGGGCTTGCAGGAAACTCTCTTTAACATGACGAGTCGCATTGCGCACTCGTCTAATGAGGTCTAGCCCGCATTATTCATGAACTGCGGTGGTTGTTCACTAAGCCTGCGAAGTAAGGAGCTTTCGAAAAATGCTTGAAGTTTTTGCCTTGTCCCTGAAAGGGACGGAGTCAATAGCCGGGGGCAGCGCCCCCGGAAAGCTGCAAAGCTCGTCCGACCCTGAAAGGGTGAAACCCAAACAAAAACTCCAAGTGTTGTGGCTTTACGGAAGAGTGCGACCCTTTCAGGGTCGAAATCTCTCGTTTGTCGCAGTTCCGGGGGCGTCGCTGCGCTTGCCCCCGGCTATTAGCTTCCACGCCTTCAGCGTGAATATCGAGGCAGGACTCGAAGGCCTGCTCGCAGGTTGGAATGACACGAAGGTTCATGAATAATCCGGGCCTAGCCCCCGAAAAGTGGAGCCTACTAATGCAAAGACATCCTTCAAATCAGCGAAACACTCGTGTCCGTCGCGAACGCGACTTTCGCGCGCGCTCCCGACTGGTATTCCTGCTTTGTTGCGGCCTCGTGTTGGCAGTTGGTTTCGTATTTGCGGCGCGGCAGCATTTTGCCGCCGTTCAATTCGGGTACGAGAGCGAGAGTCTGCGCCACGAACGGCAACACCTACTTGCGGAGCAACAGCGATTACTGCTCGAGAAGGAACAAGCAGCAGCTCCGGCTCGGTTGGAATCTGCGGCGCGTCAATTAGGGCTTAAGCCATTGAAGGCCGGACAGGTTGGAACTCAGACGGCGAACGAACAGAGACGGCTTCCCCTGGTCACGGCCGTCATTAATCCCGCCGCTTCGTTCAGACGTCAATAGTTGCTTGAAACTGCGCCACCCCTGGGCGAAGTTTGACCAACTTGGTGCTGTCCCTGGCGGTATCGTCAGAAGGGATCCATTTCGGCAATGTTGGCACGCCTTTCCGCTGAATCGAAAACTCGACCTGACGCTTCAATACGCCGCGCGCTTCTTGTCGCGGCGTTTATTGTCTGTTGGATGCTGGCGATCAGTGTCCGTCTGGTCTACCTGCAGATTTCCGACCACGAAAGACTGGTCGGGCGCGCGCAACGGCAGCAGCAATTTGCCCTGGAAACGGGACCCGAACGTGGACACCTTCTCGACCGCCAAGATCGTGAGCTTGCACGCAGCATCCAAACCGCCTCCCTCTTCGTTGATCCAGCAGAACTCGAAACTCCCGGCGATATCGCTTGTGTTGCAGTTCGAGTGGCCTCAGTACTCAACCTAGACGAAAAGAGATTAATCGGTCAGCTTGCGCAGGCGAAGGATGGTGGTCGCAGATTTCTATGGTTGGCGCGGCGAATGTCTGCCGATCAAGCAGGAAAGATCCGCGGTTTCGGCTTGCCTGGTGTTCACTTCCGTACGGAGCCGAAGCGTTTCTATCCAAACGGTTCCCTCGCAGCACATGTGCTGGGCTTTGTCGGGCTTGATGGCGCCGGGTTGGGTGGAGTGGAACAAGTCTATAACGAGAAGATTACCGGTGAAGCTGGAAAACTCTTCGTCGAGAAGGACTCAAGTGGGAACGCCTATGAGAGTTTTGAACTTCCCTCAAAGCCCGGTCAAACGATTGTTCTCACGATTGATCAATCGGTTCAGTATCGGGCCGAACAGGCACTCGGGGCCGCAGTTAAGAAAAGCCGCGCCAAGTCCGGGACCGCGATTGTTCTCGATCCCCATTCCGGAGAAATCCTGGCCCTCGCCAATGCACCCACTTTCGACCCTAACGATGTCGGAGCTGTCTGGCCAGAAGCACGATCCAACTGGGCACTGCAAAATATTTACGAGCCGGGGTCCACCTTCAAAATCGTTTCTTTTTCTGCGGCTATCGAAAAGGGTCTGGTCAAGCCCGAGGATCGCATCGATTGTCAAATGGGCGCGATTACTATTGCCGGGAGAACGATCCGCGATCATAGACGCTTTGGCACTCTGACGATTGCCAATGCACTTGCAAAGTCGAGCAATGTCGCGGCCATTAAACTTGGACTGCGAGTGGGCGATGCCACCATGCATAATTTCATCACTCGTTTTGGCTTCGGTTCGCGCACCGGTATTGAGTTACCGGGCGAGACACCGGGCTTGCTGCGGCCGGTTACGCGCTGGCAGGCATCCTCGATTGGATCCATTGCTATCGGTCAGGAGCTTGGCGTAACTCCGCTTCAGATGGCGGCGGCGTTCGGCGTCCTGGCAAATGACGGTGTGCGTGTGGCTCCTCATCTGGTTCGCGAAATTCGAACATCCTCAGGAACCAGCGTATATCGTTCGACTCCGGAACAGCGGCGTGTCGTCACTCCGGAAACAGCGAGAGCTTTGCGCGGGATGCTCGAGGAAGTAACCGTGAATGGGACCGCCAGAATGGCCCAACTGGACGGTTACAGCGCGGCTGGCAAGACTGGCACAGCGCAGAAGATTGATCCGAAGACGAAGACATATTCGAGAACTAAGCATGTTGCGTCGTTTGTTGGTTTCGCTCCGGTGGATAACCCCGCGGTAGTGATCATCGTTGTGATCGACGAACCAGCCGGCGCCTATCACGGTGGTGACGTGGCAGCGCCGGTCTTCCGTGAAATAGCCGAACAGATTTTGCCGGACCTTGGTATCGCTCCCGATACGAAGCTCAGCGTAGAGTCGGAGCAAGTGGCCCAGTCGACGCAGACAGTGCAGAGTCCTGAGGCAGCCAAAGCGCAGGAAGCGCGGACCCGACTGGAAGAACAGCGCAAGGCCACTCTGCCGAGCGTAGCCCGTCGCGACGGAAGAGACGGCGAGATTGTTTATGCGGCGGCCAGTAACAAGGCAGTCCTGATGCCGGATTTGCGCGGCCGAAGTGTTCGGGACGTTGCGCGCGCATGTGCGCACCTGGGAATGCAAGTGGAGGCTCGAGGTGATGGCCGCGTGATCCGCCAGAGTCCGGCGCCGGGCTCAGAGGTCGGATCAGGTCAGGTGGTCTCTGTTGACTTCGCTCGGGCCAATTGAATTCTCGCACTGATTAAGTTTGCGTTGATCAGGAGGGTGTACCCTACAAATTAAACCCTCAGGGAGCCAAAGATGATCCCCACCGCAGCTCGAGCAGAGGCAGTTCTGAAAGTGGAGTAAGCTCTAGAGCCTCTTGCAAAACTCCCGAAAGGAGTAGCTAATCGAGAGAAAGAAAAGACACAGCGATGGATCTTTTGTCTGTAGAGTGACGTTGCTAACAATCAACTCAGACGAAGGAGCATCACTATGTC
>JACCUI010000141.1 GCA_013811945.1 Pyrinomonadaceae bacterium | reverse complement strand
TCGTTCTGTTGTTTCGGCCCAGGAAACGATCCACGAAATCACACGAAGCACCACGAAATGAGTCAGAAAATGGCCAAATGTAAAATGTCGAATTATGTCGAATGACAAATGCTTGTGTATTTCTTGCCCGTTTACCCTATTTCCCCTTTACCCTTTTCCCCCCATCAGTTTCTTGCTTTCGCGTTTCAACAATTCTAGCAGATCGTCAACGTGGCGACGCTCGGTAAGGAAGCTGTTTATATTCACTCGCATCGCCCTGCGGCCATGCAGCACGGTGGTTGTGATAAAGGCTTCGCCGCTTTGCTCGATTTGCTGCTGAAGCCTCAGTTGCAAACGATCTTGATCTTCCCCCGGTGCGTTACGAGTCATTTCCGGCAGAAACTTGAAACAACATACAGCCGTTTCAACCTCTCGCAGCCGCTGGAATTCACTCAACTCGTCAATGCGGCTCGCCAAATAATGCGTCAAACCAATTTGCCGGTCGATTACTTCTTCGTAACCCCGTCGGCCCATGAACTGCAGCGCCATCCACAACTTCAGAGAGCTAAACCGGCGGGTTCCCATCTGACCGTATCTGAAAAAGTCGTACTCAACGTCTGTGCCGCCGCGATCTTCGCTGAGATACTCCGGGCTGATGTCGAAGGCCTCGCGCAGCACCCGTCCGCCATCTCGTACCAGCACTGCCCCGCAGGCAAAAGGAACAAACAGCCACTTGTGTGGATCGAGGGTTATCGAATCAGCCTCTGCGATACCTTTCAGCTTGGACTTGTGTTGGTCGGAAAAAGCCAGCGTTCCACCGTAGGCTGCATCAACATGAAACCAGCAATTGTTTTCCCGCGCGATCGTCGCCAACTCAGCCAAAGGGTCGATAATTCCTGTCGAGGTAGCGCCCGCAACGCCGACCACACAACACGGTATCCGCCCAGCTTCGCGGTCGCGCTCGATCTCGGCTCGTAGCAAGTCGGTTTGGACATGAAAGCGATCATCAGTAGGGATCTTGCGCAGACCGTCGCGGCCGAGACCGAGAATGTCAGCGCTTTTGACAACTGAGTAATGGCATTGTTCAGAGGCGTAAATAACAAGATCGCCCGGCGCCCTACGAACCCCCTCGTGAACCACTCCGGCGTGGGCGTTGTCGCGAGCACACTTCAAGGCTATGAGATTCGCCTCAGAGCCGCCACTCGCAAGAGCGCCAAAACTCCGCGGTCCATAGCCAATCAGATCGCAGAGCCAGCGCATAACGCGCGCTTCGATCATTGCCGACGTTGGCCCATTGCGCCAAGCCCCGGCATTTTGGTTCAGCGCCGAGCAAAGCGCGTCAGCCCAAACCCCGATCGGCAGCGGCGTGGGATTAAACTGTCCGTAGTAGCGTGGACTCGCCACACCCATCGCGTGCGCCGAGATGTCCCTCGTGAAGCGGGCCAGGATTTCGTCGAGTCCCAGCCCGTTTTCTGGAAGCTTCTCGGCGAAAATAGTTTCCAGGTCGGACGGCGTGGCGTGCGGGGCGACTGGGCGCGAATCCAAACTCGCAGCAAAATCTGTAATGATGCGTGTCACCGCACGCCCAAGGTATTCGTGTTGCCCGGCCAGATCTTCCATTATGGGTTGTCCTTTAGCCTCGTGATCCTTAGTCAAATTGGAATTAGAAGAATCTCATGCAAAGGCGGAAAGGAGCAAAGTTGGCCGCACCCCTTGCGGAAAGCCTATGGCTTTCCGCGCATCTTTCTTAAAGCTTTGAGGCTAAGCCTCGGACGGGAAGCGTAGTCTCAAGTCTTATTTCGAATCTCGGAAGGCAGAGCCTTTCCGCAAAGGAGGCGGCGGATCCGCAGCGAAACAAACTGAGCGTTGCCGAGAAACTACTTTGCGGTCGCTCCGACTTTCGGTGACACTGCACTCGAGGATTGAACGATGACTGCAAGCAGCGAACAAGTTAAAGAGTTTACAGAAGCACTCAAGTCCGAGTCCGGAGTCTATCAGACTAGAATCAGTGTCGAGGCGATCGGGCGCTTGTCCGAATACTATAACCTGCTGAGCTCCTGGAATGCCCGACTGCACCTGGTGGCACCATGCTCGCCTCGTGAGTTTGCCATCAGACACGTCCTGGAATCGTTAATGTTGCTTC
>JACCUI010000044.1 GCA_013811945.1 Pyrinomonadaceae bacterium | reverse complement strand
CCATCGGTAGTATTATGTATCATCAAATATGGTAGCGGCGTCAATCGTAGCGGCGGGTTGAGAGAACAGCCCGTACGGGGTAATCGCCTTGTAAGTTGGGCGACTATTTCCCAGGACGAAACAGTCGGAAGATACGCTAACATGCGCAAATGAAGGTGTCAACCCGTTCGTTTTCAAGAGTTTGGATGCGATTTCTGCTACCTGAGCCGTTTCAATTTATCGCTTAATGGAACAGCCGGCAGGTTACCAAGCGGCATCGGATTGCTAATTAATGATCTCTGCACTTCACTCTCCCGCTGACGATACTAAACCACCCCTCGCCCTTCTTGGTCACCGCGTTGCCACCGCAGGTTTCGTTCTTTATGCCGCATTTGCGCCGCATTCGATCGCCGGAGCAGAAATAGGACTGGCGATAGTTGGTGGCGGCTGGCTGGTTCGTACTATAGCTACAGGAAAAGCTGGTTTTCGACACACGAAGCTAGACTTACCGATCTGGCTCTTCTTCGGATGGACCATCGCATCGTCTTGTCTATCCGAAGAACCGCAGATTAGCATCGCCAAACTGCAATCTGTTTGCGTCGTCTTTCTCTTCTATCTGACCCAGGCAATTGTGACCAGAGGCAACGCGGTATTTTTGGTGTGTGTCATGATCCTGTCAGGGGTTGCTGGCAGCATTTATAGCATCTACGATTTGCTCCGCGGACGTGGGGTGGTTGTCGAAACGATCTCCAGCGACAGTCTTCTGCGTATGAGCGTTGAGCCCGGTGATGCTGTTTGGAGAATGAATGGGCAGCGAATTTACTCGATCGACGAAATCGAAAAAGCGATCAAGACGGCCCCGTCAGGAGCCAGTCTGCGCGTCAGTGTCATCACGCGCGGTGAGCACGTCGAACGCACTAGCCTGGTGGTCACTGATAAATTGAAACAGCTTGAGGCTCCTTCGGGAATAACGGGCAGAAATCCAATTCATCGCTTTCGCGCCTCGGGCTGGACGCGTCACTACGAAACATTCTCTGAGATTCTGCAAATCCTCGCGCAACTCGCTCTCGGGCTGGGACTGGCAAATCTCAAGCACCATGGCCCGAATCTTCGCTTTAAGTTGGCCGCTGCTGCCAGCGCTCTCATGGCGCTGGGGATTGTTTTAACGGCGATGAGAACTGTCCTGGTGGCTTTTACTCTGGGCGCTAGCGTCCTGACCATACGCGCCGCGCGGGGAAAAGCGCGTATCCTGGTACCAGCGGCGTTGTTGCTTGTTCTGGCCCTGGGAGCCCTTATCGTTTGGCAGACTCGCGCGGAACAGGCCTTGTGGTTTCAAGACGACAGCACTTCATCGCGTCTGACTGTCGCGCAGATCGGAGTGTCGCGAATAGCGCTTCATCCGGTTTTTGGTCATGGAATGGATGCTATGCACTTGCACTGGGATGACTGGGGTTTTCCCGGCAAGGAATTGCTGGGCCTGCATTCCACACCATTGCAACTGGCTTTTGACCGCGGTCTCCCGGCACTCGCTTTCTGGCTCTGGATCATGGCGGCCTTCTGGCTGCTGACAAGTCGGGCGAAACGGGTCTTCAGAGACTTAGCAGACGTAAACCGTGCTGGTCTGCTGCTCGGCGCGATCGGGGCCATGGCCGGCTTTTTCGCGAGCTCACTCGTTAACTACAACTTCGGCGATGGCGAAGTCGCCCTGGTCTTCTGGTGGTTGATAGGCGTTGTGGTGGTGTTGACGCGCGATAATGACCAGGGATTGAAACCCCAACCCATAAATCGAGAAGCGTAAGGGCCACTCTGTGACAGAACCGGGAGCGGTGAGACTGTGTGCAAATTCCCGACTGAGTACACTTCTGGATACACTTACTGCCCACCCTCCTGTGCCAGCCGCTGGTTGCCTTTGCTCTGCGCGCCCACATCCAATGCAGGCCATACCAGAACAGAAAACTTACAAGGTAACCAATCATGGTGGCCGCCAGTCGGAACTGGGGATCTATTCGGCTACCAATAACCGCGAGAGCAATCGCCGGTACGGCGTTTACGATGAGAAACGTCCAGAGCGCGGCTCTGAGCGGATTCAACTTAGTGGTTTTCACAAGCAGAAAGACGATGAAGTTACCGACCACTCCAGGGCGGCTGCATCCCTTTGTCAAGACTTTCTCGTGGTGCCGAATGAATTATTTTTCCTGAAGCTCTGCGAGTAAGGAGTGCGCGCTCTTCCTGCGGGAGTAGTTCAGATCACGTCAGCAAAGTTTTTACGAGTGCGTGCGAACCACCAGTAGCCAAAGAAAAAGCTGACTAGCGCGAAGGCCGTGAAGTAGGCGAGGCCGGACCAGTCGGGCGGTGCACCTTCCAACAAGATGCGCCGGTAGCTTCTAACCAGAGAGGTGAAGGGATTGATGTTGATGAAGAGGCGATAACGCTGAGGCACAATCGATTCCGGATAGATAATCGGAGTAAGAAACATCCAGGCCGTCAGGAAGAGTAATATTCCTTGTGCGATGTCACGCAGGAAGACACCTAGGGAAGCGATCAGCCACGCCCCGCCGAGCGTAAATAGTAATTGCGGAATAATCAATGCGGGCAGCCAAAAGACCGAGACGCGAAGTTCCTGACGCATTATGAGGATGGCGATCAGAAGGGCAAGAGTGCCGAACAACTGATTGCCGAGAGATGACAGCGCCTGCGCGATCGACAAAGTCTCGAGAGGAAAGACTACCCTCTTTACCAGATTTGAGTGTGTAACGATGGTCGTCGCGGACTGCACCAAGGTCTCCTGAAACATCGTCCAGGGCAGCAGTCCGCAAAAAAGATAAAGCGCGTAATCCCAGGGCGAACCGGTGGCACCAAACCGGGCCCCAAAGATGCCCGCGAATATGAACGTGAAGATCGCGATCATTACCACCGGAGTGAGTAGCGCCCAGATTATTCCCAAGACTGAACCGCGATAGCGCGCCACAAGTTCACGCCGGGCGAGGGAGAGAATTAACTCGAAGCGCCCGGGCAGCTCCCAGAGTGGTCGCCACACTGCGCGTCTTGCCGTTTGAGCCGAAATCATCGTGCGTGAATAGTAGAACGTGACGCGTGAATAGTAAAAACTGGCTAACCCCAACATTTGAACAGTTACGTTAACGAAGGCGGTTTCACGCAAAGGCGCAAAGCTAAGAAATGTCGCTGCGCTGAACCCGTTTGCAAGATGCGTTTCTTTGCGTCTTTGCTCCCTTTGCATCTTTGCGTGAAATCGCCTTTATGAGCGCTACGACGGGTCGGCCTAAACCCTGCCAAAGCCCCGCCAACTATTCTTGTTGTGCCACTGGATCGAAACTTCAGTGGCTTCAATGTCGCGCCACCATTGCTCGAATTCCCTGCCTGGGATGTAGTGTGCGGTCGGTGCGACGAGATGATCGAACACTATTGTGTGCTGTTCCTTCCACCCAAAACCTGAGATAGCCATCAGGTAATCATTGTAGAAGAGGTGGCGGCCCACTGCGCCCCCGGCAACGCGATTGAGCGGTCGATAGATCAACTTGGTTGCGAGATAAACCAGGGCTGTGGGCAGTCTTGAAAGATGTAGAAGGGCGCGCGGATGGATGCGGGAGGTCAAGCGTTCTCGCATTGGGCTGACCAAGCCGGTGATCCACTCATTGGCCTCAGCGCCATAAACCCACGCAGACAGATGTCCTCCTGGCTTCACCTTAGAAGCCAGTGACAGAAAACCACGATGCGCATCAGGCAGGTGGTGCAGCACCCCGACAGAAAACGCGTAGTCGATCTTTTTCTGGATCGGCAAATGATAGATGTCGGCCTGGATGATATGAGCGTTGTCCAGACCCCGGGTAGCGGCAAATGCTGTTTCGACAGCGGCGCTGAGATCGACTCCGATTACTTCCTTTGCGCCCCAAGCGGCAACCAGTTGGGTGTGCCGTCCTTTGCCGCAACCACCTTCCAGTACGATCTTTTCATTGAAAAACTCCGGAGTAACCGGAGAAATCCATCCCAGAAATTGATCTGCATACCTTTGGTCTTCCTGGGTGAAGTGCTGCCACTGCCAGCCGAAGTTAGCTGCAGTCGCCGCCTTGTCAGCATCAAGTTTTTCAAGCGCTGCGAACCGAGGGATGCCGCGAGTAATGGGAAACCGGGCCTCGCAGTTGCCGCAGTTCAGCTCGCCTTCCAATACGTGGCTACCATCGCCGGCCGTTACGCCGGACAACTCAAGAGAGCCACCGCACGCAGGGCAGGTAAGATACTGTAGTAAACGCTGCCGCATTCCAGGGTTAGGAGATCATTCGTTGCTCGAGAGTTCCACGCACCGGCAATTGAACGTGTTCAACTCCATTCAATTACAGAACCGGGAGCGATAGCGACCGCACTCAACATACCAGATCATTCAGGACACGATGTACGTTCAAGCGCCGAGGTAACGACTCTTACATAAATCAGCTCCGAGTCGCAGTCTTGATTTCTTGTCCCATGCAGTCTTTTTGTAGTAGTTGAGTGCGGTCGCTATCGCTCCCGGTTCTGTAATCGAGTGGCGCCACTTAAGCAACCTCGCGCAAAACAACTAAGCGAAACCGTTTGTCTGGATCGCGACCGCTCAACAGATCATTGATAAGGTCAGACGTGGTAAAGGAGTTTCTGAGACACTAAACTAGCATCCTTTGCGAGTGACGTACATTCCAAAGCGGGATTGATATTCAGCGGAAGTGATGAAGGCGCATAACATTGCCCGGTGTGCGAGCGAGTCGGATCCAGTTCGATCATCGAGTGTACTCAGCCAGAAGTTGTATCCATTCTCGTCAGGCTCTCGTCTGAGATAGCCAAAGTACTGGGCCAATACAAAAGCCTTCGAACTCTCTCTTTTAGCGAGAGCCGGATGGTCGGCCAGTCTCTGAATGATCTCGGCTCGTCCCGTGATTGTGCCATCGTACAAACCCGCCAGATTCCCTCGCTCCGGAAGGAGATCCACTTCAGAGATCTGCATCACCGAAGACACCAACTGGTCCAAAAATTGATCGACTTTCACCCCAGTCGGGTATTTAGTGAGAAATTCCTGACGAACAACGAAGGCCTTCGTAAAAGCGAGTTTGCTGTTCTCACGACCCTCGGGATCAGTCACGATGTGGAGCCGGTCGCTATTGAATTCCGAAAGAGTTGGGCGACGGCCGAGAGCGGCTTTGTAGACGCGATAGATGAAAGACCAGGTCTCCAGAAACTCGGCCTCAACGAAACCTGCAGAAACATCAAGACGACGACCAGGAGCGCAGTCAGCGTCAACCCCGCACTTCCCAAGTTCATCTATCCATTTGTTAGCGCGCACCGGCACAAGTTCCCGGCCTAGAAAGTCTCGATAGTGTTGATTGACAAAGAACCGCGCATCGTCGCCCGGATTTGCTGAAGCTGAGTTAACACCCGGATCGATTGTGAGCCCGCCCGGGAGATAGGCAACTTCGCCTGAGTTGGACTGGAGCCGAATGCTGTAATCGCCGAAGGAAGCATGGGCCGCAACTGTCACATCAAATCCGATTACCGGAAACGAGGTTCCGAATTGCTGCAGCGTCAGACTGTCTGGATCAATGGTCATAAAAGGCGACATCACGGAGACACCACTAATCGGCACTTGATCCACGCCCTCGCCGCCTACGTAGATGGTCAGTTTCTTGCCCGCTTCCACGGGCAGAGGCGTTGCTGAAAGGTCGCCATTCGTCCCCAGGAGACGAGGCTTAAGAAGGGGTGGCCCACTTTGCGGCGGTACCATGGCAAAGTTGATGCTGGTAGTTGCATTTGCGCGCAGACGCACCCGGTTACGGAGTTCGACGCTTCGAAAAGCCCGTTGCGCGCGGTTAGGATTCGCAGGGTTCGCAAGATTCAACGCCACACTGCTTGAGGAGCCTTCCGTAGCCACAAAACCATCGAGATACTCAGTTAGCACGCGATATTGACCGGCGGGAATACTCTCGATGCGATAGTTGCCGTTGGCTGAAGTGATGCCACTGGCAACGACGCGCCCGGCGCCACTCTCCTCAACCCAAACATGGGCCCCTTGTAAAGGAACCGGGTAACCTCCCAACGAGCTGTTAGTCAGCTTCCCCTCGATCACACTCAGACCATCCGAAGATCCGTATAGGCTAAGCACTTTGGCCCGATCGTCTTCGCTTAACGTGCGCTCGGTAAAGGCGGGTAGATTGTAGACTCCATTCACGCCCTGATGTGCCTGCATGGTAGCGCCAATTACCTTTGAATGATCCAGACCAAGGAAATGGCCAATCTCGTGCATGATAGTCGATTCAAGATCATAGGTACCCGGCGTGCCATCGGTTGAGAACTGAAACACTGTGCCGTCGGCGCCAATGGGATGTGGATTAATGGCGATGTCCGCCTCGACGATCTCTCCTGTCTCAAGGTCGTAGAACACGCGAGTGCGGGCCGGGTTGTTGCCTCGTCCAAAGATAGCCAGATTCTCGGTTGTCTCGGCAATCGTTATTAGATTAATTCCATCGCTTTCGCTTACCGGACTGATGGACTGTGCCTTCGACGAGACTTCTTCGAATCTAATATTCGCAGCGGTGGACCAGCGACCAAGTGCTCGATGAATAGCGCCTGTGATATCGGTGTTTGGGGCTAAAGCTGCCGCAGGCGAGCTGAGGGACGTCGATAAACTAATCTGGATAGTCCTGGTCGACCACTTCGTCCGCTGCTGAGCAGGACTACCGGCGAAGTCGAGCAATTGGGGAAAGTCAGACGCTAGAGGCCGGACCGGCGTGATGCACGCCAGGATCAAAACTGCCAGCATTGAGTTTAGAGATGGCACTCGAGAAGTCCCACGACGCAACTTTCAAGATAAGAACTGCCGGGACGTGATCGACAGTTTTGGGCGGGCCCAAGTCGAGCACAATACTAACACTTTCAGGCCAGACTTTTTCCTAACAGCTGGTGAAAAAGAGGCGAGCAATTCTCAGGGAGAATAAGACGATCCATGAAAGCACACGAAATGACTCGAACTAAGGGCTCTTTTCGTGTCCGTTCGTGTGATTTTCGTGGATCGTTCTTAGTTCTTAGTTTTCGGCAGCCTGCCAACTGAGGAATTGGGGAGTGGTGCAGTTGGCCACATCGACGAAGTTACTTCACTACGGAACCTCGTGCGGTAGAGGCCTGAGAAAACCCAAAAAGGGCCGGGTAATCAGCAGGTCAGGAAGGACTTACTGGGCGGCAGTCACGAACTACGGGCCGATGGTGATAAGCGGCGCCATGGCCGCCGGTCGGCTGGAAGAAACAGACGTTCCCCTGGTGACCGTCACGACGACCGGGACGTTAGGCGAGTTAGCTAATGACGCCGGTAGCCTGAAATTTATGATGTCCCACCCGGGCATCTCCAGATTGGGTCTAACTAGAACAATCGAGTCGCCGGTGATGTCGGTTGTGCCAACAGTAACTCTGACTTCGGCTGGGGTCACTCCTCTGACTCCCGTCAGAGTAATCTCCAGTACCGTGGGTACCGTCATTCCACTGCCATCCATTGAAGTCACTGTGAAGGGTTCACCTGTTCGAGCTGCGGGATTGGTTACATTCACGATCGCTGCACGTCCCCCAACACTAAAGAGGTCAGGCTGCGCAGGAACAATTTGCAGGAGTCCACGAAGCTGCGTGCCGCCGTTCAATCTGCTGTTAACTACAACAGTAGCGACTCCCGGAAAGGTTCCCGGCGGCACCACGAAATTGATCTGCCTTGAGATATTCCCCACGAAGTACAGTCCCGCCGCCGCGCCGTTCACTGAAACAGAGACACCATTGAGTTCTACCGGCAAGGCCGGGCGGCGCAGCGTTTCGGAACCACCACTGGCCATTTGATCCGCAGCCGCGAACTGAACCGTGGTTCGAACAATTCCTAGTTCGCCCGGCGCGAGACCCGTAATGGCGCCAGGCGACGGAGAGGGGGTCGGGCTCGGGCTGGCTTCGGGCGTTGGCAGCGGAAATTCGCTGGCGCCGGTAAAGAACGACAAGGCTGCTGATAATTCCGAAGTCACCGGCGGACTCAAAAGATAAAAAGCTTCGACAAATTTGTCAGGATTGCCAGTACCGAGTTCCGCGCCCCCCTGGCCGAATGCAAGTCTCTGACGGGTATCGCTCGCCAACGGCCGTATTCCTACCAGGAAATCGCTCGCGACAAGGGCGGGATGCTTCGACAGCCGCGTGAAAGTATTTGAGGGTGTGGCCGCAGCCTGCGTCGCAAATACTTGCGTCACCGTATTTGGATTCAAACCCGTACTGCTTTGGTCCGCAGCGGGGAAGGTGCCATCAGGTTTGAAGTTCAAAGCCGAGGCGAAGATGAGAGTGGCCGGCTGAAGCGCAGTATTGTAGTCAGTGAAAGTCGGGAAACGAATGACGTCGTTGCCGGCTGCGGCTCTTTGGCCGACCCTTACAAAAGTATCTGCGGCAATGTTGTAAACAAAAAGGGCGTGCGCAGCTGCGTTGGTCGCGCTATTTGCCTTGGGATCCGCAGCCAGTGACTCTAAAGCGATCAGGGATCCATCCCGGCTCAATCGACGACCGGGATGAAGCGAATTTACCAGTCTGGTTTCGTCCCTGGTGCGGCTCGCCTGGCGAACATTGCTAACCGCGGCTCCGTCATAGTTGGCGACGTAGATTTCCAGATTTCCACGGCCATTGCCATCATCGTTATTGCCGGCGAGATTCGCAGTCGAAAGAAACGCCACAACAGAGCCGTCCGACGATAGAGACGGATTCTGTTGAAACACAGAAAACGGTCGTACGCCACCAGTGCTTTGAGTAGTCGTCCCTTGCGTGAAGGCGGAAGTCTGCCGATTGAAGAAGAAGAGTTCCGGATTTCTGTCAGAATTCCCCACCGACGGAACCAGATTGCCTGTAGAAACAAATGTTAACCGATTGCCGTCATCTGAAATCGTCGCATCGCGGTTGTCGTCAGCAACCTGCGGTGCAACTCCAGTCGCTCCGGGGGTGGGAAGGAGGGTTGCGGGAGTCTCGGTGATTCTTGTGAATGCTCCACCAGACAAATTCACAATCGGCAGATCAGCGCCGCGGGTAAGATCTGCGTCGGCAATTGCGGGTACCTGGTAGATCCAGATTTCCGTATTTCCATCAGCGGCCAGAACGCCACCCGTGTCTACACCGTCAAAGTTACCCGGATTTGGCGCGTTTGAGCTAAAAACAATGGTATAGGCGCGTTGGTTGCTCGCATTCAGCGCAGGCTCCAAACTGACCATGGGATTGTTGTTACTGATCTCAATCTGAATCTGAGTGGGATCAGCCGGCGTAGGAGCCGGAGTCGGCGTTGGACTTGGCGTGGGAGTCGGACTGGCCGATGGCTTGGGAACGTTTTTGGTATTCGTTATTTGAAAAATCCGGCGCTGAGCATAATCGGCTATGAAGATTTCTCGATTACCATCCAAATTATTGCGAGCCGCAGATCTATCCGTTGCAAGATCACCGTTAGATTCGAACACCACCAATCGGCCATTAGCTGTGATGTCGGTCGCAGTCGTCCTAAATCCGGCTGGTGACGAGGTCAATTGAATCAGGAATGGCTCCGGCGTGGCGCTCGGCGTCTGGGCCCAACTCGAAGAAAACCCGCCACAGGCGAGCGCAAGCACGACCATAGCGCACAACGAACAAAAGGCTTGCTTCACAAAACCCTCCGAAATAAAGACGTAGATACGAGCAGATTAGATGCCCATGGGAGCCTGAGCAGCAGTATGCGCCTGGTGTAGTTCGTAGAATTAGTTCTCAACACCGGGCACCCAAAAGAAGCGCCATTTTACGCAGAACCAGCGCGTAACCGCAAGCATGCACGTAAACAACCCTTTGATACTAGACGACTTGAGCGCCCAAGCCGTGTGTTTCGGTAGTAGCTCAGTTGGCTTTTCGTAATTATCTGCAGCATGACGACTCCTGTGCAGAAAAAGTAGAGAGGTTCAACCTGACCCACGCCCGTGTTTCCCCTGGCTTTACCGCTTGGCCCAGAACAGTTATCGTTTCAAAACTATGAGCCCGGCACTGCGCGTTGAAGGCGTTTCCAAGGTGTATCGCATCTATGACAGGCCGAACGATCGCCTGAGGGAGATGCTTACGCGCGGTCGCTGGAAACGACATCGCGAATTCTGGGCCCTTAAAGACATCGGGTTCGAGATCGAAGCGGGCACCACCACGGGCATCGTCGGACCCAACGGCAGCGGCAAATCAACGCTGCTACAGATAATGACCGGAACGCTGGATCCCACCCACGGTAACGTTTGGCACGAGGGCCGGATTGCCGCCCTGCTTGAGCTTGGCGCCGGTTTCAATTCCGAATTTACGGGTATTGAGAATATTTTCATGAATGCGACATTAATGGGTTTTTCGCGCAGCGAGACGCAAGCCCACCTTCCGGAGATCGAACGTTTTGCGGAGATCGGGCCCTTCATTCATCAAACAGTAAAGACTTATTCGAGCGGCATGTATGTACGCCTGGCGTTCGCCATCGCCGCCAGCGTCGAGCCTGACATTCTGATCGTTGACGAAGCGCTGGCCGTCGGTGATGCAGTCTTTCAGCATCGATGTCTGCGTCGCATCAAGGAACTTCAGGAGCATGGTAGGACGGTACTTTTCGTTTCTCATGATGCAGCCGCTGTGCGCGCCTTGTGCACCCGGGCCATCCTCTTGAATGCCGGACGAGTAATCGCAGACGGCAAACCCACCGACGTGCTTAACCGTTATCAGAAGGTCATTATGGAGCGCGAGGAGGCGTATGATGCGGAGACGTCTGCAAGCACGTCTTCCGCGGATCCCGTACCATCTGACGAAAGCCTCGCCCCTCTGAGTTACACTTATCGTCACGGAGATGGCAGCGCCGAGATTGTGGGAGCCGAACTCACTGACGCCGCCCACCGCCGCGTCGAAATTAGCGAAACCGGCGAGCCTTTGACGGCGCGCGTAATCGCGCGGTTCCACCGGGACGTGAACGAACCCGTGGTTGGCTTTCTCATTCGCAATCGTCACGGTATACACGCCTACGGAACTAACACGAAAGAGCAGCAGATCGAATTTGGCCCAGTGAGACGCGGTGAGGGATTGGAGGTTAGCTTCGCGTTTAACTGCTGGCTGGGGGTTGACCACTATTCGATTTCGTTTGCGATTCACGGCCGCGATGGGCAGGCTTACGACTGGCTGGATGGCGCTCTCTTCTTCAACGTAACAAGCATGACGCGGACCGAAGGGGTGGCTAATCTCGATGCGACCGCCACCGCGCGACGCCGGCCCCCAAACCTGCTGGCCGCGGAGCAGCGCGAAGAGCGCGCGCTAAATATCAAGCCAGAGGGAGTGGCTCATGGTTGATGAGGAAGTTGAAAGCACTCTCCGAGAGATACGCGAGCGCGTCCGCAAAACGGCCGAGTTGGAAGCAGAGACCTCGCGCACACTCGTAGCAAGCGCCGCCACAGTTCACAACATCCCCAGAGGCGAATCAGCGCCCAGAACGCCTGAGACCATGGCGCGCATCGACACATATCTCACAACGACGGCGCGAGCCTGGGACCGGCTGCCGCCCCTCGTCAGCAATCGCAGCGGAGGACTTGCGCGTCTGGAGCTGTGGGTCAAGCGGCGGTTTAAACAAGCCACGCGCTGGTATTCGTGGGAGCAGATCAACTTCAACGCTGCCGTGCATCATGCCCTTCGCGAAATGCTGGATGCGCTCCAGGATCTGGAACAGAAGCGGGCCGGGATGAGCGCGGAGGTGGAAGTGCGGGCGCAGCAGCTTAAACAAACCCGGATAGAAATGATGACGCAGCGAGCAGAGCTTGAGTCAGAGGCGGAAGCTTACCGGGCACAAATGGAGGCGAAGCAACAAGCGCGAAGTCTGGAGCTGAGTGCCCGGCTGGCCGACCTGACCCGGGAGTTGCGAGAGCGCGATCAGCAGCGTCTCGAAGAGCAACGTGTCTGCTTCAAGCAACTCTCACTCGAAATGAGCGAGGCGGAAGTATTGCTCGATCGCGCACGTCGCAACCTTGAATCGCGGTTGGACAAGCTGGAAAATTCGAAACGTAAATCTTGAAGACAGGCCAGCGTTGGTTTCGTCAGTTTTGTGTTCAGTCTAATAGGCCCAGGGGATTCTTCTTGAGCAAAGTTTCAGCAACAGTTACGATCCACGAAACGCACGAAACAGCACGAAGGACGAGTTAGTGTGACTTCGTGTCATTTGGTGGACTCGTCTCGTTCCGGTCACGATTCACGATTCACGCCTTTAGAAGCTATGCCATCTTCATCCAGCGACGATTTATATCAACGTGCCGGGATCGTCGATCCTGCCGAGTTCTACCGCACGAAGTTTGTTTCGGACGAGGTACTCGACGCTCGTTACTTCAAGGCGCTGGACCGTTTTGACATGCGCTTCGCGCGGACGATGTGGGTTTACGATAACGTGCGGGCGGGTTCTTCCGTGCTTGATCTTGGCTGCGGGGCGGGGATGCTGGCTTTGTTAAAGCGCAAAGCTGTTACCCTCACCGGAGTTGATCTCTCGCCAGAGAGCGCACAGGCTGCGCGGCGCAACGGCTACGACTCCGCTCTTAGCGCTGAACTGTCGCAGCTGCCTCTGGCGGACGAGAGTTTCGATTATGTGGTCAGTCTTGACGTGATCGGTCACGTTGGTTTTGAAGAAAAAGACGCGGTGCTTGCCGAAGTCAGGCGGGTGCTGCGACCGGGTGGCGTAACGATGCACGGCATTGAATGCACGGATCGTCGCGCGCAGAAGTCTTACGACGAAATGAGCCCGGAGGAATTGCGGCGGTTCGTCGAGGTTGATGGACACGTGGGCCTGGAGGAAGAACAGGAGCACACGGCTCGATTCCGACGCTTCTTTGACCACGTCGCATCCGAGCCGCGTTACACGCTTTGTCTTAGCAGCGAAGAATTCATAAAGCAGGCGGACAAATACGGGCTACATTTTGAGGCGGATTTTCTCGTCTACCTGCGTGATCTTTCCTTCAAGGAGCGCCGCGCCTTCGATCTGGCGATGGGTTACGTCTTTGGAAAGATTTCCGACCTCCAGATCTCTTTGCCGAGGAGCGGCCTCTACCTTTTTTTGAAAGCTTCAGATCAGCCCTTGGGACCGTTTTATAACGAGCATCGTGACCGCCGCGCGCTGTTTGCATCCGGCCCTGCTGACGACACGGCGCCGGCCGTTTGTCTGGATCGGAGCAAGAATGCGACGTTTGACGATGGCTGGTTCGAGCCGAATATCCTGCCGCCGGTCGCGCGCTGGATGAGCCACCGCAGCAGTGTATCGTTCGGCGTTAAGCAGCTCTCTGAGATCAGCATCGATCTAACGACCCACATGCCCGACCTCCGCGAGCGTCCCCTGGGATTGGAAATCCTCTTAAACGGGATCAGGGTTTGCGCCTTCTCGCTTTTTGATCACTCGTGGCTGAATCTGCGCGTACCCGTCCCCGAGTCTTTGAGTTCTAGTGCGGCTGGTGAGTTTGAGATGGAAATTCTCGCTGACCGCACGTGGCAACCGCGGCCCTCGGGCGAAGAGACGCGCGACGACCGCAAGTTGTCTATCGCTGTGTGCAATATCGTGATTCAATGAAGTTTTGATTTTTGATTTTTGATTTTTGACAAGGCCACGAGTTTGAAGTCGAGTTTGTTCCTGAACAATTAAAAATGAAAAAACTAAATTCTAAAATACCTTCGCTGACTCCGGACTTCTGACTTCGACGCTATGTCGATCCGCAACATCCTTATTTGCACCACACAGGTTCCTTTCACCAGCGGTGGTGCGGAGTCTCACGTCGATGGCCTCAAGCGAGCTCTCCAGATAGGCGGCTACCAGGCTGAGGTGGTGGCGTTGCCATTTAAGTGGTATCCCCCATCCGAGATCATCCGCGGGGCGCTGGCCTGGCGCCTGCTCGACTTGACCGAGGCGAATGGGAAGCCTGTCGACCTGATCATCGGAATGAAGTTTCCCGCCTACCTGGTGGCGCACGAGAGAAAAGTCCTGTGGGTCATGCACCAGTACCGCGCGGCTTATAACCTTTGGGGCACGGCCTTCGACGATCTCTCAACTTACCCCGAAGGCACCCGAGTGCGCGAATGGATACGTCACTGCGACACTCGCTTCATCCCTGAGGCGAAAAGAGTCTTTGCCAACTCAAAAACGGTCGCCGAAAGACTCAGACGCTACAACCAGATCGAGAGCGAGCCGCTCTATCATCCGCCACCGCGCTTCGAGCAACTGCGGAGTGGCGAACAGGGCGATTACATTTTCTATCCCAGTCGGCTGGAACCACAGAAGCGCCAGGAACTCTTGATTGAAGCAATGAAGTTTGCGCGCACTCCTATCAAGGTCGTTCTGGCCGGCAATTCATCCAACCTCAAGCACTACCACTCGCTCATCAAACAACACGGAGTCGGCAAACTTGTAAAACTGGTTGGATTCGTTTCGGAACCAGAGATGATCGAGTTGTATGCAAACGCGCTGGGCGTGTGTTACCTCCCTTTTGACGAAGACTATGGCTACGTAACGCTCGAAGGAATGCTTTCGGGCAAGCCTGTCGTGGTGCCTACCGATGGCGGCGGCGCGACTGAATTCGTCGAACATGACCAGGACGGTTTCGTCGTCGAGCCCGACCCACGCGTCATTGCGGAATCCCTGGACGCGCTTTACCTGGATCGGGAGCGGTCTCGAAAGATGGGTCTGCGCGGACGAGAGAAACTTGAGGCCATGAATTTATCGTGGCAGAACGTGATCGACCGGCTCATCTCCGCAGCCTAATCAAGAAACATCGACCGTAATATGAACCGAGCACGACTGAATGGCCTGGTGATCATACTGCTCGGCACAACGCTGTTGACGGTGGCCTCATATCTTGGGGAATTGCCGAAGAATCCTCCGGGCTTTTTTGTGGACGAGTCTTCCATTGCCTATAACGCTCACCTCATCTCCCTATCCGGCGCGGACGAGCATGGCCAGAGGTGGCCCTTCTTTTTTCGCGCCTTTGGAGAGTATAAAAGTCCGGCTTACATCTATCTGCTCGCTGGAATTTACTGCTTTACTGGGCCCAGCATCGCCGTCGCGCGCGCGCTGAGCGCGACGCTCGGCATGGCTGCCGCGATCGTGCTCGGGTTAGTAGGGGCGCTGAGTGCGCGAACGGTAAACGACCGCTCAGAAGATAGTCCCGGAAATCAGCTCACAATCGGTTTTGTCGTAGGACTTACAACGCTCGTCACACCCTGGTTATTTGAGATCAGCCGACTCGTGTTTGAAGTTGCACTGCTACCACTCGCGCTCGCGCTATTGCTTCTTTTTGTACTCCGCGCCGACCGCAAGCGAAACTGGGAATGGTCGGACAGCCTGCTGGTTGCTTTCATGCTGGCGTTGATCACCTACACCTATTCAGTCGGAAGAGTGCTGGCACCGCTGCTGGCGCTCGGACTGCTACTTTTTGACGGGCGGGGCGGGTCAGGACGATGGTGGCGGGCAACCTTTCGTACCTGGCCTATCTACGGAGCCTTACTGATCCCTCTGCTCATTTTTAGCCGCAGTCATGCCGGAGCCCTCAGCTCACGCTTTGGTTACGTCAGCTACATCACCTCCACGAGCTCCTGGGCAGAGATTGCGAGCCGTTTCGTTGTCAGCTACGTCGGCAGCTTCAATCCCTGGTTCTGGTTGGTGTCTGGTGATCCGGAACCGCGCCATCACGTGCAGACAATGGGAAGCTTGCTGGCCGCGTCAGTTGTTCTGGCCGTGATTGGGTTGATAGTGGTTCTGGCGCGGTCACGTCTCAGGCGCGACCCCTGGTGGCGGTTTGTTCTCTTCGGCCTGGTGGTTGCTCCCATACCTTCATCTCTTACGATTGACCACTTTCACACTTTGCGGCTGGTGGCACTTCCGATCTTTCTCTTGACCCTCATGGTACCTGCGCTGGCGTGGCTAATCGAAGGCCGGTCACGGGCGCGTCGCGCGATAATCACCTTATTGCTCGTTTGCATACTCGTGCAGGGCGCGGTTTTTCGCTGGCAGTTTCACCGGGCCTCGTCAGAACGTTGGCATAACTTCGATACCTTCTATCCGGAAGTGTTCCAGACGGCGATGCGCATGCCCATTTGGCCGATCTATCTAATTGACAACCAGGGCGCTCCAGGTTACGTGCACGCTTACTGGTATGCGACGCTCGCCGGGATCGATACCAGTCAGTTCGTCGTTCTCCCTAAAAACCAGCGACCGCCAACAGGCTCTCTCGTCATCAGCACAGAATGGCCTTGCAGCGACTGCCAAATGATTATCGAGCGCGCCTCGTTCCGCTCGTACATTCAGAAGTGACAGAGGATGCCTCGTTTCTAAGCAATATCAACGCGGACTCGGGCTATCTGGAACATGCACTGGCCAGGAATCAGGCGGACACAGTCCATTCGCGCGGGACTAGATTGGACTTTGCGAGCTAGGATGTTAGCGTTTAACGCTCAACAAAATGTTGACGACTGCACCGCTCTATATCGATTGACCAGCACAGCTCACATGGCTTCGAATTCTGACGCTACCCTCAGCGCCGCCATCTGGCGGGCAGCGCCTCAGGCGGTGCTGACGGTTGGTCACAAAGTTGAGTTTGGCGACTTTGTGGTGCTCTTGTACATTGCGGCGTTTGTGCGCCAGTTTCTCTGGTTGATTGACAATCAGATCATAGCCTGGGTACTGACAGGTGCGTTGACCGTGGTCCTTTGGCTCCTGCATCTCACAAAGAACGAATTCGATGATCAAAAAACGCCACGACAGTTCTGGCTTGTCGTGGCACTTCCCCTGCTTCTTATTTTCGCGATGCGCGCCGCCCTACCGGATACGAGCTTTGACGTGCTCAACTACAGGCTCGTAAATGCTGAGAGGGGGCTCAGCGGCTGGCCATTTCGAGACGGGGACTTTTTTCCCGCGTACTATCCGCTCAACCCGGCGCCCGACATGCTACTCGGCATTAGTCGCCATCTGTTGGGCTACCGCCTTGGCACAATCACCAATCTCCTGGTTCTTCTCTGGGTGGGAACCATTCTGGAAAAATTCATTCGGCCTTACGTCGGCAATAGATGGTTGCGAAGCGCTGGCGTGTTACTCATCCTCTGGACTGAACATGCGCTCTTTCTTGTCAACAACTACATGGTTGACTTGTTGGCGATTCCACTTCTGCTGCTGGCAACGCAAATAGCTTTGCAACCCGGCCCGAGTGAGAATACGCACGGCTCCGGTATCCGGCTGGGCCTATATCTGGGCGCAAGCATCGCACTGAAGTTATTGAACCTTGCCTATTGCATTCCGATAATCCTGGTCTACTTTTACGCACTCTGGAGACGGAAACCCGTCAATTTAAGACCCGCGCGCGCCGCGGCCTGGCTTGCCATTGGTTCTGCACTTCCGCTCTTGCCTTACAGCATCTACATCTGGCGTGACACAGGAAACCCCGTGTTCCCTTTTTACAATAGAATCTTCCATTCGCCCTTCTGGCCAAATTCAAATCTCGGAGATGGAAGATGGGGACCACACGGGTGGTGGGAAACGATCATTTGGCCTTTGCGTGTCACTCTGAAGCCGGAAAGGTTTGGCGAGCTAGCGGTTTACTCCGGGAGAATTTCCATTGTTTTCATAGTTGCCATCCTGGTACTCGCATGGCCCAACCTCGATCGCCGCCTTCGCCTCCTGGGCTTCGTGGCCTTTAGTGGAACGCTTCTCTGGGCGGCTATGTTGACAGGCTATGCGCGCTACGCTGTTTTCGTGGAGATGCTCGGCGGCGTAACACTGTTAGGTCTCGCCGCATCACTCTTCGCCACGAACAAACAACAGACTCAGAGCGCGCGGCTACTTAAGGCGGGACTGGCCAACTTGTTGCTATGCGCCCTGCTCGCACAATGCCTCTCCGCGATACCATACATAGCCCGCAACGAGTGGAGCATGCGACCGACGTTCTTTCAAGATCCGATTGGCTACAGGCAAGAAGCCCGCTACATCCTGCGGGATTACGACCTGGCAAAATTTCTGATGCCTGCCGAAAGACAACCGCTTACGAACGTCGGAATGTGGATTGAAAGCGGGATGCTTACAAGCGGCGTCCAGTCGCTGCTTACAAGCCATGCCCCGATCCTTTGCGCTTATGTAGACAACTACTTCGATAGCGCCCCAGGTAGGGACAGATTTGCGCGCGCGCTCCGCCAGGGCGGAAATCAAAGAATCGCCTCGCTATGTCTGGAAAGCGAGTTGAACTCCTGCCGCAACAAGCTGGCGCGCTGGAAGCTTGAGATCGTTGATACGCTGCCCGTGCAGATACCGATGTACTCCGGACGGAGGAAGCTCAAAATGGTTTTGCTAACGCTCTCCTTGCCACCGCATAGCGAAAGTCAGACACTGCCTCGATAATAAATGGGACAAAGGAGTTGCTATGAAATTTGGACCCCTAGCCGCAGCGCTAGCCTTCCCTTTGGTTTTTGCTGCAACTGGATGCGACTCGAGGAATTCTCACATTAGTTCAAATGATTCCCCCAGGTCCGCTTCCACGAACGAGACCACACGTATTAGCTCCGCTTTGCCGGGGGAGGGGTTTAAGGCGTCTATTGTCGTTGCAGATGCTCCGGCAAAACTCAGAGCGGGGCAAGTGGCCATCATTAGTGCGCGAGTCAAGAACATCAGCACGACCGTCTGGCCCGCGCTCGGAGAGGATGACGCACGTTACGCCATCACTCTGCGTGACCGGTGGCTCAAGGGTACTGCCGAAGAGGTCGTCAACGATCTCGATGGCGGGGTGAGCTTGCCGCACGATATCCGGCCGGGCGAGGAAGTAACTCTCACGATCACAGTGACGGCGCCACGAGATCCCGGCGAGTACGTGCTGGAACTGGATATGGTGCAGGAGCAAGTAAACTTTTTCCGCGAACGCGGTTCGCAGCCCGCAAAGGTAAACGTGCTCGTGGTGTAGACCCAAGGTTTGTGGCATCTCACGAGACTTCGAACCATGATGGAGACACCAGCACCCCCTGCTTCCGCTGAAGTATCCGACGAAGACGCCGCGCCTGCTGCCCGACTTAGTTTCTGGCACGGCGGGAAAGGCGCCCGCGCGCGTGCCCTGTGGAGTCGCATTGCAGGCAACCGCAGCATCCGCGCGGCAATATTTACCTTCACGTTTTCCCGCGTCATCGTCCTTACCATCCTGATCGTCGGCGGGCAGATCAACCTCGCCACATCGGGCGGGGTCGGGGAGCCCCGCGAGGTTAACCTGTCGCTCCGGAAGATGACTATCGCGCGCAATCTCCGAGAAACCGTGATGAGGGCCGACGTGAACTGGTACGCCGGCATCGCCAGAGAGGGATATCATAAGACTGACTTCAAGACAGACAAGCACTACAACTGGGGCTTCTTCCCGCTCTTCCCCCTTCTCTGGCGCTTGGCTTGGAATGTAACTAGCGAGTGGCCAGTCACTGGGATGCTGCTCTCGCACCTCTTCTTCCTGGTTGCCCTCTTCTTCGTACACCGGTCGGCGCTCGCTTTCGGCTACGAGGAGAGGATTGCCAGCCGCGCGCTTTTCTACCTCGCCTTTTTCCCGACCTCTTATTTTTACTCTCTGCCGACACCGGAATCGCTATTCCTGCTCCTGACGGCGGCGAGTCTTGACAGTGCGGGGCGGGGGCGTTGGTTGGCGGCTGGCCTTTGCGGTGCACTGGCCTCGTCCACGCGCTTCACGGGCGTGCTCCTTCTGCCTGCGCTCGTCGCTTTTTACTGGCAGACTCACGGGCGGCGCTGGCGGCGCAGGGAAGTTCTGAGTTTGTGCCTGATCCCGGTAGGGCTTCTCTCGTTCATGGCCTACCTGCAAACGATCACCGGCAACGCCTTCGCATTCAAGGACGTGATGGTGGTGTGGGGTCGAAGCATATCGATCTTCCTGGTCCCGCTTTGGGACTTCCTGCGCGACCCGCTGCAGCTCACCAATCAGTGGGACTTCCGCGTTATGAACTTCACGGCTGCGGTGCTGGCTCTCAGTTGCGGCGTGGTGCTGCTAAGGGACAGGCGTTGGGCGTTCGGCGGGTACACGCTCGGGTCGATCCTGATGACGCTCTCGTCGATTATGCTCCAATCGCAGGCCCGCTACGCAATGGTATTATTTCCCATGTACATTGTGTTGGCTTCCGTCGGAGAGAGACGACGAGTTGATGAATTAATTCGCACTGTGTCGGTGGCCCTGCTAAGTTTAATGACGGCATTATTCGCCGCCTATTTCAGTTTCGTACTTTCTTAGAGTGCATGGCCTAGCGATTCACGTTTACGACTTACTTATGAAACTGGCGCATTTCAGTCCACTCAATCCGCAGCCCTCCGGCATTTCTGACTACAGCGAGGAGCTCCTGCCTTACCTCGCTGCCTATGCTGAGGTAGATCTTTTCGTGGACGGCTTCCGCCCGAGTAACCCGAAGATCGCGACTCAGTTCAGGTGCTTCGACTACCATCGCGACCAATCCGTTCTCGATCGCCTCCGGGACTATGACGCGGTCATCTACCACATGGGAAACGATCATCGCTACCATGCCGGCATTTTCGACACCATGCGCAGGCGGTCCGGCGTCGTCGTTTTCCATGATTTCGCTCTGCAGGATTTCTTTCTGGGCCTGGCGCGCGAACGAGGAGATATTGAACTCTATTTGGCCGAGGTCGCTGCCTGTCACGGGAAAAGTGAGCGCATCAGAGCCGAGGAACATCTGGTGCGCGGGAGCGTGCCCCCGCAGGTCGCGGCACCCCTCAGTTTTCCACTTAATTGCCGCGCGGCCGGTGCCGCAGAAGGCATCATTGTCCACTCCCAATGGAGCCGTGCGCGATTCGAACGCCTGGCTCCGGGCATTCCTCTCGCGCGCATTCCGATGCCGGTCGCAGACATACACGCTGACAGGGTCGGCAAAACAGAATCGGCAGTCAAAGACTTCAACGGACAACCTCGCGGCGTGTCGATCGCTTCTTTCGGCCTGGTAACTCCGGATAAAGGTATTGAGCTTACGCTACGCGCCCTCACGCGATTGCGCGACGAGTACGACTTCAAATTCACCCTCGTCGGCGCGGAAAACTCTTTCTTTGATGTGCGCGCAATAATTAGCGACTGCGGCATGTCCGACCGCGTGAAGATTACGGGCCATGTCACGCTCGCCGAGTTTGAGCGCTACATCTCGGAGACCGACATCGCCATTAATCTTCGCCAGCGCACCGTCGGCGAAACCTCCGCCAGCCTTTATCGAATCATGACGGCGAGCGTGCCGGCAATTGTCTCCAACGTAGGAGCTTATGCTGAGTTGCCTAACGACGCAGTGGTCAAGATCGACCATGACCACTACACCGATGCATTGCTCCAGGCTTACTTGCGCAAACTGATCGAGGATACGCAATTCCGCCTGCGCATCGGCGCTAACGCGCGCCGTCACGTGCTCTCGGAACATGATGGTCAACAGAACGCGTCGCGTTATGTGGACTTCATCCGTGAGGTGATTGCGAATCGCTCGCGCCGACAACTTATCAAGAAGGTCTCAGATGAAGTGTCGTTGCTCGGGATGCGGGCAAACGACGAAGTGCTTCTGCGTGGCATCGCCTCGGAGGTGTCGCTGCTGGTACCGGCCCAGGAGTTCGCGGCAACCCCAACTACGATTCTCCAAACCGGCGGCATAGCTGACCCTCCCGGCGATGCGTCCGATGCGCAAATCACGGGCAATGGTCATGCGGGCGCGCAATCGAGCCGGGACTCCGACGGACGCCTACCAAGAATTGAAGGTATTGATTACAAACGCGCAGCTATCGAGTATCCGAGCAAGCTCGACGCGGAACGCAGCTATTACCTAAGAACAAAGCCATTCTATAACCTCAAAAACAAGCCCGTGAAGCACCTCGGAGACGGCATGGATGCGGAAACGCACCGTCATTTCTGCGACTTCGCCAATATCGCCGTCGCGCTGGCTTTGCCTGCGGGTAGAAGCCTTCTGGATGTTGGATGCGGGTCGGGATGGCTCAGCGAATATTTCTCCCGACTTGGCTACAAGGTCCTGGGGATTGATATCTGTGATGATCTCATTCAGATGGCCCGCGAGCGCTTCGAGCGCGTTCCTTACAATGTGGACCACGAGACGTCGCTACAGTGTCGTTTTCTCAAGCACGACGTAGAGACAGCTCCACTCCCGGAAAAGTTTGACGCCATTATTTGCTATGACTCGCTGCACCACCTCGAAGATGAAACGGCAGTCTTCTCCCACCTCGCGGCGATGCTGAATATTGGTGGATTGCTTTTTATTCTGGAAGGCCAGAAACCCGCCGCCGGCTCCGCAACGGAAGATGAGTTATGCGACGTAATGCGCCAGTACGGAACGCTTGAATCGCCTTTTAGCGGCGAGTACTTGCGCTCGCTGCTCGACGAACACGGTTTTGCCGTGGTCGGTGACTACATCAGCGTCAACGGCCTCTTCGAGCGCGAGATGCTGGAAGGCGATCGTCTGCCGCTCACCACGCTCGCGACGCATTATCATTACCTGACTTGCAAAAAAGTCTGCGAGGGCACGTTTGGCTCGACAGTGCCCGACAGCCGCAGCCCAGGCCTTTTGCGTGCGCGGTTTTCTTTGCGCTCAACTCCGCCCAAACAGATCGCTCCCAGCGCACCGCTGACGATCCTACTCGCCATCCAGAATACTGGGGATACGCTCTGGCTCGCCGGGCAGACCGTTCGCGCGGGAATCGTGATGCCTGCTGTCCGAATCTTTGGTGATGCAGGCACGCTGGTCGGCGAGTTCCACGGCGAGCCACGGCTCCCCTCGGCCGTTGCCCCCGGTGAAACGGTAAATATCAGGATCGACTGTGCGGCGCCGCGACTTCCCGGTTCTTACACGCTTAAAGTTGACCTCGTCGACCAGCACGTCTGCTGGTTTGAGCAGCATGGGTCAGAGCCTTTCGTGCTTCGTTT
The DNA here is from genome assembly GCA_013811945.1 of Pyrinomonadaceae bacterium. GTDB lineage: Bacteria > Acidobacteriota > Blastocatellia > Pyrinomonadales > Pyrinomonadaceae > PSRF01. The sequence goes on along the minus strand of JACCUI010000044.1, from coordinate 32,129 downwards.
CGAGGTGGGGTAGTGAAAACGAGAGCGAACACATCTGAGCTTAGTGTAAGCACTAACATAGAGCTGGCGGCGGTAGAGACTGCGTGAAAACTAAAAAGGACGGGGGTAATTTGCAGGTAGGAAGGCGGACCCCGTCCCCGCCTCAAGCTTGAAGCCATTCAGCAGCGCCCGGGAGGTTGTGGTTTCGACCCATTGCCAGCCGTGTGATGAAGCTCCTTTAGAAGGTGAGCATGATTGAGTTGTTAATCCAAGGATTCATCTGTTCTTCGTAAGAGCGGGGACAGGGTCCGCCTTCCTTACCTGCAAATTACCGTAAGCCCTTTTCTGTTTTCACACACTCGCTACCGCTCGGCCATAACGGGCCTTTGAACCAATGATGACGAGAAAAGAGATTCTCGCAGAACTAAAGAGCCTCGAGCCCTGGTTCCACTCTATTGACCTGGGTGGTGGCATCACGACCAAGACTGTGAGCGTGATGGGCGAGCCTGTGGACCATCCGCACGAACCCTGGCAAGTTATCCAACAGTGCCTTCCTCGAGACTTACACGGCAAATCGCTATTGGACGTGGGCTGCAACGCTGGATTCTATTCCTTCGAGGCAAAGCGGCGCGGCGCCGGGCACGTGCTCGGAGTGGACGGTCAGCGCCACCACATCCGGCAGGCTGTCTTCGTGCGCAAGGTGCTGGGCCTGGATCTGGAGTTTCGCCGGATGAATGTTTATGAACTGGACCAACGAAGGATGGGGCAGTTCGACATTACTCTAGCTCTCGGCCTGATCTATCACCTCAAGCACTTAGTGCTGGCGCTGGAAAATCTTTACAACGTAACGCGGGAAACGCTGATTATCGAGACGGCTATCATGCCGCCGGAGCGGGCACCGGCATCATTCTCACATCCGCTTGGTGAAGACCAGATGCGTCTGCATCCGCTCGCCCTCGTCGAAAACCCGCGGGACGCGAAAGAGCAGGTCTTTAACTGGTTCCTGCCAAGCGTCGAGGCACTTCAAGCACTGTTGAGAAACACCGGCTTTGACAGCATCGAGGTTATTGAGGTCAAAAACGAACGGGCCGTACTGATCTGTCAGAAAACCGCGGACGGCTCCGAACAAGGAGCGCGCCTTCATTACCTCGCTGCCCTCTCGCTCGAAGCCGGCGCGCCGTCCTGTCAACCGGAAGAGGAGCTATCATTTACCCTGCGAGTTAAAAACTCCGGACTGACGCGATGGCCCGCGCAGGGCGAAGGCCCTTCCGACAAGGGGGCCATTCATCTTGGCGCTCACCTGATGCACGCAAACGACGAAGAGATCTCCTGGGATTACGGGCGCGCCAACTTACCCCAGGACCTGGAACCGGGCGCCGAGGCAGTGATAGGCATTATTTTGCGAGCGCCTCGGGAGCCGGGCCGGTACATCGTCGAATTCGACATGGTTTCCGAGTATGTTGCCTGGTTCGAGGACTTCAGCTCGGCGACGCTAAGACATGAACTTGTCGTAAAGGAACAGGGCGTGAGGTATGCGTTGCCTCCATCAACCAGAAAAACCACTGGTAAGATTTCGTGTTAGTTCGTGTAGTTTCGTGGAGCGTTCTGTGGCCTTTTCAACCACCATTAATCGCGGACAGCCACGATCGTAGACCTTTTCTCGAGGCGATCTCCGTAGTGATAGTAGTACTGCGAGTCGGTGATGCGCGCGATGCTAAAGCCGAGCATCTTGAAGATCTCGCGATAGATGCCGACCGAATAGATCCACCATGTGAAATCGTTTTCCGGGTGACTTGCAGATCCATGCAACCGGGCAATCCGCTCATCGATTTCCAGCAATGGTGTAATCACAACCACGGTCTTTTTGGTAAGACGTGTGATTGAGGCCAACGCGCTGATCGGATCGCTCAAGTGTTCCAACACGGCCCCGACAATCGCCACGTCAAACTCGCCGAGCGCCACCGGTAGGTCGTAGATACTCCCGTAAAAAACCTCTGCCTTCGACTCCAACAATCTATGGCAGAGCCAGTAGGCATTCTTCCACTTTTCGATTTCAGCTCCGAATTGTTCAGCCCAACGCTCGGGATCGCGGTAATAAAGCTTGTCTTTAAAAGGGAGACACCGGAACTGCTTTGGATCGCTCATATCGAAGGAGACTACTCGGGCCGCACGTCTTTTCTCGGCTTCGAAACTGAGGAAGCCGGTCGCAGTCCCCACGTCGAGCACTTTTTTCTCACTGAAATTCACTCCACCGACATAATCGTCGAATCTGCCACGCAAATCCCATTGTCCGCGCACTTCGCCACAGCCGGGCAGCTCCATAGTGTGATAGAAAAAACAGTCACTCAGGCTATCGATATGCCGCGGTTTCGCCATCATAATTAGACTGTTTCCCGACTCCGCCGCGATAGGATCCTGCATAAGTAGCACGCGTCCAGCTTATGTATGCCCCCTGTTGCAACCGGGTCGCTATCCCCGTTCTGACAGGACCAGTAAAGAATACTTGTCAGCACCGTAAGCGGTAGCGACCGGGTAGTATGCTCCGAGTTGAGACCGGGTCGCTACCGCTCCCCCGTTCTGACAAAACCGCGTAATACTTGGAACAAGAGCGCTGCCAGCGTGAGAAGTGAGATGAAGAACCCGATAAGCGCAGACTTCGGGCGATAGAGGAACTCGATCTGGTGGGCACCAGGGCCAAGTTCAACGCCGCGCAGGTTGTAATTCACCCGCAAGGTATCAGTTGCTTGTCCATCGACGTAAGCACTCCAACCGGGGTAATAATTTTCGCTCAAAACGAGAATTGACGTTCCGCTAAAGTAGGACGTCACCTTAACTCGATTTGGTTCGTACCTTGTTATTTCTGCCCGCGCGTCTTGCGCCTTGGGTACCAAGGCCGCCGACGGCTTCGCCTCGACGAGGGCGGTGCGCACCGGATCCCAAACTGACCCATCAGGCAGCTTACCCGTGCGCACGACTTCGAGCGTCGCGCCATCATCCAGAACCATGGACTCTGATGCCAGCCAGGCGCGTGGCAGGTACCGCGCATTCTCGTAGATATCCACGTTCGAGGTTTGCGTAAGAAGCTCCCATCGATCGCTTTTCGGTTTGCCGACCGGTTGGACTTCCGCATGTGCGGATGGACCATCAATACGCATCCACTCGCGTCGCAGCGGGTAGCTTTTGTCCTGATCCGCATCCACCAGCGACAAGCGAAAAACGCTCAGGAGGAGATCCGGCCAGCGAGTTCCAGCCTCAACCTCAATTTCACCACCTGTGACAATGATCTCTTCAGGAAGCTTAAAGGAGGTGACATATGTATGCGCCTCGTAGTTACCTTTCGCATCGTTGACCGTGTAACTAGTGGCCACCGAGGGAAGTTTGTGCTTAATGCGAGCGCGAGTGTACGGGCGACTGTGGGACCACTCCGCAGTGTCTACACCCGCGCGTAATGGAAACTCGAAAGCACGGCCGTCTATTGCTAATACACGCAAACGGCCAACGATCGTCTGGTCGGGAACGTTGTCTGACCATGCCAGGTTTGTCACCAACGCCACCCGATCCGCTGCCATTGGTTTGACCACGAAACGCACTCGCTTACCAGCACCTATACCGGGCAGACCAAGATCGCTCTTGGCAAACATCAACCCACTGTACCGGTCAGTCGCGGCGTCGAAATCATTGCCAGGAGGGGGAGCAGCCTCGGCTTGGTCGTTGCCAGACTGCTTGCGCATCGAAATCAAATAACGGACGTTTAGCAGATCTATCTCGCGGCTGGGGCCGCGTAGCGTCGTCTCAGGATCAGTTAATTCACCCCAGACTTTCATTTGCCCCGCGAGCCGGCTGTAACGCTTTAATCCTAAACCATCATAGCCGGCGGCGTTGTGAATGCCGTGCATCATATAAACATCCGGCTGCGTCCAGAGCACCCAATTAGTCGAATGCGAGACCGAAGGTGGGACCGGAGGTGTCGCCGGATCAAATGCGTGTGGTGCAGTCAGAATTCTATACTCGGCTGGATCCTGCGGAGCCGTACGACGCAGAAATTGAACGGTCTCCGGCACACTCCAAAATTCTTCGTCTGCCGTAGGACTCGACGCGTACCATCCGCTCGAATGTCCCCAGATGATGAGATCCACCGTGAGGATTGCGAGCAACAGTGCTGTACTGCCGCGTCGTCGCCGGGCGAAAACCCATATGGCCCATGCGCTCAGGGCCGCGAAGAGAACCGGCAGGAACAACTCCGGCGCGCGTAGTAATGTCACCGGCGCACTACGTGCCAAGAGGAATTTTTCGGGCCGCAACCAGGTCACCATTAGACAAGTTAGTACCACCACGACGCTGGCGGCAATGGCGGCGCGCCGCAGAAACCGTTTGTCGCCCCGGGCTCCCGCCAACGCGGTAAACCCGCGACCCGCCAGCACTGCAATCGCGAAGTCCACTTCCATCAGGTGACGTGCCGGAACCCGGAAAAGATTCAGAACCGGCACGTAATATACCAACCAATACAAGTGGAGAGGTGCTCGAGCGCCAAACGCGAGCAGTGCGCACACTAGCGCCGTACCCGCCCAGAACTTTGTTCTCGTGTCCGGTTGGACCAGCAGGGCGACAAGCGCCAGCATCATCGCCAGTAAGCCGGCATAGCCGACGAACTCGGCGTAGAACGGTTCGCCAAAGTAAGGTGCGCGGAACAATCTCCCGTCGCCACCACCCATGATGTACGGCGCAAAGAAGGCCGACAAAAACCGGCGAGGCATCGAGAATGAAGTAAAGAATTCGTAAGTGGCTTCGGAGCGTTGGCTGTTGCGAAGCAACTCGAAGGTCGGTACGATTTGCACCGCGGCCAATAATGTACCAGCCGAAACATAGGCCAGCGACCAGAGGTAACGCTTCCGAGCTCCACCACCCCAAGCTCGCTGTCCGCTGGGGGACCACGGTTGAATGTTGGCAAGCGTGATTACCACAGCGTATGCCGTAACCAACATCAACGAATAAACAAAAGTCTGTTGATGACCGACAAATGCCTGAAGTGCGACGAGCAGGGCCAGCAAGGCACCGCGTGCGCGACTACAGCTGCCGGCGTATGCTTCAACCCCCCAAAGCACCCATGGGAGCATCGCGGCAGTCTGAACTATGTTTATGTGGCTGAGCTGTCCCACGAGGAAACCGCAGCATTGCCAGACGATACTGGTTACCACAGCGCCAGCGATCGACGCGCCGGAACGACGAGAGTACAAATAGGCACCCAGCGCCGCTAACATATAGGTTGAGATCACCATCAAATTTGTAGCGATGGTGGGTGAGAAAAGTAGGTAGTACCAGTTGAGAGGGAACAGAACTCCGGCCTGTGATGAAGCGAGCAACGGTGTTCCGCTAAAGTAGTACGGGTTCCACAATGGAAGATAGCCGCTGTGCAGGATATTTGCCGCAGCCACGCGAAGGGGTACGTTCTGAATAAGGCCGTCGTAAGGGCACAGCACCTTGCGGTTTATGACGGCCGGGAAGAAATAGACAATGGGCGCCAGTGTAACTGCCAGCGCCGCAACGTAATCAGTCTTTATCCTCAGGCGAGGGTTGAATGGACCAGTCATTAAAGGGTCAGGTACGAGTAGCGGGCGAAAGTAGGACTGACGTGGCCCCCGGGCGCGTGCTCGAAATGTTGAAGCAGTTCGTCCTCGCGCACCGGGCTGAAGTGGTGTGCGCCTGTCTCCTGCTCTTGATGGCCATAAATCTCTTCGCGGCGATTTCGCGCAAGAGCATCACCAACGATGAAATCGTTCACATTCCGGCGGGATACTATCATCTAGTCGCCGGAGACTTCCATCTCAACAATGAGCACCCACCACTGGTAAAGATGTGGGCCGTGCTGCCGCTCCTTTTCATCCAGCCTGAGGAACCCTCTGCATTAGACGCTCGGCATGAAGGCTTTATGGAGCGCACGTGGGGATTTCACCAGCGTTTCTGGCAGGCTAATCGCGCCCGGTTCGGCTCCATCACTTTCTGGACGCGGGCGATGATGGTTCCACTGACTCTCACTCTCGGTGCGCTGATCTTCATTTACTCGCGAAAACTCTTCGGTGAGACAGCGGGGCTCTTCGCCGTGGCGCTCTATGTCTTCGAACCCACCGTGCTCGCCCATGGACGCGTGGTCCATACTGATGTTCCCGCTGCGCTCGCCTACTTGCTCTTCATCTTCGCCCTGCACTCGTACGGTAACGCTCCGTCTGTAAAACGCGCACTTTTGCTGGGACTCGCTTGCGGTATCGCATTGGTTACAAAGTTTTCGATGATTGTGATCGGGCCTGTCCTCGCGCTGGCAGCGGTCGCACTATTCTGCGTATCCCAAGCACCGTCGTCTTCACCCCAGCGGAGCTGCTCCCCTGGCGACCCCGGATCGCTTCGCTCTGCCGGCGCACTCCATAAGTGGCTGGGCCAGGGAAGAAAGCAGCTTCTTCTTCACGCGGTGCTGGTGGTGGCTGTCGTCTTGTTCCTGGTCAACGCAGTGTACGACTTTCAGAGTCCCGCACTGGAAGCGTCGGACGTGCGATGGGTGAAGATGATGTCTGAGCCTCTCTTTGGTAGTTTAATGAAGGGACTCGCCGTAGTCTCCAAGCTCGTGCCTACATATTTCCTGTTTGGTCTTTACAACATAGTTATCCACAATCAGTACGGGCACTCGGCATCACTGCTCGGCGCGCACAACGACCTGGGTTGGTGGTACTACTTCCCCGTTGCCTTCGCTCTGAAGACCACGATTCCCTTCCTGCTCCTTTCGATTGCAGCCCTTGTTTGGTCACTCTATAGACTGGTCATGACGCGTGAGCGTGTCTTCGCGTTCGTTCTGGTGCCGTTTGGTATCTATCTTGCGATTTCACTGACCAGTCATATAAACATCGGCATTCGTCACCTCTTGCCTGCCTATCCATTTTTGTTTATCGCTTCAGGCGCCCTGCTGGACAGGCTGCTTCGAGTCGAGCACGCCCGCAGGGCAGTATTCCTGTTCCTGGCTTTAATTCTTGGCTGGATGGCTTATGAAGCGGTGCGCTCATTCCCGGACTATATCCCTTACACTAATCAACTCGCTGGCAGGCAACCGGGCTGGCGCAACCTTTCGGACTCGAACGTTGAATGGGGAGATGACATGGGCGAACTCGCCACCTATCTCAAAGCTCGCGGCGAGACTCGGGTGACCGCAGTCTTGTCTGCCGGTTGGAGTACGCTTACGCAGTACGACGTGGAGTACGTAGATCTATTATCGTTGCCGGCTGGTGCGACGCCCGACACACGTTATGTCGCCATCGGCGCAAGTTTTCTTAACGGCTCGACGGTGCCCGGTGGCGTCGACGGCCGTGAGACAACCGAAAAGCGCACTAACTTTTTTGCGCGCTATCGAGACCGGCAGCCCGAGATCGTCTTCGGCGGCTCCATCTACCTCTACCGCATACGCGAATGACGACTAATCTTTCTCAGGCCTGGAGGCACGTCCTCCGACGAAGGTGGGCTGAGGTCGCCTGCGGCGCGCTGCTTTTGCTGATGGGCTTTAACCTCCTGAGCGTCATTGCGCGCAAGAACATCACGATTGACGAAACTCTGATCATTCCCTCCGGCTACTATTATCTGAATTCGCGGACATTCTACATTGAGCCTGATCATCCCCCGCTCTCAAAACTATTGGCCGGGCTGCCGCTGGTATTCCTGCCGCTAAAAACTCCAGAACTGGCTGACCTGAGCCGTGAACCTTCGGCCGATCAAACGCTAATTGCGGCTAACCGTTTTTGGACCACGAACCGGCAGCATTTTGAAAGCGTCTTTTTCTGGGCGCGAGTGCCCATGGTAATCCTGACTGTCCTGCTCGGCGCCCTTGTTTTCATTTTTGCACGACGCTTATTCAACGTCCGCGCCGCCGTGCTGGCCGTCGCCCTTTTCAGCTTTGAGCCCACTATTCTGGCCCATGGCAGAGTCGTAAAGGACATTCATGTCGCCTTCGCTTATTTGCTTTTTTTCTTCGCGCTTTATCTGTACGGCTCGACGTTTACTCTGCGGCGAGCGTGTTGGCTCGGACTAGCATGCGGTCTTGCGCTTGTCGCTAAGTACTCGATGGTGATTCTTGTGCCCGTGCTGCTGGTGTCCTTTTGCTTCTTCGTGCTTCGCCCACCATCGGGTACTGAAAGACGTCAGCTCCTGGTGCACTTCTTGTTTTCCGCGTTCTTCACGCTGCTGATGCTGAAAGCGGCTTACTTTTTTCTTCACCAACCCTTGATAGCCGCCGACATTGAGGCTCTCGTGCGCAATGATCAAGCGCGTTCGACCTTGCTCCTGTCGGCTTTGAAACCCTCGTCCCTATTTGCTCCACCTTATTTTTTGTACGGCGTGTACCGCACCTTTATGCACAACGATCTCGGTCACTCGGCCTTCCTCCTTGGTGCCTATAGCGATCACGGTTGGTGGTATTACTTCCCAGCCGCTTTTGCGCTGAAGACGACGATTCCTTTTCTCCTGATCACCATGGTCTCGCTCGCCTGGGCAGCGTTTGGCGCGATCCGACGGGAGGTGAGATTCCTGATACTGCTTGCCCCGGTTGGGATTTACGCGGTGATGGCAATGTTCGCCAGCATCAACATAGGCATTCGGCATTTGCTCCCCGTTTTCCCTTTTCTTTTCATCCTTGGGGGCGCGTTGCTGGACCGCTTGCTACGCACGCGGCGAAACCACCGACTCGCCGTCGCGCTAGTGGTCATCGTCATAGCGGCTTGCGCCGCGGAAGCTGTGCGTGCCTACCCGCACTATATCCCTTATATGAATCAGTTCGCGTCCGGTCGGCCTGCGTGGGAGTACCTTTCCGACTCAAATGTTGAGTGGGGCGATGATGCAGGAACTGTGGCCGGGTATTTGAAGGAGCGCGGTGAGACTCGTGTGCGGGCCTCCTTCCTTGGTGGATCGGTGCTGCTGCCACTATATGGGGTGTCGTACATTGACCTGCTGTCTCCTCCGGGGGCCCCTCTGCCGGAGACGCGCTACGTCGCGCTAGGCGCGAGCTTTCTGAACGGCTCCACAGTGCCGGGCTGGAGCGAAGGCAGCGGGCGCGAAACGAAAGAGCAGCAGCGAAATTTTTTCGACGATTACCGCAATCGCACTCCTGAAGCAGTCTTCGGCGGCTCCATCTACCTCTACCGCATGAACGAATGAGTCGGGGCAGTAGCCCGCAGGGCACTGCCAATTGCCAATTGCCGATTGCTGATTTCTTCTTCTTGGTCCCGACTTCCTACCCCGACGTTGACTTGAGACCATGACTCCAAGAGCACCAATGATGGAAAACCACAGTCTCACCATCGCAGTAACCTGGGCCGCCTTGCCTTATTCCAATCGGCATTCGGCAATGCTACTCCCGTCTAGCTTTGGCTTTCTCATAAACGTCGAGCGTGAGACGCGCAGTACGCTCCCAGGTGAACTCCGCGGCGCGGCTTCGCCCCAGAGCGGAAAGTCTGGAACGAAGGTCATCACTGTCGAGTAGGTCGGCAAGGGCACCTGCGAGCGACTGAACGTTCGTCGGTTCTACGAGGATTGCCGCACCTCCCGTAGTTTCCTCGAGGGCTGGAATGCGGCTTGTGATAACAGGCGCTCCGCAAGCCATCGCTTCAAGTGGTGGCAGGCCGAACCCTTCGTAAATGGAAGGATAGACAAACGCGCGGCACGAAGAATAGAGAGCCCGCAGCGCTTGGTCGTTAAGATATTCGGTGAGGATGATGCGGTCTCGAAATGGCGATTTTTCCACTGCCTCCAGCAGGGGTTCAATCAGCCAGCCGCGGCTTCCGGCGACGACGAGTTGCAGTGTACTAAGAGGTCGCGCATGTGCAACTGTCTCGAAAGCCTTGACGAGCGTTTGCAAATTTTTGCGCGGCTCAATTGTTCCCACCGTCAGTAGAAAGTCGGCTCCTATGCCCAGCCTTCGGCGCACCTCTTCCGTAGCTTCCAACTCGATGGGCGTAAAACAAGCGCGCGCTGCTTCAGGGACCGCGAAGACCTTCTCGGCAGAAAGCCCAAGGTACTCGCAGACTTCGCCGCGCACACTCTCAGTGGGGACGATTACTACGCTGGCTGCCCGGGCCATCAGCGGGAGACGGCGCCGGGAACGATTGACCCGACGCTTTTCGTGGGTCTCTGGGTGGATTAGTAGCGAGAGGTCGTGGATTGTGAGCACCGTCGCGCACTGCCGCCAGGGAGGCACGTCGTAATTAGTTCCGTGAAAGAGTTCCATGCCGCTGCTGCGAACGTAGCGGGGCAAACCCGTGGACCACCAATACCTGCCCAATGGGCCAACCCGGACCCGCTTGAATCTTAGGTTGGCTGGAAGTGGTGGTGTGTCATCCTGCTCGGTAGTGGCCACCTTGCGGAGGTTCGATGGGTAGACAACTTCAAAATTGCTCTCAGGAGCGATCCCGGCCAGGGCGCAGGCAAGTTCAAAAGTGTAGTGCCCAACGCCGGTTTTGAGAGCCGTCAGGGGTATCCCGTCGAGTCCGATGCGCATGTTTTATGTGGCTTTTGCTCCGACTATCAGACACCTTACATCGGTTCAGTCATCAGAGACGATAGTTTTCAACCTTTTTCAGTCAGTAGTTCCTGGGCGAAGCTTTCTATTGACCTTTGTCGCGCGAGGAGTTAGACTTTAAACCTTGTTGGCGCGTCTAACGCTCATGATAGACGAACCCTCTTGTCCTTTCCCTTAGCTTAAATCTTGTCAGGAGCAATAAGATGAAATTCGCCATCGCCGTTTTAGTTATCAGCCTTAGTGGCTTGAGTGTATTGGCCCAGGGCCCTCCCACGCTAAGGATAGTGACTGAGGTTCCCAGCCTTCCCTCCGAGCTGTTTTACGGAGATATCAGAGTCAAGCCACTGCGGCTGCGGCCGGGAACCAACACCCCGATTACCATCAATGACGCCGATTTTTTCGTTCACCAGCAGTATGTTGACTTCCTGAGCCGTATGCCGGACCAGAGCGGTTTTAACTTCTGGGTCAATCAGATTACGAGCTGCGGTGGAAACGGAGCCTGCGTCGACGGCCAACGGGTGAATTCGTCTGGCGCGTTCTTCCTTTCCATCGAATTTAATGGCACCGGTTATTTCGTCTACCGTCTCCACAAAGGGAGCTTCGGCGACCTACCCCGCTATGCCACGTTTATGCCCGATACGCGTCAGGTGGGTAACGGCGTGATTGTGGGCCAGGGCGACTGGCAGGGCCAGTTGGCGGCCAACCAGACCGCTTTCGCCAATGCCTGGGTCGGCCGCGGGTCTTTCCTTGCCCGCTATCCGACTACCCTGAGCCCGGGTGAGTATGTTGACAATCTTATTCAGGCCGCGGGTCTTACTGCAGCTCAAGTCAACCGGAACCAGATCGTCGCCGACCTGACAGCGAGTGGTAACTCGACGGCGGGACGAGCAACTGCGTTGCGCAGTATTATCGAGAGCTCGGCCTTCGACACTAAGGAGAAGAGTCCGGCTTTCGTGTTGATGCAGTACTTCGGTTACCTGCGGCGCAATCCTGATGGCGCCCCTGATAATAACCTCGACGGATACAACTTCTGGCTCAACAAACTCAATCAGTTCAACGGCGACTTTCATGCTGCCGAGATGGTCAAGTCGTTCATCGTCTCCGGGGAGTATTTCGGTCGCTTCTAAGATTTCAAGGGGCTTAGTTAAAAAGGCTGGACTCAGGTTAGAGTCCAGCCTTTTTCTTTGCGTGCGGTCAGAACGGCGAGCGGCAGAGCCTGTGTCAAAAAGCAATCGACCTATAGTAATTTGGTCAAGTCCCGTGTAGCTTGAAATGGCAGTTCAAGGTTGAGTGCTTGAGCCATCTTGAGCGGGAGCGCGCTACCCTTTGCCCCCTTCTTGACCTGCAAATTATCGTAGGGCGTTCGTGTCGTTTCGTGGATCGCTTCTGTTCGTCTAAATCCTCATGGAGGTCCGAAGCGGCTCCGATATTCGCCTGACGTAATAAACGCCTTCACCATTTCGGCCTGGCGGAAATTGCCGTTGAACTGGTTGAGTTTGGTAAGCCAGAAGTTGTATCCGTTAAGATTGGCATCGGGCGCATCGTCCGGGTTGCGCTGCAAGTAGCCGAAGTACTGCATCAGGACGAATGCCTTGTTGAACTCTTGTGCTTTCAGTATGGGGGCGGTCGAGCTGCGCGCGAGGTCTATCGACGCGTAGCGGGCGTCAAACACGATCCACGAATTGACACGAAATGATCCCACAGTTTCGTGTTGGGTGGTGTCATTTCGTGGATCGCTTCCGTCGATCGGGAACCCTGCGAGAACCTGTGCGCCCGTCAAGGTCCAAAGCGCTGAATATACTCACCGGAAGTAGTAAACGCCTTGACCATCTCGGCATCTACGAAGTTCCCGTTGAACTGATTGAGCTTCGTCAGCCAGAAGTTGTATCCATCGAAGTTAGTGTCAGGCGTAGCGTCCGGGTTGCGACGCATGTAGCCGAAGTACTGCATCAACACGAACGCCTTGTTGAACTGCCGTTGAGTAAAGAGCCCATTCTCTGACACTGAGCGCAGCACCTGCGCTCGGAGTGTGGGCGAAGCCGGGTCAGGCCACAACTGAGCGACAAGAGCGTCGCGCTCACTCTGAGTTAATGCTCCAGCCCCCCGATTGCGCGGGTCAAACGTGTTCGCATTCAGCTTATCCACAAACTGCGCTGCCGTTAGCGTTGTCGGGTATGCAGTGGGTGCCAGGAAGGCCGGGCGTTGTACGAAGCCGTTGAAGAAGCTCTGCTTGTTGGTCTCCAACTGCTGCTCGGCTTCTGGCTTTCCAATGATGACGCCGCGCCCAATCTCCTGTGTGTCCGGCAGGGAGTCTCTGAGTTCAAGCTGCTCACCTGAATTGAATGCCGCCTGGTATGCCTTGTAAACAAGGTAGCCCGTCTGCTGGAACTCAATCGAGACAAAGAAGGCCGCTGAGACGTTGATGCGCCGGATCTCGAGGCATGCCTGCGTCGTACATTCGTCAATTTGATTCTTCCAGAAACCAAGTCCCGGCGCATCGGCCTCACGATTGAAGAAATCGACATAGTGCTGGCGAACGAAAAAGTCAGAACTGAAGCTTGCGTCCCGGACGGGGTTCGGACCGCTCACAGCCTCGTTACTGTTGATTGTGACGGTGACCGTTGCCTGAGCGCCGAGCGAGACGCCGAGGGCGTTGCTCAGAGTGACGTTGAAGGTTTCTGCACCTTCCCCGAAGGAGTCGTCGACAATGAAGACAGCGATAGTTTTCGTTGCCTCGCCTGCCTGGAATTGGAGCGTGCCGAGCGCCGCCAAGTAGTCTGAGCGTTCGTTGGCTGTCCCGTCTGAACTGGCGTAGTTGACCGAGGCCGCGCCGGATGTATCGCTGCGAGTTACGGTGAGGTCAAGCTTCGTCGTAGCATTTAGAGTCTCAGTAGCAGTAGCCGTAATTGCGCTGAATTGAACAGCGCCGCTCGGTGTTGGAGTTGGCGCGGGCGTCGGGGCCGGCCCAGTCCAATTGAGCGTGATACTACCTGTCTCTCCCTGAAAGCCGTCTACCGCGATGCGATACGTTGTTCCGGCCCCAGCGGCGAAAGTGACACTGCTATAAAGCAGGTCGGCGTTGGTGTCCACATCATCATTGGATCCGATGAGCGAGAGCGCGTTTACCGAGCCCCCCGTGTAGATGCCTAAGATGGTATCGTAACTGCTCCCTTGGGTGTTGAAGGTGGTCTGGCCGCTACCCGACGCGGTCCAGGTATACCAAACCGACTTGCGACCGGAACTGGTCACCCCGGCGTGGTCTGGCTCACCCGCTTCGCCCGTGGCGCCGACGTTTATGCCGGTGACTGAGCCGGACGAGCTGTTCAGCAACACTGCCGCAGCAAAATTATCGTTCGCCGGTGGAGGAGGCGGCGGCGGGGGTGGGGGCGCAGTACCGCCAATTGTGTAACCGAAGGTGTCGAGCGCCTTGAGATCGTTATCCGTAAGGACTTCGCGCCGGCCCGAACGCAGTCGGGGATCCATGATGCCGATAAAGGGGTTCGTTCCAGAGTCTTCCTTCCAGTGACTCGATTGCGCGCCATCGCCACCCTCCCCGTCGCTACCGCCCGTGGAGAGGCCCAGCTCCATCGTGCCGAAGGAGTTCGTCCGGTTGTTGAAGAAGATCTGGTCACCACCTTCAGACATCACACGCGGAGATGTAGGAATTGTGCCCAGACTTGCGGTGCCGGGGCGGAATCGAAAGAGATCCCAGATTGAGAGGGGCGTCGGTACGCCGTTGCCGGAATTCGATATGAAACCAAGCGCGTGGCCTATCTCGTGAACGACGACCGAGTCGAAATCGAGCGCGCCTGAGGTAATGCCATCGTTCGGATTGAAGTCGAACGAGTGCGCGGAGTTAAAGCCGATCCCCGCATCGCCAGCGTTAGGCGGCACGGCATCCGGGTTAGGAATGTCCGGGCTGAGTCCCAGCGCTCGTGCGGTGGTCACCGTCATCCGGACTTGTGAAGCACTGAGCGTTGAGCCGTTCAGCTCCACAGGCACAGTCGCGGGGAGCGCGTTGTAGAGTTGCAACTCTTCCGCCCTGGGTGCGTTGTTAATCAGCTGCTGGCGCACAGTAGAGAGGGGGGAAGATCGGGTAAATGAGCTGGTTGAACCGAGTGTGCTGGGGTTGGGGAAAGGTTCGCCAAAGATTGTCGGGCCGAAGTCTACGTCGAGCACGACGGTGATGGGGGTCGAGATCAATGCCTCCCAACGATTGGCGGCGACTATGAAAGCATCGCGCGCTGTGGGGTTATTTTGCAGCTGCTGCGTTCCATGGAGGACAATGCGGAGACCCGCAGATGGCAAGAGCGGCGTGCCGAGTTCTGTCCCGGCCGGGGCTGACGCGTTAAATTCATCCTTCCAGGGTCGTTTGCCGCCGGGATAAATGGTGCTCGTGGGGCCTGCTTTCCCCCGCTTCAAGAGGCTGCGTTTCTCATCGGGAGTCGCACTGCGGCAAACCGACTCGCCTTTCTCATCGCGGTATATTACGAAGACATCTTCGTTACGCCCGATCTTCTCCAATGCAAGCAAGGACTGTTCGGAGACGCTGACTGACGGCGCGTGCGAATCGTCGTGGGACTGCCCCACGACCAGGGAGACCGGGCTACCCAAGCCAGTCAAGACTGTCAAAATCAGGGCGAACCCCCGGCGGCAGTGCGGCCGACGAATCAGAGCCGCAATTATCACCAAAGCCACATACTTAAAGTTTCTTTCCACAGCTTTCTCCGAGGGTTTTTGTAGAACATGGGCCCGGGGTCTCAAGGGCGTGGGATTTTCTCTAGAATTGCGAAGTTTAAAGCGTTGATTGTCGCCCTGGTCTAAATCCTGCGAGGCAGGAGTGGGAGAGCCAAAATCACTGTACCAGATCGCAATAGGTCGGGGGAAGGTAAGAAGCAGAATTAGCGGGAGCGTTGCCCGATCTGCTCGGTACCAAAAGTACCAATTCCATTGAGGCGGAAACTGAAGACGACGCGGTTTTCCTGTCTAACTCCAACGTTGAAGGTGTAATTTTGGGCAGTGACGGCACAGCAGTCCCAGCTATATCCTACCGTGACCGTCGAACTGATGAGTGAAGTGTTTCCTTGTCCCGGCCGTTCCTGGAAATCGAAGAAGAAGGACGCCCCACCATACAAACCACGCTCACGGTCGCCCAGAAACAGAGAGGGACTCCACTGTGACCCTCGCAGCGTGCCGGGCTCGTTGCCGCGCGCGTCAGCGAATCGAGCCAGGCTGGGAACCAGCTCAATCGCCCGCGTGTAATAAAAACTCTGGAAGGCCTGCACCAGGGGTCGGGTAATACCAAACGTAGTCGAAATCGCGCGCAACCCTCCATCGCGTGTGTCGAGGTCCGTGCGGAGGTCAACGAAAATATCGTTGCGCGGTCGATAGCGGGCTTCCACATTCAGCGGCGAGAAGCGTCTGGGGATACCACCGTAGCTAAAACCCGAAAGAGTGTTGATGGGATAAAACTGATTTCGCCTGCCCGGGATCAAGGCGCCGCCAAAAAACCGATCAAAGAAATATTTTCCCCGCACTGTAACCGTCAGGGCTTCGTAAGGCTGGCTCGAAAGAGGTGCTTTTTCACCGGTCCTGGTGGCGCGCACTGCAGCGCTGCTCACGTTCTCCGTCGAGCGGCGAGTGAAAAAGCGGTTGGAAATGCCGAATTCGATCTCGTTGGTGTTGGCGATTGCATCGTTGAAATCGAACCGGATTAGGCGATCGAATTCGTTTATGCCGGAAATCTTTCGGTAGATGAGGTAGGGCTCAATCACATGTCGGAAAAAGAAAACCCCGTTGCCGCGATGAAAGTTTTTAGCCAGCGCCGGCGGCCGCACATCCAACTCAAACTCCCCGTACCCTCGCGTCAGGTTCGTGCTCAGCACTGCTCTGTTCGTCGGATTCAGCGAGTTTGAATAAAAGGTGGCTCGCGCCCCCGCAGTAGCCGTAATGGAAAAGCCGGCAAAATTAATTGGCAAAGCCACGCGCGGATGGAAGTCGAGGCGCTGGACGAGGGACGGCGAGACGATGGGATCGCCACCCACTTCGTTTCGGAAGGCGACAGGATCGTCAACGCTCTCTTTTCGGCTCAGGCCTTCGGCGCCGCCTTCAAAGGAAAAATAAACCGGTAGCTTCTTAAGGAAACTGAGAAGCGAGGGTCGCTTTTCGATGCTGATGCCCGGTAGTTCACGAATTCGAATACGCGAGGTGGGAAGGGAGGTAACTTGGGTTCGCGCCAGCAGATTGAAACTATAGTCGCCGTGGTTCTTGTTAACAAAGACCTGAGAACGCTCTTCGGGGGAAATCGCCTGTTGAATGCTGTCCGAAAACACCTGACGAAACGCCAGATTTGAAGTTATGTTGACATCCGCCGCGGCAATGAATCCGTTTGGGAAATAATGAACACCTTCGACATAAAAACTCGAGCCGCCTTGATTGGGATGCGTGGCTCCTTCCTCTGGTCCAAGTGTGCGATCAAATACCGTATAGAACCCTAAATTAAAATATGAGCGCGAATTCGCTCGCGTGCGCAAATCGGCGCCAATGCCGATACCGCGGCTAGTATAGACATCATTGCGAAGCGTAACGTCTGCCGAACGACCCAGCGTTTGATAGTAGGCATTCGAGAGGCGAAACCCTTTTTCTCCGGAGCCTCCGAACGTCGGGGTCAAAAAACCCGACGCGCGATCGCGCTGCTTGATTGAGACTGAGGCATACGGGAGATAAAAGATCGGCACGTCCTTGATTCTGAGTCGTGGTGAATAAACGCGCACCCGGTCTCCGGTCTTTATCGTCGCGCGCTTCGCATAGAAGCTCCACTTCGGTACGTCTTCGTCGCATGCCGTCACCTGAACGTTCGTAGCCACGAGGGTATCCAGGCTGATCCTTTCGACTCGGTCCGCAGTAAAATAGATCCTGGTTCCATCCTGCGTCTGGTTAGTGAAACCCGTAGAATCGACAAAGAAACCCGTCTTGGTCCGGTAGTTCCACTCCGCGCGCGTGCCGGTAATTCTCTGCTGCTCCCCTTGATCAAAGACGACGTTTCCCTCAGCAATGACCCTATTTGTTGCTTCGTAAACTGTTACCTTATCGGCTTGCAATCGATATGTACCAATACGCGCATCAACGTTGCCTTCGTAAAGGAAAACGCGAGCGTGCTCGGGACCTGAAACAGTTTGTTTGCCCGCGTCGACTTTAAGGTTATCAGTAGCTTGAGCCGGTTCGTCTGGCCTCGATGGAGAACGCGGGCGGACAGGCTGGTCCTGAGTGAGGGGGTTAACGTTGGGCGTGTCGGTCATGGGGTTTGTAACTTTCCGATCGACGGGATTGGTTTGTTGCCCGCGCACAGGTGAGGCAATGCTAATGATTGCGGTCGCGAGCGCAAACAGAGTGAATCTAAAAATGGGCTTTGAGGAAAAAGCTAGGCGCAAAAGAGAGTGGAGACCTCCCGTAGTTTGGCGGGCACTGCGTCAAGTAGGGAGAGAGCACGCGCCTTAGTTATAAAGCGAGGCGATGCTAGCACGAAAAAGCGGGAAGCAGCGAACAGTGGCCGAAAGGAGGATCATTTTCTGGCTTCATACAATTGCTCCTTCTCCTTTCCGTGATCAGCCCTATATTATTGGATCCTTCATGACGGCTACACCCCGGACTCGGCACAAGCTAATGATCATCGCGGGCGAGCCTTCGGGTGACGCTCATGCGGCAGCACTCGTTCACGCATTGCGCGAGGCGGCGCCCGAGAGTCAGATGGACGTCTTTGGCGCCACCGGTCCCTTGATGCGAGCAGCCGGCGTCGATTCAGTGATTCGATCCGATGATCTGGCAATTCTCGGCTTACTTGAAATCGGACGCGCGTTGCCCAAGTTCTGGCGAGCCTTCAACAAGTTGAAGCAAGCGGCAATTGAAAGAAAGCCGGAGGCTGTGATTCTGGTGGACTGGCCCGACTTCAATTTACGCCTAGCGCGCTCGCTTCACCGGCGTGGCCTGAGAGTTATCTACTACATCAGTCCCCAGCTTTGGGCCTGGCGTTCTTATCGCTTGAAGACCATCAAGCGCGACGTCGACTTGCTGCTGACGATTCTCCCGTTTGAGCGTGAGTGGTATGCCAAACGGGGAGTGACGCAAGTCGAGTTTGTAGGTCATCCACTCGCCGGGGAGGTAGAAGCACGCTTCAGTCGGCAAGATTTCTGCCGCTTTCATGATCTCGATCCCGCACGGCCGATCATTTCCCTGGTTCCCGGGAGCAGACGTAAGGAACTTCAGCGCATTCTGCCGGAAATGCTGGATGCGGCTGCGTTCATTTCTGTCTCTCGGCCCGACGTTCAGTTTGTAGTGGTCGTGGCGCCCAGCCGATCGCCCAAAGAAGTAAGAGAGATTATCGCCGCCAGAAGCGCGGCGGCGACTCTTCCGGGGGTGCTACGGATCGCGCATCACCAGACCCGCGAGGCTCTCGCTGCTTCTGACGTCGCCGCAGTAGCTAGTGGCACGGTGACCCTGGAAGCCGCTCTTTTGGGTACTCCCATGGTCATCGTCTACAAGGTGTCCCCCATCAACTGGCACATCCTGGGACGCTTAATCAACACGGACCATTACGGACTCGTAAACTTGATCGCGGGCGAGCGAATTGTGACTGAGCTAATGCAGGATGAGTTGAGCGGCGAGCGACTTGCGGGGGAGTTTATACTACTGCTGGATGATCGACGAAACCAGACCCTCCGAAAGCGATTGCGCGAGGTCGGCCATCAACTTGGCGAGAGGGGGGCGTCACGGCGAGCCGCTGAACGCATACTTGATTTCGTCAACACCCGAGCGGGTAAACGCGCCTGAAGCCCCGGTCTCGGCCCGAGCGATAAATAGTGCCCAATGACCAATAAAATGAAGATGAAAAACCAGGGTAGAACGGGGACATTTTTAAAACGTCATTTGACACTTCTCGTTGCAAGAACTCACTAATCCGCACTTGAAGCGCAACAACTGAGAGATTCAGAAGAGGACGACGCGCTTAACTGAAGTCCGGCCTAATAAAACGATCACTTATCGCGGATCGAGACGACCTCTTACGAATGAGAAATGCAAAATGATATGGAAAATTGTTGATCATACGCCATTTTTCAGACTATCTAAGGTAGGGAAGGTGTGCCCTCAGATAGCTTCTCTTCCAATTCTTGAAGTCGCGCGCGGAGCTTTTTAATATCTTCTCTCATCTGCGGTAGTCGGCTCAGATGGGCATTTAGTCGCTTGTATTCATCAAGCGGCTGAATGGGGATTCCCCACCAAACACCGGGGCGCACAATTTTGCCCGGCAACACTCCCGCCTTCGAGCCGATGACTGCGCCACTATGCACGCGGACGTGATCGCCGAAACCGACCTGACCGCCAATCACGACATCGTCCTCAATAATCACACTGCCGCTGATCCCGGTTTGCGCGGCAATGACAACCCGTTCGCCGATGTTACAGTTGTGACCGACGTGTACAAGATTGTCGATCTTAGTCCCACGGCCAATACGTGTTTGTCCCAACGCGGCTCGGTCGACGCAGCTGTATGCTCCCAGTTCTACATCATCTTCGATAACTACCGTGCCGATCTGTGGAAACTTGTGGTAACCCACATCGTCGCGCACATAACCGAAGCCGTCTGCGCCAACGCAGACTCCGGCATGCAGGACAACGTTATCGCCAATTGTGACTTCATCGTAGAGCGTGACGTTGGGATGCAACACACAATCGATTCCGATGGCTACGTTGTCACCGACTACCACGCCCGCTTCGATTCTGGTGCCCGGTCCTATGGTCGAGTTCTCGCCGATAGAGACGTGTGGGCCAATGTAAACGGTCAACGCAATGTTCGCTCCAGGGGCAACAACCGCGGTTGGATGAATTAGGGGCTCGCGCAGTTTTCGCGGATGCAGGATCGTACCGATTAGAGCAAAGGCAAGTTTCGGCTTCGACGCTTCAATTATGGCTGGTACTTTCTGAGCAATCTTGCGAGCGCGTTCGCCAGAACCATCAGGCACTATTAGAGCCGATGCGGCACAGTCTTGCGCACTCTCTAAGGCTTTTTGATCCTCAACAAAAGCTACGGCCCCGGCACTTGCGGATCCGACGCTTGCAACATAGTCGATACCAGTCTGCGCATCCCCTGAGACGCGGCCGCCGATCAGGGCGGCCAATTGCTCAACTGTCTTCACTTTTCCTGCTTCGTTCATATGAACCTGTCGTTTGGTCGCACCTTATCCGATTTCCGGCGTTAGAGGCAATGAAAATGAATTATCAGCGCAAATACGCAACCCTGGTTTTATCGGGTGGGGTCCTTGTAACGGCTGGATATTTGGGCCAACTGCCAAGAATCGCCCTCTTTAGCCTTGCCATGCCACACCAGACCAACTATCATGGCGCGGCTGCGGACAGGTACTCTTGACTGGAACCGCAGCTTTATTCTAAGTAACAATTGATTTTAACGTTATTGAGGCACAGCGAAGGCGAGGTGCCTATGAGGAGAAGGCTACTTGTTTAGTGATCAGTTTCGCAGAGGAGAATCCGAGAAGGGCAAGCTATCCGGCGTTAAGAGCTCCAAGCTGCTCTCAAATCTTTCGGACGTAGCCTGGAAGGCTTTTCAGTCAGTCAACCGTCGACTTCCGGAAGGCGAAGCCATCAGTCCCAACTGGGCGCCTGCTCCTCTTCTGAAGTCCTATGAACGAACCTCTCCGCCACTTGGATTCCCCCGCGAGACGGATAGCCTTTGTCCCACCTGCGTTAAGGAAGTTCGCAACGCCGTCATCAGCGGCGAAACGGCGCTCGAAACCTTGATGCATAAACATCCAGGCGAAATAAAAGCATCCATTCTGGAAGAGAATGGCAACGTCATCATGCGTAAAACTTGTTCAAAACACGGGCAGTTTGACGACGTGATGGCTACCGACCCGGCGTTTCTCGAACGAATTGAATCTTTGTTCTTTGGACGCGACTTTAGAGCGGCGGAAGATGCGGCCATTCATCGTCACGGAACTTCGAATATCAAATTTGGGCGGGGCGCCGTTTTGACTGTCGACCTTACCAACCGCTGCAACATGATGTGCAATCCATGCTTCATGGATGCCAACCAGGTTGGTTATGTGCACGAGCCAACCTTCGAAGATACCAGGGCAATTCTCGATCGAGCGGTCTCATTCAAACCAAAACGCCAGATCATCATTCTTTTTTCCGGCGGCGAGCCAACGCTTTCGCCTTACTATCTCGAAGCGGTCGCCTACGCTAAGAAGGTTGGTTTCTATCGAATTCTTGCAGCGACTAACGGTATTCGTTTCGCCGAAGACATCGAGTTTTGCAAAGCTGCCAAAGCTGCCGGCCAGCACGGCGTTTATCTGCAGTTTGATGGTGTCAGCGAAGAAAAGAACAAGCATCGCGGAGTGGGAAACCTCTTTGACGTAAAACTGCGGGCCATTGAAAATCTGGCGAGTGTGGGCATCAAAGTTACGCTCGTTACCACAATCGTCAACACGATTAACAACGACGGAATCGGACAGATTGTTGAGTTCGCGGCCAAAAACATTGACAAGGTCCAGACGATTGCCTTTCAACCGGTCTCCTTCACTGGTCGTGATGAAGACATTTCCGACGAACTGCGTATCAAGCAGCGCTACACCCTCGCGGGGATGACTCACGATTTGAAAGACCAGCTCGGCGGGCAGTTACAGCCTTTGCGCGACTGGTACCCGCTCTCCTCTTACTCGGCTTTCACTAGTGTGATGGATATGTTGCAGGGAGCTGATGCGCCCTGGGGCTGGTCATCGTGTAACTGCCATCCAAACTGCGGCATCTTTACGTTGATGGTCGTAAATCGCAAGACGGGCGAGTTTAAATCCCTCTTTGAGTTTTTCGATTACGAGCAATTCATGAAGGACGTCGCGGTCATCACAGACACGGCTCGAGGAAAGAAACTTTCCTATGCCCAACTGGGCATGGCAATTCTGCGCAGCTTCAATGCTGAACGCGCACCAGAAGGTTTTCCGATCTCTCAGATACTCAACCTTTTCAAGCCTTCTTCGACGAACTCCAGTTCCGATCGCAACGATCGCATGAAGGCTGAGAAGGCCGACGACCCGAACGATGTTTGGCGAGTACTCTGCGTCGAAGGCATGTGGTTTCAGGATCTCTTCAACTACGATTTTCGCCGCACTGAAATGTGCGTGATCCCTTATGGCACGCAGGAAGGCGAGATTTCATTCTGTGCTTATAACACCGGCGTGGGTTGGCGGCAGATTATCGAAAACATGCACAAGACTGCAAACCTCGCCGAGTGGTATGAAGAGAACGGACGCCATGCTGTGTACGCCGCGGGTCACGACGTTCCCGGGATTTCCAGAAAGCATTCGCTCAGTCTCCCAATTATCCAGGCCGTCTTAGCGGAAGACGCCGTCATCAAGCCTGTGGCTGTGACCCCGTATCTGGTAGAAGATCACGAGGAACACGTAATTTCTGTCTAGCCTAACCGGATCCTCGCAGTACCCCATCCGTACTGATTCTCGCTGAAAATCAAGAGTCGAAGGCTCTAGGGAAAGTTGCCGGGTCTAAATGAACCCGAAGGGCCTTACACCCTCGCCGTCTAAACTCTGCCCGCGCGCGCCAAAGTACATTCCTGTGACACTGATCGAAGCGTCACAATCCCAGGGCTTTACATTCTCAATTATGATTTGATATCGCGGTACAGGGCGGAGTCGGCTGAGCCACCTTGTATCTAGTAGTCTCGATTGGCATTGTGATTGCCAATTGCACTTTGCTATTCAACCTCCCATTTGGAGTTCCACATCATGATCCGCCCAATCTCGTTGCTTTTAGCCGTTTTGTTATTGCTGCCGTGGACATTTTTAGTGGTGACGGGCCAGAGCGTTGCCAGAAATGACCTGCACCGGTCGGAAACCACGGCCATTCCTCTCACCAATCAGGATGTTCTCGTTCTCGCTAAAGCGAACCTCACCCCCAAAGTTATTATTGCCAAGATCAAGACGTCCCCTTGTGCGTACGAGGTTCGCCCGCCGAGTTGCAGAGGTTAACAACCGGTGGCGTTCCGGACGAGGTCATTGCCGCGATGGTCGAAGCAGTAAGGCTGTCAAAAGCGGGAATGCCCGGATCTGCTGAGCCTCAGCGGATTGAACCATCTCAGATTCCCGACGGCACGCTCATAGAGATCGAGGCGCCTTACACCATCAACTCAAAGGAGTTCAAACCGAATGACGAGATCAGTTTTCGCGTGATAAATCCGATAAAGATCGATGGCGTCACGGTGATTGAGCAAGGTGCAACCGCGACGGGGCGTATCGAGAAGGCCAAGCGAGGAGGGCACTTTGGCAAGGCAGGTCTGCTTGTTTGGACGATGCAGACTGTCACGGCTGTAGATGGCTCACAGGTTCCGCTGCGAACGGTTCAGGAACGTCTGAGAGGCGATAGCAAGGCTGCTAAAGTGGCCACGAAGATGATCCTCACCGGCGCACTGCTGCCGCTTATTGCGCCGGTGGCACTGTTGCACGGTTTTAAGCGGGGCGAAGACGCATTCATCCCGGCCGGCAAACGCTACGACGTCTTCGTAAACGGCCAGGCAGTCGTAAAGTCCCGTTGAGGAAAGAATTGGTTTCGCCAGGCTTATTCCGGTTCGCGGTTTACATCGCTACCGGCATCGGGCTCACGCTGCACTGGCCGTAACTGCGCCACGATATCCCTAATCCGGATAGCCAGATCTTCTATTGTCTGCGTGCGCTTTCGCGCCTTATCGTTCAGTTCTTCGCGCAGTAGCAGCTGAGATTGTCCCAGTACCCCCGTTAGCGGGTTGTTGATTTCGTGACGCACGCGGGCAACCAGCTCCGCAATGGCCTCTAATCTTGCTTCGCAATCAGCAACACGCGCACGTAATTGGTCTTCGTTATCAACTGCTGCAGTCTGGCTCTGTCGTTCAATCATCGACATCCTCGCGGTTGGTCTGTTTAGCTATCGAACGTGGGAGGCTACGGTTTTTCGTTGGTCGCCGTTGGGCGCTAGCGAGTGAGTGCTTGCTATTGTGCCCCGATCCTGCGGAATGAACAAGTGTTAATTCGCGAATAGTGAATTGTCAGTCCTAAAGCAGTGGTAAAACGGAATCGGGCGAAGGGGTATGTTGGACCAATTCGCTCGAGAAACCGATAATGTTTTACGGATTTGCGATTCACAATTAACGCTTCACGGGGCGGCGCCGGGCTCCATGGGCATGCGGTTGACAAAAAAACCTTCTTACACGTACATTGATTTTCCTGTTGGGAGGTCGTCTAACGGTAGGACTGCGGACTCTGAATCCGCCTATCGGGGTTCGAATCCCTGCCTCCCAGCCAAGCTAGTTCTATGCTGCACCGTCCAACCTGTAACTTGAAGCAATACTCTGCCGCCTTTGGCAACTTATTGCTTCCACCTTGAAAATAGTCGACGGCTAGTTCTAAACCGCGTCCAACTTCGGAAATAGTTAGAGGAGTTGTGATAGACCTAGGTCACGCCCTACGTCACGGAGGAGGGCGCATAGCTCTGAGATCCAGGCGGGGACTGAAAGCCAAGTTGAAGTCACCAAATTGTAAATCGTCAACGGCCTTAACAACTCACTTTAGCGTCTTAGCGCCGGCTTTTTTGAGCAGCCGCACTATTTCTTCTTGATAATCATCTCTCGTCTTTCCGCCATCGTCCCGCGACAACTTCATTTTCTGCTCTAACATTGAAACTAGAGTTATTTCGTCGCCTCCAACGCTGACTCTTGGTAGATTTGGATCGGCGCCCGCAGCAAGCAAAACTTTGACGATTTCTACCTCGGGATAAGCGTTAGTGACTGCCGCGACTAAAGGTTCGCCGCCGTTCCAGTTCACATCAGCACCCCTTTTCAGCAGCGCCGTTATCATCACCACATCGCATCCTTCTATTGCATAAACCAGAGGAGCAACAGGAGACCCTCCCGCAGGATTCATCCTTGCACCTCCAGCGATTAGCGTATCTATCACCTCCATCCGGTTCTTGTTGCTGCTGTTCATTGCCATCGTCATGACGGAGAATATTGGGCCATGAGCGATACCTCCTGCCGCATTCGGGTCAGCACCGGCAACGAGTAGGGCTTTGATGACCTCGACGTGCCCCGCTTCCGCAGCAAGCATCAAAGCTGTGACGCCAATCGCGTCCTTCTTATTCACAGGAACGCCTCTTTTCAACAAAGCTCGCACTGTCTGGATCCGCCCCAGCGATGATGCATGCATCAGCGCGGGACGTACAACTCTAGTAGCCGTGTCAGCGAGAAATCGACGTCTCAGTTCCGCCTTTCTAACACACTCTGACTCTCCAGGCATTGCGCTCGTCTTGCCATCTTTGGCCAACGACGAAGCACCCTGTGCGGTCAGCTCTGATTGCGTCGAGACGCTGGCCACAAAGCTGCCCGAGATTAACAAAGCGCAAAGGTTGAAGCTGAAGATTAATTTCATAGTCGCGTGGCGTTTCGATTTTTCGAACGCATAGTTCTGATAGTGGCATCGGACAGTACCGGCCTCGAGAGCACACCAGTGTCAATGAGGCCGATAAAACTTATACAAGACAAAATAAAAAACGAAACAGTTTGTTACAAAGCCCAAGAGTGCGAGCTCCGCGGCGAGACGAATGTGCTTAAACTCAACAACACTAAAGACCCACAGCACTAGCGCGATCAAAACCACTATGAGACTTATGAATATACAAATGAATGAAGAGAAGAAGACAAGATTCATGACTGGCGGGGCAATGCTGTGCGACCCCGTGTAATGTAATAACAGGGCTAAAGAGAGCAGGGCTGGCGGGATCAATAGAGCCAGGGCGGCCGGAACCCAAAAAAGCCTCGCGCGAGCTGGCGAAGTCTTAGGATCTTTAACCATGCGGAAGCTTCCTATTGGACTACCAACGCGTCAACATCGCAAGTCCTTTATCTGGACCAAGGCTTCTTTTGTCAACGCGGGACAGCAAGTCGTGCAGGACTGTGGCGAAGTCTGCACGACTCGCATAAGAGGAAACTATTTTAGCCGGTCGTCACTAGACTGATAACGCTCAATGTGGCCGACCGATTAATAGCTTGTGATGAGCAGCGAAAAAGCACGCACGTTGCCAGTCTCACCAGCAAACCTGTCGATCACGGTGACGACCCACGTACCGTTTGGATTCTCACCCTTGAAAGCGGCCAGCGGGTATTCCGGGATGAAGGTACCGGAATACGGTGGCCCCAATGGTGGCGGACCTACCGGAAGAATGAGATCAATTAGTGTAAGTCCTTCCTCATCATCAAGTACTGTCTGGCAGAAGTTGTTGCCGTCATTGACGCCGCCGCCTGCCCCGTCGATCAAAGTAACTGTCGTGCCTTGAGGCGAGGTTAGTTTAACGACTAGATCCACCACGTATGTGTGGTCGATACCAACGGTGGTCGCTCTTGCTGCCGATGTACACAGGCTTCCGTCAATCCGGAAGTTAAGGTCGGCGATGGTACTTGTAACACCAGTGACCGTGATCGGGATGTTAACTGGCGGGCCGTCAGTGTCGACGTTCCCGTCTGGTATCGCCACCGGCGGCCCGGTGTAACTAAAGCTCAGTGGCGGGCCCGGGAGAGTAGTTAACACATTAAAGTAGAGCATTTGTGGAGCGAGACTTCCGGAGTACGTTACTGAAAGGGCGAACTTGATTGATTGCACCGCCGCGTCGGTAATGACAAATGTGTAAGGTGTGCGATTCAAGCCACTGCCCGTGGGCAGGCTAGTCGCACTCGATAGCGGAAGATCAAAATACGCGGACGTTCCCGAAGTAATTGTCACTCCCGGTGTTTCCGGCGTCAGCGTTGCGACAACGTTAGAAATAGGGGCGGCCCCCTTATTTAGCAGTTGGACGCTGAGAGCTGCAATCTCATTAGGTTCGATCAGGAAATCGGGATCGCCAACAACGACCCTGGGCGTGACGAAACCGAGTTCTGTGTTCAGTCCCAGCGTGACCCCCACCTTCACGTTCGCATAATTAGCTGCGCCCGACGTGCCAGTGCTCCTCACAGCAAATGACAATGTTTCGATGTGGCCCTGGGGCGTATCTAGCGGTGGCTGCAGCTCTACCGTTACGTTGATCGTCTCGTTCGTGGCGAGCGTAAATGAAGTTGGGCTTACGCTGTTAATGAAAAGGCTACCGGATCCCGGGAACCCAAATGAATCTCTTCCGGAAAGTTCGAATGAATCTGTAGCGCCGAGATTCTTAACTTGTATCGTATAGCTGGCTGTTTCACCGGGATGGAGGTCGGGCGGTGTGGGGACAATTATCTCGACTGCCTGCGGCATGAAAGCACCCGGAAACACGCGCTGGTAATCATTGCCAGCGGCGTCGACTCCTTTCGCATAAACCAGGAAAGAGCTATTCGGAACTGTGACGTCGCCATAGAACTCCTTGTACAAACCTTCGAGCGTGGGGATTTCTTCGAGGGTAAGGGTTTCCAGAACAGCTCCGGCGGCAGTACGCAATTCAAATTGGGCTGAGACAACTTCATCAGATGATATCAGCGCGTCGACTTTGTTGACTTGACCGATAAGCGGGGATCCATCGATAGCGAAATCTCCTTCGTGCGCGGGATCGCCGCCACTCCTAACGAACTGAAATGGTTTAAAGTCCAACTTGCTTTCTCCTGAGACCTTCACGGAGAAACCACCGGAGCCGTTGACAATTATGTTCCACGCTCCGGGGGCAGGATTAAGAATCGAGAGAATGGCTCCACCGGGCAGGGGGATAGCGGTAACGTCCGCGTCGGTCGCCAGCACGACTGTGCCGTCAGGCCGTTTTACCGTTACGTTATTCGTCCCGTTGACTGCAAATGTTACTCGAGGCGTCGTCGAGTCCACCGGGATCGGATACGTTTTGGCCGTTCCCGATAGAATATCCTCTATCCAAAGCATGCTGACTTGATCGGGTCGAGTCAGAAAGTCTGCCAGCTTTACCGCGTCATCCGCCTCACTTGGCGTAATGCCAAAGACCTGTCCCCCCGTTTCGCGGGCCATTCGGTAATAGGAAGGGTCAAGTGGCGAGCAACTTCCGGATAACATGTAAGTAATCGTGACGTCATTTTCATCGGCCAATCCTCGAGCAAAGTTGCCCTGAGGAACGCTGTCCTTTGGTGCTGCGTCAGTGAACACCATGATATCACCGCCGTCCATTGCAGGAATGGCCTGAACGAGAGCGGTGTTCGGAAGTTCGGGGCAATCGCCGCCCTCGTTGGCGGTCAGCCCGTTGATCGCATCTTTGAAGGTCTGAGGGTTATCGGTTACTGTCATCGGTCCGACGCCAGGATCGTTGAAAGGCATTAAGACATAATTTGCGGGCCAGGAAGCGTGGCTCCGACTCAGCCGCTCCGACACTAAAGACGTCGAGAACCTAGGCGGATGGCTGACGACGGTCGTCGCACGAGTGTGCCTCGACATCCTGCGCTCGCGCAAGTCGCGGCGCGAGGAGCCCTTGGGCGCGCACGTGCCAGAGCGGATCGCGAGCCGCGAGCACGGGATCGACCCCGAGCACGAAGCACTACTGGCCAATTCGGTCGGTCTCGCGCTGCTCGTGGTACTCGAAACGCTGGCTCCCGCCGAGCGGCTCGCGTTCGTGCTGCACGACATGTTCGCGGTGCCCTTCGACGAGATCGCTCCCATCGTAGGGCGCTCCTCCACCGCGGCAAGGCAGCTCGCGAGTCGCGCACGCCGCAGAGTGCAGGGAGCAGCCACGGTTCCCGACGCCGATCTCACCCGCCAGCGAGAAGTTGTCGACGCCTTCCTCGCTGCCGCGCGCGGCGGTGACTTCGACGCGCTTCTCGAGGTGCTCGACCCAGACTTCGTGCTTCGAGCCGACCGCGCAGCCGTGCCTTCGAGCGCATCGACGGAGATCCGCGGTGCGGCGGCCGTGGCCAATAGAGCGGCCAAGGGGGGAGCTCGAGCCGCACAGCCGGCGCTCGTGAACGGAGCCGTGGGAGTCGTCGTGGCTCCGCGTGGGCGGCTCCTGATGGTACTCCGCTTCACGATCACACTCGGGAAGATCGTCGAAATCGACGTGGTGGCTGACCCCGAGCGCCTTCGCCAGCTCGACCTGGCGGTCCTCAACGACTGACGAGCTAAGAAGAGAAGGGCTTAGGCAGAACGTCGCCACTTAGCGGTGCCAACGGGTTTAATGATCGTATAGAGGTCACGGTGTTGCAGTTGCTAGCAGTCGCCGAAGCGCGAAAGGTGATGCCCGATGATTGAGCAGCATTGGGAGCGGAGAATGGGGCAATAAGGGCCACGAGAGCGAGGGAGAGAACCGCAGTGCATTTCGACCCGAATGGACGAAGGAGATTGCCGCGTGTAAAGAATTTCATAAGGGGAAGTTACTGTGCTTAATTAATCTTCTACCGCCTTATGCGTTAAACGTTGGTTGTCTGTCACCATCTAGGGCGTGCGTAAGTGCTTGGTAAGTCACCAATACGCGCCTTCATAGCTGGGGTAAAGATGCATCCCATCTATTTTGTATCAGGACAAAACGGTGAATTTTTCATTGCACTTCGGCCCGCTTGGCGCCGAAAAAGCGGCAGCGTGGCCCTTCGATAGTAACCAAGATGAACACGACGGAACTAGCAAGAATTTTCTAGATGCTGTGAGTGGTATACCCAAGGCTTAGACGATGGTGAATTAAAGGTTACTGAGGAGCACGCCTTCGACCTTAACTTGGGAGAGAGCCGTGAGTTAAGGCGTCGCCTGATGACGTCAACAATGTATCGACCTCCACTACATCGATTCGATCACCGATCCCTGTCAACTCGAAGGCCCCCGACAGGATCGTTTACCGCTTTGCTCGATGGCTTTGATAGAGGTCAACCACTTTAGGATTGGAGGGGCCTAGTGAGCGTTTCGGCCCGGCGATCATTCTTGCGAGACGCTCGATACAAACTGAAGGCTTCCCTGGCGAGCTTCCAAACGGGGCGTCTATTTTGAGCCACCAGTTTGGTCCAGTCGCGTTTGGTCAACTGGGGGAAATAAATGCCTCGGAAAAACAAGCGGGCAATCAGGTGCATTAATCTGTCATCAATCCTCCGGTCGGCGATTGACTGTAGAGCTTTCTGGTTGCTCTCAGCGCTGTAGGACGTTCTCCAGGCCTGATCCACTTCCATTTGGGCCTCTTCAATGGTCATCTTCAGCGGAGTGTGAGCCATCTTAAACGGTGCGAAATCCATCCAGTGACGGGGACGAGTCATTCGGCCCGCGGCTCCCAATCTGGCATATAACGGCGTACCTGGAAACGCTGTGAGTTGTCCGAAGACGGGCAGCACCGGAGGCCAATTGGCGATCTCCCCCAGCGTTCGGTCCGCCACCCCGGGCGTATCGTTATCCATACCAAAGATGAAAGACGTGATCGCGTAGATGTTCCGTTTTGAGAGGCGCTCAAGCACGGCGGCATACTCGCCGGGCTTATTGAAGTTCTTATTCACGTCCGCAAGATTGGCAGGATCGATTGATTCCATCCCGATAAATATCCACCTTCCACCCGAAGCGGAGATTAGATCCACCAGCTCTTCATCACGCAAGAGGTTGGCACTAATCTGCGCAGTCCAGGGGAGCTGGGCACCGGCGGCAATAATGTCTCTGAGAAGCGACTTCGTGCGCTTGATATTTATTGCAAAATTATCATCTATGAAAAAGACGGCTATCTGACCAAGATTTTTGCGCGCGCGCATCTTTAGCCGCAGGAGTTCGTCGACTACGCTTTCATTTGTGCGAAAGCGAATCGAATCCCCAAAGAATCCTGTGACCGTGCAAAACTCGCAGCCGTAGGGACAACCCCGTCCCGATTCGATGGGCACCATGTGGAACGTTCCCCAGCCGGCCCCGTGTCGCTCGAGAAACGAACGCGCTATTTTCGGAACCAGGTTGAACTGATCGAGGTCGAGTGTCTCCCAGGGGATAGACGGATACGGAGTCAAACTTGGCTTGCGTTCTTTTCCGGTCTCATCGACGGGCTCATAAACTTCTTTAAGCTGCCCTCGTGCGGCATCAGCAACGATTCTGGGCCAAGTCTCATCAGCCTCACCTAAGGCGACCGCGTCCGCATGTCGCGGACCGCCGTCTCTGCCGAGCGCTTCATCTGCTGCTTCTGTCACATGGGGACCACCCATAACGACCGGCACTCCCACTGCGCGAATGGCATCGGCCATCCGGTAGGCCCTGGCCACCATCCGGGTCATCGCACCAATTCCTACTAACCCAATCTCTTCGTCCCGTATAAATTGCACCAACTCCTCTTCAGTCAGAGGCTTTGCGTTTCCATCAACTAACAGGACCTGGTGCTCGGGGGGAGTGAGCGATTGCAGTAAAAACATCCAGAGATGCGGCATGAAGTTACGCGTCACGCCGTTATCAGGGTTATAGAGTAAGATTTTCAATTCCTAAGTTCCTTTGCAGTCTATCCTTTTAAAAGGGGGATGGAACGAGCAACAGAATGGCAAGAGGACGGAGGGGGAAAACAGTCCAGATGTCACCAGTGATCGACCGGGAACTATACCACTATGTCCGCTATAGTGCACCAAGCAGGCCTGCTCGACAGAGTT